>JBGSSB010000073.1:0-86067 GCA_041737255.1 Chlamydiales bacterium | reverse complement strand
TCGGTCATCTATGCAGAAATACAAAGCGATACAGAAACTTTCATCCATTGAATTTAGAAGGTTAACGGGAGTGCGAAAGGAGACTTTTGTACAAATGACCTCAATAGTCAAAGAGGCCGAGAAGCAAAGAATGTCCCGGGGAGGAAAGCCTTCTCATCTCGTCATCGAGGATAAATTACTTATGACCTTAGAATACTTAAGAGAATAAAGCACATATTTTCACTTGAGTCACAAGTGGGCTTATACTAAAAGCCCACATCAATCTATTAAGCAACTTGCTGAGCTGATGGCTCTTCTGTGCTTTGAACAGGTGCTACTATA
The DNA here is from genome assembly GCA_041737255.1 of Chlamydiales bacterium. GTDB lineage: Bacteria > Chlamydiota > Chlamydiia > Chlamydiales > FEN-1388 > SZAS-7. The sequence goes on along the minus strand of JBGSSB010000073.1, from coordinate 85,746 downwards.
GGCTTCGATTGATTTGATTCAATCTGACGCAAGCGAGATTGCATCCTGTAGGTTTCTTTACGTAGTAAATCGAGCTGATGCTGCAAGTCTTTTAACTGCTCATGCTGCGATGGAAGCCAGGAGTTGCCCCAATAGTGTACAGCAATTGTTTCTGGGGCTACACGGGAAAATGGGCGAGGTTTTTTTAGCTTTAAATCGATAAGCACATCGTAAAACATCTCGCGAAGTGCACGTACAGACGCTCTTCGTTTTGCTGCTTGCTCAGCGGCTAATGGATAAAAATAGGTTGTTGGCAGTGCTATATTGGTAAGGTTGCCTTCAGTATGCTTCTCAAAAAATGCCATACTAAAAGGGAAATAGGTGTGATTAATCACACGCTCTATCGGCGAGTTGTAGTTGTTGTTTACTTCATTCCAGCGCGCACGAATAAGCTCTTTCCACCGCTTTAAAATAGGGTGATTTGGGGCTGATGCGATAATTGATATCCCAAGCCAGAGACGGTTGTTCGTTGTTGCAATTTTGTGAGGATTTTCTATGCCACAGTAAAAGTCATATTTTTTATGAAGCTCATCTAATGCCTGAAATGGATCCATGTCAACATCGAGATAGACTCCACCAAAGCGGTCCAGAAGCTCTGAGCGGATGATGTCTGATTTTTCAGCGTAGTTTGGAGATGCATCAATAAGATCTTTTAGCTCAAAATTAAGATCTTCTAGCTCGCTATCGGTCCAAAGATGATACTCCCAGTCAGGATGAAGGTTTTTCCATTTTTCTTGGAATGTAACAAAATAAGATGGCGGGGTTTTAGGACCCACCCAAATTTGGTGCAAAATCTTGGGGATTTTAACTGTTTCAGATTCAGGTACTGTTGTCAGGCTATTTTGCTGCCAAAGCCCTTTAAGAATTTCGTATCGATTTACGTCGTCTGGGTTTGAAAAAATATAAGAGTACTCACTACAGCCTTTACCCAAAGATTCATCAAAATCTACAACCATAATCGGTTTAAAACCACTGACTTTCTCTTTTTTCTTGCTGGAACAGGCCACAGCAAAGCTAATCCCTAATACTAGAAGCACACACAAGGATGCTTTAAGAATTCGTCGCATAACTCTCCTAACTTAAAAATCCCGAAAAATTTAGCATATAAGCGTAATACACTCAATACATTACTGGTTTTGGGCTAATTTGCCCTTTAGGTAATCAACCTCAGTTCGCAAAGAACTTATTTCATTTTCAAATTCCCGCTGGCATTCGACAATTTGCTTATGCATATCCTTAAATCGCTCATCATGGCTCTTTACCCAGCTATTTCCCCAATAATGAATAGCCATTGTCTCAGGCTGTACCTCAACAAAGGGAATTGGCTGACGTAAATTAAAGGCCAAAAGCACATGGCGAAGCTGCTGTCTGAAGAACCCTAATTTTTTTAAGCGCCCCTTAGAAATTTCTGTAAAAGTAAGTGGAAAAAAGTATGTCGCCGGAAAAACAATATTACTTCGTTCAGGATCGTTCATTTTACTAATGACTGCTCGTCCAAATGGATAAAAGGTTCTAAGCAACACACGCTTTGGCCCATCGGGATATCTTTGCTCATATTCGTTCCAACGTGCACGTATAAGCTTTTTCCACTTCTTGATAATAGGGTGACCAGGGGTTGACCCTATCAACGCATCCGAAATGGTAATATGGGGCGCAGATGAAGTCACATCTCCATCATGAGGTGGCTCAAGGCCAACATAAAAGTCATACTTATGATTTAAATCGTTAAAAGGCTTTATGCATTCAAAATCAGTATCCACATAAAGACCCCCAAAGCGATCTAACAGCTCTGCCCTAAGGATATCTGATTTTTCACCCCAATTAGGCGTACGCATAAAAAGATCTTTTAAATCAAAGTCGAGCTCTTCAACATCCTTATTTGTCCAAAAACGATACTCCCAGTCTGGGTTTAGCTTTTTCCAGGATTCGCTATATTCCCAAAAATAACTTGGTGGCGGCTTGGGCCCTAGCCATATTTGGTGAATTATTTTTGGAATTTTAGATTCGGATGACGCTAATGCTTGAGAAGGTTTTAAGTGTTCGTAATGGTTTTTAAGTGCAGTAAACCTCGTATAGCTACCATTATGTGCACATAGATGGTGCCATTCGGGGCTATTTTTCCCCATGGCAACCTCAAAATCAGCATCACATACGCGGTTAGGATGCTGATTGGAGCTTACAACAAAAATACCTAGCGCTAAGGCAACTATAAGACTAAGTACGCCTAACTTTTTATATGCCTTCATTAGTCTCCACTCTTACTCAATTGATTATTTTTTAACTCCTGAACATCGCGCACGAGTATTGCTTGCTCCTTCTTGAGTCGTAGGATTTCTTTTTGAACCTCTTTTATCATCTCAAGTGAGCCCTTTTGCCAAGTCCCTGCAAAATGGTGGACAGCCATCGTTTCTGGCATAACATGCGAAAAAGGTTTATCCTTACGGAGGTCAAATGCAATAAGCGCTCTTTTAAGAAGATTTGGTGGATCTATTGGTTTTCTTATGTGATCGGGACATATTGGAAAAAAATAAGTCGAGGGAAATACAACATTAACGTGCTCTGAAGAATCAAGCTTTTCTTCTACAGCCCTGCCAAAAGATAAAAAAGTTCTTACAAGCACTTTTTCTATGTTAGTAAAACACTCATCCTCAGCCTTCTTCCAACGCTCCCGAATCGTTGTTTTCCATTTTTTTAAAATAGGATGACCCGGGATTGCTCCGATCAATGCATTTGAAATTAAAAGAACTCTGCTGCTCTCAGGAATTTCATGAGGTGGCTCAATTCCTGCAAAAAAATCGTACTTACTTAGCAGCTCATCTATTGGCTTGACACACTCAAAATCTGCATCGACATACACCCCCCCATGCTTAAGAAGCACCTCGCAGCGTAAAATATCTGATTTTTCACCATAATTTTCGCTTTGATCAAATAAATCTCGCATCTCAAAGTCATACGTCGCAAGGTCGGCGTCAGTCCAAAGTCGGTATTCCCAGTCAGGGTGCAATTTCTGCCAGCTTTCGCGAAATTTCAAAAAGAAACCAGGAGGACGCTTAGGTCCTAGCCATATTTGGTGAATTATTTTTGGAATTTTTGTAGTTTTTGTTGTATGAACAAACGAAGGCCTATTTCTTTGCCAAACTTTCTTTAACAGACGATAGCGCCTCTGATCTGATGTTGATTTTTCAACGAGAGAGAAAATGCGGTGCCCCTTACCAAGGCCTTCGTCAAATTCAACATCTACAATTTGCGTTGGGGAGGATACCGGGGGTTTTGCGTTCATTTTTGTACAGGCAACCACAGTTACGCCCAGCAAACAAATGAGCAGCATCACGCTTGCTATATATCTTTTTTTAACATTCATTATAAACCTACTTAGCTCATACAAGAGGCGCTACAAATTTATAGGGCACTGTCTCTTCTGGGCAAGTAATTTTTGTTCGTTTATCATATCTTCTTAATCTCGGCTTATGTGGACAAACTATGAAACAATTACTTAAAATCGCCTTTGGCAAATCTCATTACGTGGCACTTTTTGCCTTCAGCATGGTTGCCAGCCTACTTTTTACTTTTGCCGGACAGCTTGAAATGTTCTCATTGGGGGTCATTGCAAAGAAGGGCCCTGACTTCTTTGAGCTCTTTGCACCCATGGAAAATAACCACCTTGAAAGCACAAATAGCGTAAATCGGGCTATTCTTGACTCGCGCTTTGATGCAATCGACTCTTCAAATAAGGGAATAATCACAAAACAAGAGGCAGAGGCTTTTGTAAATGCCCACAAAAAACCCGGAGTGATCAATCAGGGTGTTGCCTACATTAACAAGTTTATCCCCATCGAAACTAACGTTACATACCTTATCTTTGCGCTAATTGGAGTTGCGCTCTTTAAAGCAGTCACACTCTTTAGCTATCGCTTTGGCACAAGGCTGCTTGCCATACGTGTAAGCCGAGATATGCGCCAGAGCTACTTTGAGCACCTCCAAGCACTTCCTATGAGCTTTTATCAACAACATAACATAGGCTCACTTTCATCACGCGTTGTTAATGATGCAACCATGATCGCCGATGGCATCAACTCGACACTTACAAATTATCTACAGACACCTTTTGCACTTCTTACCACTCTTATTATTTGCTTTGCTATTAGCTGGCAGCTCTCTTTAGCTGTATTTCTGGGACTTCCGGCCTTAGTGCTACCTATTATCTTTCTTGCAAAGCGGATTAAACGTATTGCAAAGCAGATACAAAAGAAACAGGAAGCCTTTGCTTCTGTTTTAGTGGAGTTTTTAGCAGGCATTCAGACTATTAAGATATTCGCCATGGAAGATTTTTCACTCAAAAAATACACCGATGACAACGACCAAATGACAAATCTCGAAATTAAAAGTGCGCGCTACGATATAGCCTCAAGGCCTATTTTGCACACTATTGGTATTTTCTGCCTTGTTGCTGCACTGCTCTTTGGTCTTTACGGATTAAAGCTTGCGCTGCACGAAGTCTTATTTTACTGCGGCCTTTTAACTACAGTGTATGAGCCTATAAAAAAGTTTGCAGAAGAAAATGGGCGCATTCAGCGCGGTATTGCTGCTTCCGAGCGGATGGGCGAGGTCCTTTTACTTAACCCCCTTGTGGCAGATCACGACGGAGCTCTTGAACTTAAGGAGTTTACCGACGCCATTGTCTTTGAAAATGTCTCTTTTGGATATGGGGCAACACCCGTACTTCATAATGTAAGCTTTCGCATTCCAAAAGGCAAAACTGTAGCCATAGTAGGCCCAACGGGGGCCGGCAAATCTACCATAGCACAGCTTCTTGTGCGACTGTACGATATTCAAGGAGGCAACATTCGCATTGATGGCCGCGATATCAATGAATACACCCAAAAATCTCTTCGCGAATGCATTGGCTTTGTGCCCCAAAAGGCTTTTCTCTTTTTTGATACCGTAGCTGAAAACATAAGCTTTGGTAGACCCTTTACCCTAGATCAAATTAAACAAGCCGCCCGCCAGGCTCATGCTGCGGAATTTATCGAAAAGCTCCCTGACGGCTACAATACCCTTTTGGCAGAAGCGGGCAAAAGCCTATCGGGTGGTCAGCAGCAGCGCCTTGCCATTGCACGAGCATTCGTAAAAGGCTCGCCTATACTTATCATGGATGAGGCAACATCATCACTTGATGCTGTATCAGAAGAGCAGATAAAGCTTGCCCTTGATGAAGTAAAAGGCAAGGCAACACAAATTATTATCGCCCACCGCCTATCGACTATAGAAGATGCAGATCACATCATTTATATGGACAAAGGCGAAAAAATAGCAGAAGGCACAAGACAAGAACTTTTTGTTTCTTGCCCCGGCTTCAAAAAGATGTGGGATTTGTTACATACAACCTAGAAAGCAAAAGATATTACAAGCAACTGGTTGTAAAGTACTTAAAACAGGATAGACAGTCCTCGCAAGCGGTAGGATAAGCAACATGATAATTTTACAGAGATGCAAAATCACTAATAGGCCAGACAAGTCTTAGGTTATTTTATGCAGTGGTAGACGTATATAGGAGGAAGGTTTTTCCAAATAGGTTTTGTGCGATGTACAGTCGTAAACTTGCTTCTCATTAGTGTGCGAAACCGCTTTCCCGCAGGAAGAAATGCCGCAAATGTATAAGCCACTGTAAGGAACTCACCACCTTCTGGCAAAACATCCCAAATAGCGTTAAGAATGCGCTCTTGTAGTTCTTTATCAAAAATTGTCCATGGCAGAGTTGAGATAACAGAATCGCAGGTCTCTTTGCCGTGTAGATTGAGATATTTTTTCACATTTTCAGCTGAATCATGATAGACGATAGCGCCAGGGCATCGTTTTTTTGTCTCTTCAACAAACTGCTCGTTGAGCTCTATAGCTAAAAACAAAGCCTCTTTCGGAATATGTTCGAGGAGCTTTTTTGTGATAGCACCAGTTCCAGAGCCTAGCTCTACTACAGTTTTACATGAAGCAAGGTTGGCCCGCTGAGTGAGGACGTTTGCCACATCTTCTGAACAGCATGCAACTGCACCTGTTTTGTTAATATTACGAATAAAACGATCCACTACTTGCTGCCTCCACCGTATTTCGACACGAGCTGGGTTAAAACAATATCCTAGTTGCCTATATCGAAGCAACAATTAGCATCCACATTGAGTAATCTACTCTCTATTTCTCAAAAAAGTATCCTATGCATCCACGTCGCACACATGCTTGCAAAAAGTCATTTTTATCATATTCAACTAACGTTTCATTATTTTGATTGTATGCCGGATCCATGCAAAGAATGCGATCATTTTCGCTATCATAGCCAATTACAGCCACTAAATGCCCCTTGCTATAAGGAAAAATAGTCCCGGGCAATGGCCCTCGTATAGTTACTACCGATGGAATACCGCGCTTCAAATTAGCATAAATCTGCTCAAAAGACTCATACCTTGCTACAAATGCATTCCATGGCTTACCCAAAAAAGAGGCCCCTTCCGCTACATTAAATATCCAATTACCATATATATCAGAGCTTGCATCTCTAACCTTTTTGGCATAATCGACTGCGGTAAAATTTCTTTTACTCAAATAGCTTACGACAGCTGATGTCGAGGTCGGAGAACAAAGATCCATATGGCGTGGATGATCAAGGGCCACTTGCGATCTCCCCTTAACTGGCAGCTGAATAGATTCAGCACCTTTCCATGCTACGTTCTTTACAATTCTTTGCTTGAAAAGCACAACATCGCACGTCGATGCATGTAGAGCCCAGAGCGAATCGAGCGTCGCACCGTTTTTTGCCGCGACCTTTACACGAAATCCGGTTGCCTTAGCTCCACCTAATAGCTCAACTGTATCCTCATTAGCACGAATACGCACATCATGCGCCTGCGTTGTAAAGGTGAGGGCCTCATCGGCTCCCCAAATTGCATAAAGAAGATCTTCGGTCCATTCATCACATTTTACCCCAACATAGACTTCATATTGTCCGCCTTTAGGCCGTACAGCATTCCAGCTTACCAGAAGCTCATCGAACGGACCTATTTCATCAACAGTCCACTCAACCACAGTTTGATTTGTTGCCACGTCATGGTGGTAGACCTCTGAGAAAAGCGATTGAGAAAATGAAGCTACCGCTACCATAAAAAAAGCTAAAACCACTCGCATACTTGCCGCCTTACTATTTTTGCATAAGCATATTCCATAGCAACTCTTAGTTCAAGGTGTACGAAATATCCCAAATAGGTCATATAGGCATTTAGACCCATCTATACACAACCAAGCTCGAGAGGACTTTTATGTTAGTATCGTTTTACGAAGATATTGATGAAGATGATGGGTATTCAAAGCTTGGCATGTCATTAGGCATGCTGGATGATGGCTATGGCCCCCCAGACAGACACTATGTGCGGATTTTTCAGCCTAGTGACGCGTGTGACCCAGTATCGCACCTGCGCACAAATGCTGCCCAAAATATCGTTGTGTGGCATACTAAGCCCTTATGTTAGGGCCACAAATACAACAACTCACTACAGCCAGCACCAACTGTCCGCAAGAAGACTACCCAGTTCACTCGCGCGTGCACCCGCTCAAAGTCGGAAACGACTATGGGATTGCCTGCTGGGCAAAAAGGGAAGATGAACTGGGGTTTTTACTTTCTGGCTCCAAGGTGCGAAAGTACAGATCTCTTGTTGCCGCACTAAAAAGTAGAGGCTGCAAAAAAGCAGGCCTCATAGGCAGTCAATTTTCAAACCATGTCCTGGGACTTTCCTCTCTTTTAATAGAAAATGCCATAGAACCGACGCTATTTTTACTCGAGGCAAAAGAGCCCCCATCAGTCGGCAATGCACTTTTCACTCAGCTTTTAGTGCCCAAAAAAAATATCCAGCTGATACCGCGAGAGCGCTGGGCAGAGGTTCATGACATTGCAACTTGCTGGCAACAAGAAAACCATCGTTTTAGCGCATGCGCCATCCCAGAAGGGGGCTCTATTCAAGACTCAATAGCCGGCCTTGTCACGTTAGCTCTTGATATTCTGAAAAACGAAGAAGACTGTAAGACACCATTTGGAGATATTTTAATAGATTCTGGAAGCGGCCTTACTGCTGCAAGCCTCATTGCCGCTTATGGATTCCTTAAGAAATCTAGCCATATCCATATATGTCTTGCCGCATCAAAGCCTGACGGCTTTTTACAAACCCTACAGCTGGTAAAAGAGGCACTAGAAGAGTTAACGGGCCAAGCAATCGACCAAATGCCAAAATTTACCTTTTATTTACCGCCAACTGCAAAGTCTTTCGGCTCTACAAATGCAAAAATTTTTTCAACGATCAAAGATATAGCCCAGACAGAGGGTGTTTTTCTAGATCCTATCTACTCATCTAAACTCTACTTACTATTGCAACAGCTTCTGCAGCAAAAGACCCTTCAAGGCCCTGTGCTCTTTATACACTCAGGCGGCCTTCTTTCTCTTGCGGGATTTCAACCCCAGCTTTGTTCATAAAGAGTCAAAAATAGCTAAAAGAAAAAGGCAGTGAGGATAACCCCCACTGCCTTATTGAAAAAATTATGCGCTTACAGCTTTCAATATTAAGGAAGCACACTCACGTTAACATAGCGAGATCCAAGCCCTGCTGTCGTAGGTGGCACCTGCACCATAACACCACTACCAACGGACATCTCTTGCAGACTGATCGTGCCGCCTGTAATAGAGTAGTTTGTCGCGTTTGTTGCTGGGGTGCTATTGCATTGTGCTTCATTGCCAACAAACGTTGTTGTAAGTGGGCTTAGTGCGTGTAAAAAATCTATTTGTCGGTTGCTTAGTGCTCTTGAATCCTGCACTAAACAGCAGCTGGCTGTTGAATCTTGAGCAAATTCAAAGCCTACTGTATTGCCCATGGCAACACATTCTATAATAGCTACGTTTACATTTTCACCAGTGAGCAAAATTCCGGCATTTTTATTACCATGAACCTGCGTGCGTAGTATTTTTGAGTCTGTAATCGAATCAAAAACAATACCATGCGCTTGCCCAACCGCTGTTGTGTTAAAAACCTCTGTATCTTCTATAACGACATTACTTGCCGTTATCATCTGAATGCCTGCAGCTTCAGTTGAAGCATCAGATCCTGTATCAGAAACCTGGCATCCTTTTATAAGAACGTTCCTGTCAGCATCTGGATTTAACACAATAATACCTGCAGCGAGCCCCACATCACTTCCGTTGCTGTTGCAGACACAGTCTACGATTGTAATATTCACCGCAGCCTCGGGAAGAGGATCACCAAGTAAATTTGCCGAAATGCCAAAGTTGCCATTAGAATTGGCTGTGCAGTTGCTTATTACCTGGTTCATACCAAGTACAACATCAACATCAACTGGATGAATAGCTATTCCATAGGCACTCTGCCCTCCCGTATTACTATGCGCTACTGAGTTTGAAGTGACTGCATTGGTAGCAGTTGAATTTAATATACCAGCCACAAATGTAAAGTCAGGTTTATCACCCATTTTGTTGTGATTGGCCTGGCAATTATCAATTACATGGCCTTCCCCATTCATGCGGATACCAGAAAAAACCCCAGGATTAAATACCTCGGAACTTCTCCCTTCTCCACCCTTAGTAGCTGTGTTACCATTTGTTTGGCAGTTTCGCACCACAGTATCAGATGAGCCTCCTCGAACCCATATTCCATGCATCTGAGAAAACGTGCCAGGCCCAAGAACTACCAACTCATCTATTGTGTTGTCATTTGCCTGGCACCCATCAAAAACCATGCTTGATGAATCAATCGACACAATTCCAACAAAAGAAGCAATCGCAACCGGGCAGCTGTTGTTGCTGCTTTGATGTTCTGTGACAATCACGCTGCTACAATTTTTAAAAGCTAGGAAGTAATCTTCTGTAACTAAAGTAGCGCCTGAGCCTGCAACATCAACATTATTACTTGTTTCGCAGCGATAGAGTGAGCAGCCTGATGATGACCAAAAGGCAATAGCCTCTGCTGTTCTATACTGATTTGGCTGATCAAGTACTGCAACCGTGTTGTTAATGGTATTATTATTTACTTTAACATGGACAAAGTCAATACCTTTGCAACCATCTACCGCTACCAAGGCTGTGCCGACAGAAAGCTGGCCAATATCCCCCGCACTTGTTTTTGTACACTGCGATACATCTACATCTTGAACAGACATGTTAGTACAGCCCTGTAGCTGCACAATGGCACCAGCTGTGCTTAAGTAGCCGCTTATGTTGCAACGATCTACAGTAACATTGTTGCATGTATCAAAAAGAAGGGCTCTTTCGCCGATATCGCTATTTATGAAGTTGACGTCATGAACATTAATATCCATCGAGTTTATTTGACAAATTGCATCAACAGAGTGGTCAGTCAAGGTAAGATCATAAATACCAACACCACTGCAGTTTGTCACAAAAATTGCAGCTTCACTAGAATTTGTGATACGTCCATTAAAAACTTTTAAGGCTTGATTACCATTTGCAATAACAGCACTTGCTCGGCCTGCTGCACTTAGCGTATGGCAGCACAAATCTAGACAGACGCTATCTGCTGCAATAACAATCGTCCCAGTAACATCTTGCGTTAAGGCATAATCACCTGATTTATGCAGCACCAATGTGCCACCTACTTTATCTATCAGCTTTTGGCAGATTAGCGTTGGCTCGCAACAAGATTTTCTCTTGTGGCTTCCAATACCTTTAATTTTTTTAGCCGCAGTGCGAAGCTGTTTTTTAATACTTTTTGTATCTAGCAGATCTCGCACAAGATCATGTCGACCATGTTTATTTTTGGACTCTTTATGAGCCTTTGCATCAACCTGAGTCGAGGTTATGAGCAATGTTAACGCAGTGACCCCTGCAAAAAACTTTCGGGCAAAGAATACATTCATACCTAAACTCCCGTTATAAAAGTGACGAATAAAAAATAAACAAACAACTAGATTTGTGATACCATTGACCGCAAAAAAATGCAAACAAAAGCTTAGAATTGACCAGGGGAAAAACACTACGTGTTTAAGAAATTGCCTGAAGCCAGAGTCGAACTGACGACCTTCGTATTACGAATACGCTGCTCTACCAACTGAGCTATTCAGGCATAAACTTTATCCTAGCTAGATTTGCTGTTTCAGGACAATCCTAAAAGCGTGGTTGCAAGGCGCCCTTCTTGAATGATGCAGGCATTAAGGGTTGCACGGGCAGCGTAGATGGTCAGTTTTTTCTTGGCGCGTGTAATGGCCGTGTAGAGCATCTTGCGTCCAAAGCGCTCTGAGCCTTCAGGCAAAAGAAGCACCACTTCACCAAACTCACTACCCTGGCTTTTATGAACAGAGAGGCAATAGGCCGTTTCATAAGATGATAAAAGCACTAGAGGAATCTGGCGTAATGCTTTTGCTTCTTCAAAGTTTTCAAAGTAGGCCATGTCGCCAGCAAGCACGCCCACCTGGCCATTTGTAAGGCCAAGGGCATAATCATTTTTTGTGATAATGATTGGCTGAAATTGTATGCCTTTTGTCTTTTTGATCGCTTGAAGGATGCGGTTATTAATGGCCTGTGTGCCAAAAGGGCCAATGCGCTGCGGACAAAGAACCCTTGTTTGTACAAGCGCCCCAAAAAATGTCTCCACAGTTGCATTTGAATATTTGTAAAGCGGCTTTACATGATCCTCCGGAATAAATTGACACTCATCTAAGGGGCAAAATATAACCGCTGCTGATCTATCTTCTGAAAAAATTTGCAGCGCTCTATCTGCATTGCCAGCTTTTACACAATCAGCCAAATCGATGATAGCGCGGTTTTCTTGGCGTTTTGTAGTAATAAGTTCCCCCGGCATATTCTGCTGTTTTTTTTCTTCCACAAAAGCAACGAAAGGCTCTCCTGGCTCAATAGGGGGAAGTTGAAAAGGATCGCCTAGAAATATAATCCTTGATGTTGTTGGAACTGCCTTTAGCAGCTTTACACAAAGACTTAAGTCAATCATCGAGCTTTCATCAACCAGTATAAGATCATAGGCAAGATCAAGCTTCTTACTGCCTTGGGTTTGCACGCGCTTTAATCCCAAAAGTGCATGCAACGTTTTTGCCTGAAGCGCTGCGGCTTTTGATGTCTCCACTGCTCGTTGAATACTTTCTAACAAATTAGCCGCGGCTTTTCCCGTGGGGGCCGCCAACACTATGCGCGCATCAGCATGCTGCTCCAAAAATAGCTTTACAAGCCATCCGGCAGTATAAGTCTTTCCTGTGCCTGGCCCTCCCCAAATGCAGGATACATTCTTATTTGCAGCTGCTTGTATTGCAGAGGCCTGCTCAGGAAGTAGAGTATTTTGTGCTACAAGTAGCGAAAGAGAGTGCTGCAAACCTGCTTCGTCAATCACAAGAGTCGGAGCGGCCTTTGTCATTTGCTGAACAAGACAAGTAAGCTCAGTAGTTAGCTGAAAGGCTGTTTGCAAAAACACCTTCTGGTCATTATGCACCACATAGGACAAATCAACCTCTTTAGAAATCTCATAGCCTCTCAAGAGCGCCTGCTGCAAAAGAGGGTCTTGTAGCTCCTCTAGTGAAGGCTGTAATGCTCTATCGGCTTTTGTAACAAAAAGACTTCCCTGTCTAAAGCTTGCTGCAAGATAGCAATAAAAAAGCAAAAGATCACTATCTTGAGATGCAGCCTTCTTTAAAAGGTAGCTGCCTGTTTGATAGTCGATGGGTGAAAAGAGCGCCGGATCAAACATAGGCAAGATCTCCTGTGGGGTCTAAAAACATAACTCCCTGATCCTTCTCAACACCGCGCAAGAATACAAAGTAAAAACCGCCAAAGTGCTCACGCTGCTTCCGTAAATGACAAAGGCATGCATCGCTATACATTTTAGCTTGTAGTGCATATCCTTGGGTCTCAATTTCCTGCTGTAAATCAGCTTTTAAGTAACTCTCAAGAAGGTTTGACTTCCAATCAAGAAGATAAAATTTTCCATTGTGTTCAAAAAACAAATCGATCACTCCCTGAATATAGCGGCCACTTGCCTCCTTTAGATAAAATGGAACTTCACAAGCAAGGCGCTTAACATCTTTTAAACAAAACCCACCCAGTGTTACACCTAGTGCACTATGTAATAGAGGCAAAAGCTCTGCCTCAAACCCCTCAAATACCGTTGCTGCAAGACGCATTTTTAAAAAATTCGAATCTGGCTCTATTTTATTTTGTAAAAGCTCTTGCAAAAGCTCATGCAACACTATTCCCGCTTCAATTCCTGCTGGCAGCTCTGTTTGCACTTTTGCTTTTGTTGTGTGAAGGCTTCTATCATTGAGCCTTGTAAAAGAAGTAAGCTGAAACGTATTTGCCTTATAGGCAAGAGGCGACAATAAAAGGGGAGGTGCTATCTTATCTGAGGCGGTTTGCAGCGCTGTCATATCATGCATTGGCACTAGTGTAGAGGCTGTAATTTTTCCTTTTGACTGATCTACAAGCCACTGAACTGGCGCTTCATCATCAATCGTTTGTAAAAACAGCTCCATCGGCGACGCTGTGCCAACAGGGGTCTCTTTAGCCTCTAATTCATACGCTACAGGCAAATAAAGCCTTTGCTTTGCTCTTGTGCAGGCTACATAAAACAGGCGCAATTTTTCAGCATCCCTCTCAACTACATCCTCTTTTACATCAGGATTCTTGGAGCGATTTGCCACACCTAATGCAAAAACAGCATCAAATTCAAGCCCCTTACTTGCATGAAGAGTTAAAATTTGCACGGCCTCTTCGTGTGGATCATAGTGACTAGTCAGCTGCTCTTTTTCTTTTTTGACAAATCTCTTTAAAGCTTGAAGATATTCTTGAAGCGCCTCGAGGGTCTGGCAATGATCTAGGCAAAGCTCAACAAGCGATTCAAGATCAAATAAAAACTCCTTATCATTCCAAACAGCTTCTTTCATCGTCATTGCACTCTCAGGCCAGACACTCTGTAACAGTGTAGTGACTAACCCCGCAACTTGCGCCTCATCAAACCCTTGTTTTAGTTCATGCAAATGCGTTACATGCTCTGCCCAAAAGAGAAGATCCTCGCGCAAGCGCACGCACTGCTGGCTTGAATAGGCAAAGGGTTTCTGTATCATTAGGTCTATAAGCGCAGTGCGATCTTTTGAGTTAGCAACACACGCGCACAGTCTCTGAAGGAAGTTATGCGCCTCTGATTCAATAACGCTTCTTTTTTTCCAGCAATAGCAAGGAACCCCTCTGGAAGCCAAATAGGTTGCAAGTTTATCGGCTTGATATCGATCCTTTATTAATACAGCTATAGAAGAAAAGGCCAGTCCCTGCTCTTTTAGGGACATTATCTCGTGGGCAATATATGGGTAGTAGCATCCTTTTTCTAACTCTTCAGTGGGCCAGTTTCGCTTTTTCCCAAGCGTTGTCGCTGCCTGAAAAAAATGAATAGCTCCAACATCTTCTGAGCATAGATTTTCAGCTTTTTCTCCCGACGAAATCAGCGGTACATCAAGGCTTGTTTTAAGCTTTGGCAAAACAAAAAGTGATGGTGTATGTGGGCCACAAAATAACGTATTTAACGCAGAAACCAAATCAGGACTTGATCGAAAGTTTTTCGAAAGGGTAACCACAGCCTGGTTTTCAAGAACCTTAGCCTGCATGTAGCAGTAGACATCAGCCTTTCTAAACGAATAAATTGCTTGCTTGGGATCCCCTACCAAATAGAGAACACCAGGCCAATTTTTCACAAAAAGAGTTTGTATGATGTTCCACTGATGTAAATCTGTATCTTGAAATTCATCTACGATGACACAAGAAAAGCGCTCTTTTACATAGGCACAAAAGGCCGGATCGCTAAGTTTTTTTTCCATGCGCAACAAAAGCTCTTCAACGCAATACAGACCTCGGCGCTCAAGCTCAACTTCTACAAACTTTTTACAGCTTTCTCTCATCCTCTCAAAGACAGCATCAGGATGGGCAAGCTCCATAAGCAATGGTTCGATTTCGCGTACGTAGGCTAAAACAGGGATCTCCATCCCAAGCGATTTTGCTTTAGGATCCGAAAAAAGCTCTGAGGCAAATAGGGGGTTTTCAATAAGCCCTTTAAGAGCTATGTCGCTTTTAGGATGCTCTACAAACAACTTCAGAGCCTGCATTGATTCAAACACACCCTCTTTTAGCTCCCCATCTTTTGATCGGATGCCCTTAAAATGGTGCGATGCTTCTTCGAGCTTTGCTAAAAGCTCATCTGGCCCCCACGGGCACTGGATATTTTGTAAAGACTTCGCAAGCTCAGTAACAGCTCCTACACATGCTGCTTTTTCGGCCCAAAGAGCCTCAGAAAGCTTTTCTAAAAGCACTGCAAAATCAGATCTATGTTTTTTTAAAAGAACTTTTAGCTCAGCATGAGTCGCTACAGTGGATGCTAAGCCGCTTCTAAAAAACTCTTCAATACAAAAACTAACATCAGCTC
Organism: Chlamydiales bacterium; assembly: GCA_041737255.1. GTDB lineage: Bacteria > Chlamydiota > Chlamydiia > Chlamydiales > FEN-1388 > SZAS-7. Next base: position 70,237 of record JBGSSB010000073.1, on the reverse strand, counting down.
CCGTTGCAAACTTTCCCTTATCACCATTGAGGATTCCTGTTACATACTCTGACAAGCAGCGAAAACAAAAGCCGTGAATAGTGTCAATCGCGGCAAATTCAATTTCATCTCGTGCAACTTCTAGTTCGTTTGCAACCTCGTTTTGATGCCCCTGCTCGATGATGGCAAAAATATAGTCAGGAGCCTTTTCATTTTTTGTTCGCAAATCTTCGATTGCCTTTTCAAGAGCTCTCTTAAGCCGTAAGACTAGCTCACCTGCAACTGCATTCGTAAAGGTAAGTACGGCTATATTTTTAACTGAGCATTTAGGGGAGGTAATTAAGCGACGAACAAAAAGATGCTCAATAGTAAATGTTTTGCCAGTACCGGCTGAAGCTTCGCATAGAATATGTTGATTCACCTGTAAATCACGAGCGAGCACATCAAAACTCATAAAGCCCCCCTAAAAATACTCTGTACATAGACTTTCCATCGCGGCCATTCTGCCTTGAGCTCACCTAAAGAAGCCCGTGATAGATACAGCTCGAGATAAGGATCGCTCTTTATAAAATCAGAGGGTTCGGTAAGTTTTGCTGATGGGGCCTCTTCTGCACTAAGCTCATCTATCCAGTCTGGGTAAAGACATGAGGGCATTTTCCGACAATCTAGCGCGTAGGCTATATACTCAGAAAGCCTCTTACTGGGGTCCTCAATTGCAAAAGATTGCTCTTTAGCATCTTTAATAAACAAAACTTTTGGCTGTATAGAAAAGGACTCTGCTAGCACATTTGCCAAAAGAATCTCTGGCCACGCTTTAAAAAGTGCAGGTTTTGACTTTTTATCAAATACCACAACACCTTCTTTATAAAGACCCGTAATACGCCCTGCCAATGCAACTGTTTTTCCATCTATAACGAAGGTAAGAGCTGGTATTTTCCAGATCCCCGGTGACACCTCTTCAACACTTTTAGATGTAAGAGAAAGCTCTATATCAACAGATGCATCAATCTGTACTCCTAGGATCTTTGCATTCTTCTTAAGGGCCTCTATATCATCGTCAAAAAGCTCGCAGGCGGCTACCTTAAGCGCCATAGGTAAAAATCGATACTGCTGCAGCGCATAGCAACGAGCTTCATCTTCAGCCATAGTAAATGTCTGCTTTTTCATGCTACCAAAAGTCCTGGGATCTAGCACTTCAAATTCTGTGGCGCGCACTTTAGCCTTATATTCACGCAAGTATAAGCCAAGACCTTGCTGCATATAGGCTTTTAGAGGTGATCTTGCCACCTGGCTCAGCTCGTGTGTATAAATAACCTCAGAAAAATCAGAGCTTACCGACTTCAAAACAGATGTCTGCACTTGTATCTGTGGAACTAAGCCCTCCTGGCTACACGATTCTAGCGGATGGTCATTTATAAGCACCTCTGAAGGCATTTTATTGCCTATAGTACAAGCTAGATCAAGTGTTTCAAGTATATCCTCGATGATTCCCGCTGGCTCCAAAAAACTACGGTCTTCATAGCTGTAGCTTTGGTAGCTTATATAGAGCATACGCGTTGTTGTAAGTAACGCCTCAATAAAAAGATGACGGTCTATTGTAGATACTGTATAGGGCGGTTTTGCAGAATGTAAAAATCCAAGTTTTCTGAGCCACTGCGACGAAGCTCGAGGAAACGACCCTTCATTCATGCCAAGAAAACAGACAGCCTCCCTTGGAAGAATCCTCACACACCCAAGACTTGCAAAGACAATTGGAGCAAGAGCAATATGCTCTCTTTTTTCTACTGCAGCATCTATGGCCACTTTAACAATACTTAAAGCCTGCTCTTGATCAATTGCTTCTAAATGACTAGCGCTCTCATTTTGACAGACTATTTTTAGAGCCTCTTTGATTGCATAAAACTCTTCTGCATCATCAAGCGATGGTTCAAAATATTTCTCAAGTATAATTAGAAAAAGCTTTACCCACTCATCTAAAGACTTTGTTTTCGTTGCAGTAAGAATGGTTATATCACCATAAAGGCTCTCAAGTGTAGCAAGACACTTTCCTATTACCTCAGCATCCCCTGTTGTAAGCTCTATCAATCGCTTTGATGATGTAATCCAAGATAAAATAGCCTGCTCTTTAAAGGCCTCTTGGCTTGTATCAAATAGCTCTAAACAAGCTGCCAGCATTGATAAATCGTCGGCCTCTATGCCACATTTTTTACGGAAGGGACGACACTGAAATAGCTCAAAGATTTTTTTTGCCTGCATACGCTTATAAGGCATCTGCACTATCTGTAAAAACAGTGGTAAAATCACACCCTCTTTAGCTGCTATAATTTGAGTGTTATGAGTAAACAAACTTTGGATATAAGGTTTATACACCTCTATATCGGGGGCAAAAACTACAATCTGTCCTGATAGCGTTGGCTGCAATTTCTGAATGTATTGGTATAAAATTTCTACTTCTCGAGCAGCTGTAGGTGCTTTATGTAGCTCAACAGATCCATCTGATTTAGAAAAATCAATTCTTTTATGGTCGCCCCTTCCCATGAGTAATAAATCATTTTGCAGAACGTCTAATAGGGTAGGCTGGGACTCAATAACCCTACAGACAGCCTCTAGACGCAGAGATTCAGAGTAGGCAACGTCTTTAGCAACCCAATTCTTTATGACATACTCTTCATGAAAATCAGAAAGTTTTTCTTCTAAGTAGCTCATGAATTCTCTTGCACGAGTACCATTGTTAGCCAAAAGTTTGGAGCGATCGTATAAATAGCCCGCCAGTGCTTGCGCATGCTTTGCATTTACTCTACGAGTAAGCCTTTTTGCTTCTTGATCAGAGCAGATATCACTCCAAAAATGCATACAAGCAGAAAGGACGTAATAGATAACATCCGCATGTGAGCATCTCTCAAATAAGTAATCATTCACAAGTGGACAGAGCGCAGAGACCCCAAAGAGATGCGTTTGATCTGGGATTCTTTGTTGTATTGCTCGCAAAGAGAGTCTTTGTTTTGCCAAATGATACGCTGGGGGCTTTTCTGCTTCCTTTACACATCCATACCACATCTCTAAAACAAGTTCATTAGCAAGCTTTACCGCAGCCTCACCATTAAGGCCTACACCCGTCGCCGCTATAACCATATCTAAAAAGCTAGTGCCCGAAACCTTTTGGGAGAGCTCTAGGAGAGTGGTAAGCTCAACTCCAAATAAAACATCTCTAGATTTTGCAAGCTCTAAAGCCACCACAGTTTTTACGTGCGCATCCGGAACGATAATTTCTACTGTATAAAAGGGATTTTGTAGCTGAGAGCCAATTTCCTCTTTTAGCCGAACGAATAGCTGTTCAATGCTATTGCTCATATAGACTGTAGGGCATATGTCTTTATTCATAATTAGAGAAGTATAGAAGATCAGGGAGCAAACAACAAGGACCGGATACTTTTTTGCTCCTCTATTTTATGTTGTTGTTCTAGAATGGACTGTAAGATAAAATATGATGTTTTTATGAATAAACTTCCGTGTGATGTGACTAATTCTCGCTTTTCCTTTTTTCAACGCCAGTTTGCTAAACTGCAGATGGGCCCTTTTGGCTTTTTAAACTGCACGCAGTTTTTAGGTGCCATGAATGATAATATTTATAAACTGCTTATCGTTTACTGCTTTATTGCTTTAGAAGGCGCTGCTGCTAGCAACAAAATTTTAGCCTCCGTTGGCGCCATATATGTGCTGCCATTTCTCTTTCTTTCCTCAACAGCAGGAACAATGGCCGACCGTTACAGTAAGCGATCCATCATAATTATTGTGAAAATTGTTGAATGTTGCGTGATGGTGCTAGGGCTAGTGTCGTTTTCTTTAGAAAGCAAGTCACTTGCCTATGGAGCCCTGTTTTTACTTGCCTGTCACAGCGCTATCTTTGCTCCTTGTAAGTACGGAATCGTACCAGAAATTGTTTCACAAGATAAAATATCAAAAGCAAATGGTATAGTTGCATCATTTACTTATGTTGCCATTATTTTAGGCACTTTTTTAGCTTCTTTTCTTACTGATATGAGCGGCCACAATTTTATCCTGGCCTCATGTGCTACCATACTTTTTGCTGTTCTTGGAATTTTTTCCAGCCTAAAGATCCCCAAAACCGCGCCCTCAGGCTCGCAAAAGAAAATAAGCCCTCGTTTTATTAGCGAGCTCTTTATAAACCTACGCCTCATCGCTAAACAGCCCTCATTACTTAGTGCTGTATTTGGCTCAGCATTCTTTTTATTTATGGGATCATATGCACAATTAAACATGATCCCTTTTGCTCTTGAAACTCTTGGGCTGACAGATGTGCAGGGTGGCTACCTTTTTCTTCTCACAGCTCTAGGAATAGGTGCAGGATCACTTCTTGCCGGTAAGCTCTCTGGAAAAACTGTAGAACTGGGGCTTGTTCCTATTGGTGGCTACGGAATAGCCCTTTGCTTTATCCTACTAAATGTCTTTCGTAGCTATGTAGTCCTAGAAATCATCCTCATTGTATTAATTGGCATCTTTGGTGGACTGTACCTTGTACCACTTGATTCCTATATTCAACTAGCCAGCCCCAAGACCATCAGGGGCCAAGTTATAGCTACAACCAACTTTTTAGGTTTTTTTGGGGTCTTGCTTTCGGCAGGAATGCTTTATTTGTTAAGTGAAGTTCTCGGCATACGAGCTGATACAGGCTTTTTAGCTGTTGGCATCATTGCGCTATTTTACGTAACAGCTATAACAGTAGCAATATCCGGCTATGTCACACGGTTTTTTTATATGCTGCTCTCTCGCTTTAAGTTTAATGCAATTGTTCACGGAAAATCAAATCTTGAGGGGCATGCACCGGCACTCTTTTTTTCCACACTTCCACCATGGCCCTGGTCTGCAATTTTAACGGGATCTCAATCACGAAGGATGCACCTCTTTGTCCTTAACGAAAATAGAGCACCAGTACCCTTATACAAGCGCCTTTTACGCCGCTTTAATCTACAAAATGAACTCTATGTACTAGATGAGCTAAATCCTGAAGCAGCAGCCGGCACAATCATCAAAAATGCACTAGAACGGGGAACATCTGTCGCCATATTTCTTCCAGTTCATCATGCTGAAAGTATTCGTACCCTAAAAGCAACGTGGCAGCATCACGTGCCAGTTGCCTTTTTTAGCTTCAAACAAAAGCAAATCCAGTTCCCTGAAGGGTATCCTGCACAAAAGCTTTACGAAGCTGAAATGACTCAGCTATAACTTGAACAGCAAGCTGAAGGATTTACTCAGTTAACGTATCATTATTTGCACGTTCTTCAAGCCGTGGCTTGGCTTCCTTGCTAATCTCAACGGAACTTGTGGGTGCAATCGGCAAATGCAATCTTGCCCTCAAAACCTCGATGCTCTACCTTTTATTTCCACAATTTTGAACCTATTTATGGTTCGTACGGCGATCCAAGTTCATAGGAAGCCAGGCCCCGGCCTAGGGGGGGGGCTTATGCACTTTTTCAAAGAATGGCTTAATGTAGAATTTGCCCTTCAGCTTTAGCTCTCTTGAGTTTTGCACCGCTCTCATTTTAGACCGAGACTCTTTCACGAAATGCCTCGAGGCTAGAGTAAGGACAATGTTGCTTTGATTCTATCTAAGTAAGGATTTACGATGAAATTGAGAGCGGCGCATGCTGCGCTCGGACTCCATAGAGCTAAAGCTCAAGAACAAACTTACTGCTGAAACATGAGCATCGCCACTTGTAGTTTCCTTTATCATTTTATCGTTATACTTTTCTTATCATTTAAGATTATTTTGCTTGCCCTGGCATCGAGTGATCCTGCATGTCTTGTTATTTATCGATAATGTGACAAATGATGAGAGATTTTTTGCCTGAGAAGCGCTCAGTGAGATCAATAGCACATTAATGTATGAAACACTAAGACAGCTTTATAAGACTTGGGCGTAGGCAAAAAAAAAGGGCTCCTTTTGGGAGCCCTTTTTTAGAATCATTCACTTTTAATCGGTTAAGATTAGAAAGCGTAGATTGCTGAGAGTTGGAACTGATGAGAGCGATGCTTACCACCGATGCTGCGTTTGCACTCACGAACTTTCTCGAAAGAAGCGTTCATTGTGAGGTTGTCAGTAAAGGCGTAGAAACCATCAATTTTGTAACCTTTGTAGTTAGCAAAACCACCCCAAGACTCATCATAGAAAGAAGTACCTGTTGGATTGTCTCTCTTAATACCAGATACATCTGTTTCAGGTACTGATTGAGCTTCTACCCACTGGTAGTTTACATCTACAGCCCAGTCGCCTTTCTTGCGAACTTCGCCCATCTTCACACCAACATACCAAGCATTGTCAGCTTTCTTGTAGTTTGAGAAGTGAGTTTTTTTAGCTTCTGAGTTATGGAGGAAAGCGCCATAAAATTTAGTTTTGCAAGGAACCATGTCAGCTGGTAGTGTGTATGCAGCTGTGTACTGAGATACTAGGAAATCAGCACCACGTGGCTTTTTGTGTCCATAACGGTTCGCGCCATTTCTCTGCCAGTCGATGATCGAATACTTAAGATCAAGGCCTGTGTCAGTAATGTTAAGGAAACCAAGTTCAGCAACGTAGCCGAAATGGTTAACTGCTGAATCAACCACAAAAGCAGCAGCTTTAGCAGTAAAATCAGTTAAGCCATCAAAGCTATGAGCATACTTCAACAATGCACCATCAAAGTAGTTGTAGAACTGAACTTCAGAATCAAACACGTCATAAAGACGGCGATGACCGATTTCTAGATCTAAACGTGATGTACCTTCGTCGATGAAGTTGTAGCCCATATACGCTTTGCGCATTTCGATGTTAGATACTACGCCGCTTCCAAAAAGGCGGTTACGCTCTTTATCGTTAGGACGCTTTCTTGGATCTATACGTGCTTGACGAATACCCATTGGATTGTCGTATTTGAACTGGATAGCAGCCCATGTGCGATCTGTTCTGTAGTCAAACATCAAGTTAACTTCAGTGTCAAACTCGCTTGTAGCAAAAGGTGTATAATCAGGCTTTGTTGGTGCCTTTCTCTTTGCAGAGCCGGAGCCGCGCATTTTCATGCCGTCTGTTCTGCACTTCATATAATCCCATTCAACTTGGATGTCTCCGCTGATGGTCAAGTTGCCACCTTTTTCCGCCATTGTGATAGCGCGCTTTGACTTAAGGTAATCTAGAACAGCGTCTGGATCCCTTTCGCGAGCTTCCTGGACTGATGAAAAGTCCCCGTCGGCGTTCATTGTGGTCATACCGCATACTGCCATTGCGAGTGGCAATAAGTATTTCATTAGTTTCATGGTTTTCTCCATTGTTGCAAGTTCCCTAAAAAAAATCTTTTTTGAGCGTCCAATTTGCAAGCACTACTACATTCATGCTGCACAATATTTATCGAATCGCATCAACAATATTGGCCACAGTGTATATGTAGGATTGGAATTTTTGTAAACACATTTTGCCCTGCCATTTCTCTAAACTGATCACTGTAAATGACTTCAGAACAAATTTTTTTCCACTCCGTAAAAATGCAAATGGCGCAATTTTTTTTGCCCATTATTAACTTAATGACCGGATTAGCATAATTCCGTTTAGATTTGCAAGAAAAATCTGCTTAGGCTATTAATTTCTTGCAACATATTCAAATGGCTTAAAGAATATTCCCCATTCTGGTGACTTTCTAGAGCCATTTACCCACATTTTCCAGTAACTAATTGGCCGACCTTCGACTCCATAGAAATCCGTACTCCAGAGCTCTAAATCACCCGTTGTCGGACTTACAACTAACGAAAAATAGTCTCGAACCCAATTTGAATCTGCAACAATTAATGGTGCCACGAGCATTCTCTTTCTTGCACGAAACTCCTCAATAATTGCCTTATGTATATCCTTTGAGATTCGCGTCTCCTCTACAACTAAACAAGATATCGCTTTGGCAAGCTCTAAAAGCCGTTTTGCTGAAAGCACACTTTTTGTAGTAATGCGAGCTAGTACAGTTTGCACTACTAAAGAAACTCTGCTTTGCAGTTTAGGGTCATAAGAAAACACATTACCAAGAACCTCCTGCAAAAGAAGTTGAATATCGCCTACTTCGATATAGGGCAGATGAGAATAGAATATTGAATCTACGTCATCAGCCGTAAGTACTGGACCTCTTGGTCCACGCAGGCCTCTATCAGTATGAAAGGCATTAATAATAGAGTTTCTAAAGTCTTGTGGCGTAGTTGAATAAGGCAAGGTTTGAAATACCTGTTTAAATCGAGGGCGGTAATCTTGCGGAACAGCATAAAGCAGCGAGCGGATGATGTCTTCTGCCATAACCTCTACTAGTACAAGATCATCAATATCCCTTGTAGCAGGCTCGATAACTTTATGTTTGATCCATGAGTAGGTATACATATCGCTTGTCCACGCTTCTTTAAAAAGCCCCGGTTTTAATAAAAAAGCATGCGTGGGAGAATGAATAAGCATCGATTTGTTGCACTCTTTTACATACATATCAGACACTTGAGCCGGTAGCTGCTTTATAGTATCGATAAAAAATGCCAAGAGCTCAGTCTCATTTTCTACCCAGCGCGCAGTCTCAGTTGGCTTCTCTTCTCTGCGAAAATACGCTGACACTAAAGTACTCATAGACCCGCCTGAGGTGTATACCCAGGGCTTTTTCTCTATTTTTTCAAGGTTATCAAGAGGATTGGCTATTGGTGCTACGTTATGTGCTTTTGCCATGCGATAAAAAGCAGATTCCATAAACTCATCACTCCTCACATGGCCTATTAGCTGAGTAGTAATAAGACTGAATTCATTTTCTATGCCCTTAATTTCAGGGCTAGTCCGAAGTTCTGATTCTGTAATAGTAAAGAAAGAAACTAGCGCCTCTATAAATTCAGTAAGAGAGCTTACTCGAGTCCATAAAGAGGGATTTGCTCTTCCATGCTTATAAAGAAGCCTAAAGCCGGCTGGGCAGTCATCAAAGGGGCCGGCTGCAACATCGTGAAGATCTGCATCATATACTTCTTGGAAGAAGTCAAAAAAAAGCCTGTCATATTCATTTATAAGAAACTCATTAAGCCCCGCAACCTTTACTGCTTGCTCATGTGCCATTTGCCGCATCTTATCTATGTGGTAAAGCTCAGTCTGTCGAGACTGATACTCCATCTTTAACCAGGTGATCTCTTTTTCTGTGGTTGCTGTTTGAGAGCGGGCTTGCAAGTATTGAAGCTGTGCCCAAATTTGCTCGTACTCAAGCTGGTGCTCTTTTAATACAGCATTTGCTTGGTCTACTTTAGAAGAGAGGATCTGATAAAGACATTGACCTATTCCTCCGGGCTCATCAAAGTTTACCCCAAGGCTTGCATACAAATTCCATCTAGTAAAATTAAGGTTTATTTCGGAAAATGAAGCGAGTGTAAATTCCCACGCCTTCAATAGGGCATTATCCGCTAACGTACGAAACGCTGTTTTTGCAGTCTCAAAGTTCCTTAAAAAAAGAGGTAATAAATCAGCTTTTGGTTTTGATGTAATTCCAGCGTGTGGCATGTGCATCATCATTTCACTTTGCATCATACTCTTAGGTCGATCCAAAAATTCACGGACTCGTTGTTCGGTAAGATTATACTGGCACAATAGCAACTGGCGGATAAGCTCTTCTGCATTAGTAACAATAATGTGGCCGGCCCCCTCAATTTGATCTACTGCCTTTTGTAATTGCCCATGCAATTGGTGAATTTTTTCTTTTTGAACCATACCCTCCGGGAAAAAATCCACAGCATCCAATGCGGCAATAATTCCTGGGGACATCCAAACCTTATTTTCGTTTTGATTAAGGTCCCTTTCGAGCACTAAGGGTTTCTTTAGATCACCATTTCCCCACGTTGCACTCATTGGAACGCTATATTCTCTTCCACCATAGGTTCTTCTCATATAACCCGTGTTCATCATTTCATCTAGATCACGCAAAAAAACAAGCGGCTGCTCTTGATGTACTAGTATTGCCGGTGCCGTAGCAAAACATGACCCTAAGCTTTGACGCAGCGTGCTAAGCCAAGCTGCAAGCACTGCTCGTCGCACATGAACGTCGTTAATAGGAATATTAGGAGCAATGACGAGCGTATCGCGAATAATTTGTTCGGCAAGCCTATTAGATACAGGTCGACTTATGTGTCTCAAAACCCTAACAAATTCTTTATTGTTATATATGAGCTCTAAAACACGCAGCATATGCTTATCACGTACAGCATCAAACTGACGAGATGGGGCCATTGAGTACAGTTTTTGTTTTAAAGCATCAATGAAGAGAGGAACAAGTCCTAGCTTTAGATCACCATCATCGCCAATAAGTTTTGTTGCAATAAGTCTTGCCCTAAGCAAGTTGCGAACCTGAGGAGCTTCTTGGATTACAGTTCTATCCAATCTTCGAGAAAGATCATCAAATTCTTCAGAACAAATCTGCTCTATAATATCTGCATCTGTTTTTACGCTTTTACCATTTGACCGCAAAAGAAACGTGCATATCCGAGCATAAAAAAAGGGGTGCTCTGGAGGTACTGATGCATCATTCAAAATATCTTCTAACCCAGGCAAAGAACACCCTCACATTTCAATATTTTTGTTACAGTAACCAAAAATGTAAAAAAAAGCCACGATTTGCGATACTACTTAAGATTTAGCAACGAAGGAGCCCCATGCAAGTACGATATGCCGATCCCAAAAACGGCTTTTCCAGCCTAGATGTTCCACCAGGAACAAAAGCACAAGATCTAGCTGAAAAGCTCAATTTAAAAGGCCCCCATCAGGCCGTTTCTGTCATCATTAATGACAAAATCTCCGATTTAGACACGCCTCTTAATGAGGGCGACAGCCTCAAGTTTTTGTCATTTGACGACACCGAAGGAAAAGAAGTTTTCTGGCACACAACTGCTCACGTGCTAGCTCAGGCAGTTCTTCGGCTCTATCCAAACGCAAAACCAACGATCGGTCCCCCAATCGAAAACGGCCTCTACTACGATTTTGCTGATTTAACAATTTCTGATGCCGACTTTGATCGTATCGAAAAAGAAATGCAAGCAATCTGTGAAGAAAATTTTGCAAGTCAGAGATATGTGTTTCAATCAAAAAAAGAAGCCGTATCTCGTTTTGAAAACAACAAATACAAGCAAGAACTTATTGAAGGCATTCCTGAAGATCAAGCCCTCACAGGCTATTCTCAGGGCGAGTTTTTCGATTTTTGCCGCGGGCCACATCTACCGCGTTTAGGCAAAATTAAAGCGCTCAAAATTCTCAAGACATCGGGCGCATATTGGAGGGGAGATTCGAAAAATGAAATGCTTACACGTATTTATGCCATTTCCTTCCCAGACAGAAAGCTGCTTAAAGACTACCTGTTCAGATTAGAAGAAGCAAAAAAACGCGACCACAAAATGTTGGGACCAAAACTTGACCTCTTTTCTCTTAAAGAAGAAGCGCCAGGCATGCCCTTTATTCATCCCAAAGGCATGATTATATGGAACAGACTGCTTGAATACTGGAGAGAGTGCCACAAGCGAGCAAACTACGTAGAAATTAAGACTCCAAGCCTTATGATTAAGGAACTCTGGGAGCGATCAGGTCACTGGGAAAATTACAGAGAACATATGTATACCTGCTGCGTAGAAGAGCGTGAATTTGCAGTGAAACCTATGAACTGCCCTGGAGCTATGCTCTTTTACAAGGCAAAAAAACACAGCTACAGAGAGCTTCCATGGAGAGTTGCAGAAATTGGTCACGTCCACCGTTTTGAGCCTTCAGGATCGCTTTCAGGGCTTTTCCGCGTTCGCTGCTTCCACCAGGATGACGCACACATCTTTATGCAGCCACAAGACATCCAAAGCGAAATATTTAACATATTAAAGCTTGTTGATGAAATGTACTCCACATTTGGGCTTACATATGATATCGCCCTTTCAACACGACCAGATAAAAACACCATAGGCTCAGATGAAGCGTGGGAGCTTACTACAAACTCACTTAAACAAGCGCTTGATATATTTGGAAAACCTTACGTGGTTCAAGAAGGCGACGGCGCCTTTTATGGACCAAAAATTGATCTTCGCGTCCACGATGCCTTAGGAAGAACCTGGCAATGTGGAACCATTCAGCTTGACATGTCACTTCCAGAGCGCTTTGAGCTAGAATACACAGCCCCAGACGGATCAGCTGCGCGCCCTATCATGCTACATAGGGTTATTTACGGTTCTGTTGAGCGCTTCTTTGGATCGCTTATCGAATTTTATGCAGGCAGATTCCCTCTTTGGCTTAGCCCATCTCAAGTTGCCATTATCTCCATTGCCGACAGGCATGTAGAGTTTGGTAAAACTGTTTCGGAGATGTTTAGAAACAGTGGCTTTGAAGTATATCTTGATGACACAAGCGAGTCGGTGTCAAAAAAGGTACGCGAAGCACAAATGGCACAATACAACTACATCCTCACCATAGGTGACAAGGAAGTTGAAAATAAAACCGTCAATGTTCGCACCCGAAACAACGAAATACACGGCGAGATGCAGCTAGAGGCTTTACTTGATTTATTAAAACAAGAAAGAGCTCAAAAATGCCTTGAGTCGCTATTATCTACTAAAAAAGCAAGCGAAGGATCCTCGCAATGAAAAAACAGATACTAGCAGTTAGCAGCTTCAAAGGTGGAACAGCCAAAACATCCACAAGCCTCCATCTTGGAGCCGCTTTTGCCAAATTTCACAAGAAAAAGGTACTGCTGGTAGACTTTGATGCTCAAGCCAACCTTACCATGGGACTTGGGCTTGATCCTGATCAAGTAGATAGCATGGCACCGGTTTTGCTAGGGACAAAAGAGGTAAAAGAGGTAATTCAGAAAACCTGCATTCCAAATCTTGACCTTGTCCCAGCAGATACCTGGCTTGAGCGAGTGGAAGTAACAGGGGCGCTTGCAGCAGACAGGTATTCACACGAAAGGCTTAAACGGATTCTCGAAACCGTTAACTACGACTATATTATTATCGACACCCCTCCATCGCTTTGCTGGCTAACAGAATCGGCACTCATTGCCGCAAATCACGCCGTAGTTTGCGCCACTTGCGAATTTTATAGTGTAAAAGGGCTAGAGCGCCTTTCAGATTTTATGAGCACTATAGCAGAGCGCCACCCCATGGAAATACTGGGAGTAGTTATTTCATTTTGGAATGCCCGGGCAAAAAACAACAGTGGCTTTCTTAAAATTATAGACAAAAGCTTTCCAGGCGGGTGCTTCAGCACAAAAGTGCGCCGAGATGTTAGTGTAAGCTCAGCGACAGTATTTGGAAAACCCATTTTTGAAGTTGAAAAACTAGATAAAGCAAGCCGTGCAGCAGAAGATTTTAAAAACCTTGCTAAAGAAATTGTCCAGAGGTTGAAATAATGACAAAATTAGAAGAGATGTTAGAGGGGCGTTTTTCATCGGGCGGATCTCAAAAAATTAAGGCTCTTGCCAAACAATCCAATGATGGTCGCCTTACAGGGTTTTCCGGTCTCTTTAAATCGGTCGAGCTCGAAGATCTCGAAAAATTGCGCCTTGAAGACATTCTGCATAAACATACGCCAGATACAGCCCATGACATTGGATCTGATCTTCAGGCGCTCTTTAGCATTACCTCTGAAATCAAAGCCATTACAAACCAAGCGGCTATTTTGCATGGTGAGCGCATCATGCGAGCTCAACGTATTCTCAAAAGTTACAAAGAAGGCGCCTTTAGTGCATGGCTAGTTGCAACCTATGGCAACCGTCAAACGCCCTATAACTTCCTCATGTACTACGAATTAATCGATCTACTCCCACACGAGCTAAAAACAAAAGCAGAAAGCCTTCCTCGCCAAGTTATGTATACCTTAGCAAGCCGTCAGGCACCTTTAGACGAAAAAAAGTTGATCATCTCATCCTACAACGGTGAAACAAAACAAGAGATGCTAGAGCGCATCCGTACAGCCTTCCCATTGCCTTCAAAAGACAAAAGGGGTGTTCGTAGCTGCCAAAACCTTTTAACGAATCTGGAACGACTTATCACCTATTTTAAACGACATGAAGATGAACTAAATGACGAAGAGCGCCAGGAAGTCGCCTCTTGTCTAAAGAAATTCCTCTTTTTTGCCACAAACAAAAGTACTGTCAAATAGCTTTACACACGAGCTAAATAATTTTTGGTTATTTTTTGGATTTGCACAGTCATTCTCTGTTTCTCAAATGATTTCACTGATCTCGGTGACTCTGTGGTGATTTATGCAACTTCCATCAACAGCCTCAATCCGGGCACTTCAAACTGGTCAACAACACATACGATTTATCCGACTGCTTAAATAGGTACTGAATTCCTCCAAGAGAAAACTCTTCACCATGGCAAAAAGAGTCGCCAGGAATTGGGTAACCATTATCTAGCACCAACAAATCTCTGTCTCTTACTGGATCTATAACATAGACAGATTTTCCCAAAACCTCAGCTAATCCCTTAAGAGCCTTAGACTCAGCTGTGGGATCATCCTCAGCCATCAATGAGCCCTTTTTTTCATCAACAAAAAAGCTGCCTGATACGTTTGTTGCCACCCACGCCTTTGCCTCCTGAAGCTTATCGGGGAAAATAAATTGAGGAGGGGATTCAAGACCATCTTTTCTTTTTTTATAATAAAAGATATACCCGCTTTTCGATACATCAAGCAATGCTTTTTGCTCATCAACGCAAAGTTCAGGGCCTTGTATATCGTCGTACTTAAAAATTCGCCACTCACCTTGTACTTGGTGTCTAATATAGGTGTAATAGTGTCCCATGTTAATAGTTGTCCCACTATGTATAGTCATGGCAACGAGATCATAGGGTACCGTTTGCTGCTCATTTTCTCTGCAGCTAAATTCCAGGGTTGCATTTGGCTGGACAAGATCGTTTCTTTTTTGAAGCGAGTCAGAAGAAAAGCGCTTAATTCGAGCGCAAAAATACTCTGGAGCAAGATCTCTTGATTCCACCTGATACTGCTCAGAGTGATAAACAGAAATGGTTTGATGCTTTGGCAAAATATTATATGTATCGACATTGCTTTCACTCAGTACTTCACGAGGGTACAATCGAACATTTCGATCCACTTGCCCATTTTGCCGAGTAGTCGTAATAAGTTCACTCAAAGCTACAGGTACCATACGGCCCACATCAAGTGGTATATCAAGGATATGTGAGTGCTGGGGGCTAAAAGAAGGAGCAAGTGCTGCGGTGTAATCATAATATTCTGAACCTTCTAAGGACTTAGCATTTGTCCGCTTAAACTTGTGTAAAATATAAAATCCGTCTGGTTTGTCAACCTGAAAATCTAAGCCCAGCAGCTCCTGCAAAATTCCTGCCAAAAACTCATAGGCATCTTCTTGCCCACATGTTAAAGATGAAGCAAATCTACTCGGAAATGCTATCTGCATAGCTTTTCTAAACTCACTTACTTCTTTTGCTGTGATGTTTGTACTTTCAGAAGCTGCCATTTTTAAATAAAAAGCTTTAAAGGCGCCGACAGGGGTTGAGGTAGGGGCATCTACAACGTCAGCAGCACAAAGACTTTCTTTAATTTTGTCACCTATCAATAAATATAGTGGCCATAGTGTTGCTGAAATGTAGCAGGTATTACCTCCATTTGGCATCCAATTTGGCAACCCAGGAACATCTAATTTGGCAAATAAAATCGGCGACAAACCATAAGAAGACGTGCCTCCAGAACACGCCCAAGGCCTCATTAAGTAATTTTTTTTCACTCCAGCCAAAAGGTGTATAAGATGTGATTGTAGATGCTGAGGGAAGCCCTGCTCTTTATCTGCTACCTGTTTTGCCAAGAGCTCAATAAAATCCAATTCATTGCTGTACTGGGAAACAATTGAAATAAACAACGCCCATCGAAATCGTTCGTTTTGCTCCATGTTCGATATGGCTTCTGTAAAGAGTAAAGATGGCTTCTCAGTTAAAAGCATTTCTATATTAGCTAAAACCACCTCTTTTGAGCTGTGGTAACTCAATAGCTTGCACACCTTATCCTGAAAAGCGTTATAGTGTCCTTCCCTTGCCTCGTTTGCGCCATCCATAATAGTAAGTAAGCACTCAAGCGTAAAACGACTAGTAGTCAAATCAAGCTTGCTATTTTTTGAGTGTAAAATATCAAGGCAGCTATCAAGATTGAAAAATTTCAAGACACAATCTAGCTCTTCCTTACAACCACTTGGATCGGGCAAGCACCCCATTAAAAGTAGGTGATACCATTCTAAAAATGCATACACCTTTTCTAATTCTTCTTCAGAAAAACAGTGCTGTAGCCCTGCTTCAGAAACTTCCCCACAAACACCAAAGAAAAAATCTTCTATACGCTCTTCCTCAAACTCTACAGTCTGGATCACATCAATACATTTTGAGGCATATGTTAGGCGCTCTCTATCGCTTGCTGCAGTGGCAAGAGTTTCTAAGCCAAGTAATGGGGGGTGGGGCACTTTAAAAACAGAGTCATTAATCGGGGTCATAAAAGCACCTCTTTAGGTAATTTTGCCATGTAAGAGGTAAAAAAATAACAGATAATATATAATTTGAAAAACAAAAGAAAACAATACTAACTTCGAAACCTTATAAACTACGGGCGTATTCTAATGCACCATAGGTGAAAATACCGTCACATCCTGCACGTTTAAATGAGAGAAGCACCTCGGCAAAGGCTTTGTCAAAGTCCATAAACCCCGCCTCGTGCATTAACTTTAAAGATCCATACTCTCCACTTACGTGAAAAGCAAACGTTGGCACCTGAAAGGTCTCTTTAATGGCTGAAACCACATCCAGGTATGGCAGCCCCGGCTTTACCATAACCATATCAGCTCCCTCAAGTAAATCTTGTGAGACCTCGCGTAGGGCTTCGGCTTTATTTGCAGGGTTAAGATAAAATGTTTTTTTGTCGCCTTTTGCTAAATTCCCTAGAGATCCAATACCCCCTCGATAGGGTCCGTAAAAGGCCGATGCATACTTTGCTGAGTATGAAAGAAGGGCGACATCATGATACCCCGCAGCATCAAGAGCCGCGCGTAAAACTTTAATTCGACCATCCATCATCTCTGATGGCGCGATGACATCAGCCCCTGCGGCCGCTTGCAGCAAAACACTTTTTGCAAGAAGCTCGAGTGTTGCATCGTTATCAACCTGATCTGCCTTCATTAGCCCATCAAAACCATGAGATGTAAAGGGATCCAACGCCACATCCGATATAACGCCGATTCCAGGACAGTGAGTCTTTAAAGCTTCAATTGCACGGACTGTAAGAGATCTTGGATTTAACGCCTCGTCGGCCTGCTCATTTTTTAAACCTTGTGAAACGTGTGGAAAAAATGCAAGCGCACATATACCAAGGTCTCTTGCTTCTTTAGCAGATTCTATAAGTTCAGAAATTGACAATCTAGGAGCTCCGGGCATCCCTGGAATAATCGGATCCACATCATCTTCTCGAATAATTACTGTCCAGACAAGATCCTGAGGGCTAACGCTGTTTTCTTGCACCATATCCCGTAACCAACCATGTCGCCTCAATCTACGTGGGCGGATAAATGGAAATTGAGTAGTTGTAAAAACAGGTTGGCTCATATATAAATCTCACTTGATCTTAAAACATGTTGCCAACCAATGGCCTTTTTAGCCAGAATGAAATTGATTTTATCCTAAGATCCAGCAGTTCGAAATGGTCATAAATAGTGACCTTTTATTGTGGGGGCGATTTTCCACAGCCGGAGCTAAAATTACAAGCAAGAGGTACCATGAAAAATCTACTAGACCGCTTCGACACCCTTATAACGGGCTACAGCCTTCTACTTTTAATCGGAGGCGTTATTGGCTACATCATGGCCGGAAGCCTTGCATCACTTTTTATGAGCTCAATTTTTGCCATCTTGCTTTTAAGCTCACTTTTTCTCATTCGCTTCTACCCAACAATTGGCGACAGAAGTATCTTTACTCTTTTAGCTCTACTCACGCTTTTTTTCGCCTACAGATGGTACGCCGTTAAGTTTATGCCATCAGGATTATTGTGTCTTCTTACCATAGTAATTGCAGGGTTTGCTCTGAGCTGGCGCAAAAAATCAGCATAGGCTTTGTATGACTCACTATATACAAGTAAGTCAAAACGATAATTTTTTTGAACAATTTGATGCCACCCATATTGCTACACACATCGAAGATATTGATGATTGTGAAGTTGTTTATGCAAGCGGACATGGCCTTGCCTTAGAAACCTCAAGCAGTGCATTAGGAAGGCTATTTCGCTTTGGCACATCCTTCAACCTTATAGAGAACACAAAACATATCGTTGAAGCTGCTCGTAGCATTGTCCACATGATATCATCACCATCTCCAACAACACCCAAAGAGCGCATTATCAGCACATGCCGTGCTGCAAGCCGCACCTGTTTATTTATAGATAGAATCATAAAGCGCGCCTTGCAAAAAAATTCTACTGATGACTCATTAAAAGAGCTCCACAAGAGCTTGCAGGAGCTTGGAGGTGGATTTTTAAAGCGCGAATCTTTGATGCTAGAACAACACCCAGTAAGTGTAGCGTGCCAAAACGCTACACTTCATGCTGCGCTTGATTTAATCAAAGAAGGGGAATCTATAGCAAAAGCAGTTGGCCACTACACCCCTTTGTTAACGCTTGCTTTTGCGCAAAAACACTACAAGCTTTGCCGGCAATTTATTGACCTGGGTGCAGATCCGCTTGCTGCCTTTGGTGAAAAAGTAAAAGAGCACGCAACCACACTTCTTTTCCACGCCATCAAAGAAGGTCAAGAAAAAGTAGCGATTGTATTAGTAGAGGTGGGAGCAAACCTACACCTTCAAAAAGATGGAAAATACCCTATTCACATGGCTTCTGGAGCTGGTTTTAGTCGACTTGTTGAAGAAATGGTTAATCGCGGCGCCGACGTCAACGCCATAGACAGGGGCCTTAACACACCCCTTCATGATGCGTGTCGAAACTATAAAGCTGATGTAGCACTATTACTGTTACAAAAAGGTGCCGATGTATCGCGAGTTAATCAAGAAATTGACGAAGATACAAAAACTATAAAACCCGGGACATCAGCATTTCTTATTCCAGCCCTGTTAGACGAAGATAGAGTGCGATCTACGGAGTTTTACTGCAAAGTCCTGTCGCACTATAAGCCATCACGCGAGCCCCTCATGAGGGGCTCGATAGGTGCCTTCTTGGCAGATTGCGCAGCATCACCCGATACACTTATTCGAGGACTCAGCGCACCAAACCCATTTGAAATTGCTTTGCTTTTTCAAGACTCGCTCTTGGCAAGCAAGGTTGTAGAGCGAATGCCCATCAGTCGTTTTTTTGACTATTTTAAAAAGCTTAAAAATAAATACCCAAATTGCAGTCTTGACCTTGTTGAGTTTTCCTACCTTAACCTTTCTAAAGCTCATCTACAAAAGACGCTACCGCAGCTAGAAACCTATCCACCATCTCGCGATGTACCCCTTGATGAAATTTTACAGTACGTTACTGGCGCTCTTAAAGTTTATGGCAAACAAGTTTCAGCAAAGGAACTAACGAACCACGTCCGTTCTTTTATAGCACGCATTCATGGAAAAGCAGAAATGCCTGCTCTAATGAACTCTGATGAGGCAAAAAAAAACAGCTTCTACGAACTTCTGGAAGAGCGCTGCCTGAAAAATATCATTATTACGTTTCAAGACTCCCCACAAGACAGAGAGCTTCAAGAGAAAAAAAACCTATTTTTGCGCGAAATAGTCGATCTTGAACTTGGCGAACACTGCGCCGGAAGATATTTTGGAGTTATCACAAAACTCTTCCGGACCATATGCACAAGCAAACCAGCCTCTTTTGAAGACGAGCTCTATATTTTACTAGCCACACACCGCGAGCTTCTTCTTGAGCAGTGCCTTGATCCAATGAAAGGCAATAACAGAAACGACTACAACTACCTACTTGCACAGCTTGGAGGTCGCCTCAAAATTCCAGGATTTGATACCTGCCGGTACTACCAGGATCTTTGTGGACAGTTCGATCTGGCCTTAGCGGAAAAAGAGTTTTTCAAACACTACACGGTCGCCTCCATCATCAAAGACTGCATTGAGCCAATTTTACAGCAAGATAGGGAACTAAGACAAAAATTTTGTGAATGGATGCTTTTAAGAATGCCAAGCGATTGGGGTGATGCCTTAAGACAAAATCTTCAAGCGCTACAAGCAAAACCAACTACAACGCACGAGCAGATACGCGATTTTTTACGCAGAAACGGTGTGCCAATTGAAGATACATCGCGTAACTTTGAACAAGCACTAGACGCCGCACGTCGCCAGGCCTACCTCGAAAAAGAGGTCTATGAGAACGGCAGAATAAAGCCCTTGGCAATAAGCAGAATGCTCGCAGGTCTAGAACACCCCGTCTTATCATCAAACAAGCTCGGCCACGAACACTCTCCCACAACCTTTGCATGCAGTAGTCTGCAAGATATCGCTGACATGGTCAAAAATTAAAAGACCGAAATAGCCAAATAAAGAATCGTGATGTTCAGCCCCACCCCTTGTGTCTCTTGGGTATCCCGCCCAATATGGAAGGTCTTATGTATCTTGTTATTTTTCTTATGTTGTAAAGAGCTCTAAATGGCTATGTTCATAACTACAAAAACCAATGTTCACAACTTCGCCCTTTTCCCCAATTTGTGAACAGACCCTTGAGTTATAATCAGCCTAAACATTTAATCGACATTTCTATGATCAGGTTATCAACATTATGAACATCACCTAAAACAAGGGTTATGAACAGATCCACACTACCTAAAGAAGAAGAAGAAGAATTTAGCTATATACTATCTTCTTATATTCTGTTGTGGATGTTGTCTATTTAGATTGCAAGGGCACGTGGATAAGATCTTGACGATCCTTCTCATCGAAAATTTCACGCCATTTAAATGCGGCATCTTCAAACTCTGAAACAATTTCATAAAGCTCTTCAAGGCCTACATTTGAAAACATTCCAATGTGATGTAAGGTAATTTGAAAAAGCTCTTCATCTAAGCTTAGCCAGGTATGTATTTGGTTATAATCCGTTTCAAGGTGAAAGTTTACAGACTCTCGTACACTTATGGGAATATATTTATCACCCCTGTACACAACAGTACTTAAGTGAAGCTTTGAGCCTAAATCTACAGGCTGTAAAAATAAGCCATGAGCTGCATTACCAATTCGCGCAATGCGAAGTGTTAAAAGCCGGGCATGAGCTGTCTTAACCTCTTCTTTCGTTATCATAAGATGCCCCATGTGATTTTAGTCTCTGTTTATATTATACATTAAAAATTATTTTATGTGACATGTTTTCTCGTGTATGTTATAAAGTATCCTTAATCAATAGGTTATGTCCGCATGAAAATCAATCTTGAAAAAGCAAAAGAGCTGCTTATACAGGGCGGTGTTGTTGCCATTCCTACCGAAACTGTTTACGGTCTTGCAGCAATCGCCAACAACGAACAGGCTGTGCAACAGATCTTTTCTTTGAAAGGTCGGCCAGCTCATAATCCATTGATTCTTCATATTGGTAATCCTGAAGAGTGTCTTCAGTACGTCGCATCCAAGCCTAAGGGGCTAGAATCCCTCATATCGGCTTTTTGGCCAGGCCCCCTTACCGTTGTGGTTCCCGTTAAGCAAAAAGCGATTCTACCCGCTGTGCGTGCAAATTTGCCAAGTGCTGCATTTCGTATGCCCAAACAAAGTCAAACTCTTCAGCTTTTACAGCATGTTTCACCACTGGTTGCACCTTCTGCAAATCTGAGCGGTTCACCATCGGCTACAAAACTAGAACATGTAGAACATGACTTTGGTGTAGATTTTCCTGTGCTTGATGGTGGAATGTGTCAGCATGGTGTTGAATCAACAATTGTTATAGCTCATCAGGATATGTGGCAGGTTGCTCGTCTTGGTGCTGTATCTCAAGAGCAACTAGCTGAGACGCTTGGCTACCTTCCATTGCTCTGTAAGGCAAACAGTGACACCCCGGTTTGCCCCGGCCAGCTTCTTGCTCACTACGCTCCAAAGGCGCACCTTGTTTTGTCAGATGTTCCATTTGTCGATTGCCCTAAAAAACTTTCTGTTGTGGTTGGTTTTGCAAATCGGCACTATCCAGGAGCTGAGCGTATTTTTTCGCTAACCGAAACCGAAGATGCAACAGTAGCTGCCCATCGGCTTTATCATGTGCTTCGGCAGCTTGATGTTGAAAACATCCAAGCCGCATGGGTAGATATGCAGTTTCCTGTGGATGGCTTATGGAAGACGGTTTCCGAGCGGCTTAGTCGAGCCGCCAATCAATAGGCTCTTTTAGGACTTTGTTTATTTTTGAAAAGTGACCACACCCTAAAAATCCATTGTAGGCCGAAAGTGGTGATGGATGTGCGGCTGTCAAAATTGTGTGGTGCGTATTTTGTAAAAGCTCAGGAATACGTGCACATTTTTTACTGGCATTATTGCCCCACAAAACGAATATTATAGGCTCATTTTTTTGTGCCAAAGATTGTATGATAGCATCAGTAAATGTTTCCCAGCCGCGCTTATGGTGTGAAAGAGGTGAGCCTTCACGCACGGTAAGCGTTGCGTTTAGCAGCAAAACTCCCTGTTTTGCCCATTTCAAGAGGGAGCCATGAGAAGGTGTGGGAATTCCAAGGTCTTGTTTTAGTTCCTTGAAAATGTTTTTTAGTGATGGTGGTGGCTTTATACCTTCTGGCACGCTAAAACAAAGGCCGTGTGCTTGTCCTGGGCGATGGTATGGGTCTTGACCAACAAGTACAACTCGTACTTTTTCAAATGGGGTTTGGCTAAGTGCATTAAAAACAAGTTCCTTTGGAGGGTATATGGGAACGTTTTTGGCGCGCTCTTGCTCTATAAAGGATGCAAGCTGCTCAACGTAGGGTTTTTTTAGCTCCTCGCTTAGCACTTTTTGCCATGATGGCTCTAAAACAAACGTCATAATGCTAAAAACTCCGTAACATCTAAAAGGGCGTTGTCCAAAGCCTTTTGCCAAAAGAGCTCTTCGTTTGTGTTAAGCCCAAAGTGTTTTTTAACTAAGTCCTCAACGCTCATTGATCCTGTATCTTGTAAAAAGCTTTGGTAGTTTTTTGTAAACCAAGTAGGTTCTTGCTTTGCCTTTGCATTGATAGCCTGGCTCACAAGGTATCCAAAGGTATAAGGAAAGTTATAGCTTGGGATATCTGTGATATAAAAATGTATTTTTGGAATCCAAAAGTGGGGGTGATAGGTTTCGAGGCGATCCCCATAGGCTGTTTTTTGCGCCTTTTCCATAATATGGCAAAGTTTTTCTGCATCAAGATATGTGCCCTTAGATACTTCTGAAAAGAGCTCCTGCTCAAAGAAAAATCGTGCATGGATATTGAGAAAAAACATGGTATGGCGGTGGGCTTTTTCGTAGAAGAGCCACTTTTTTTCACTTTGAGATTTTGCTTTTGCAATTAAGCCGTCAAGAACAATAAGCTCACATGTTGTTGAAGCTGTTTCTGCAAGGCTGTAGGGGAAATGTTGAGCAAGTTCTTGCTGTTCAAAGCAGACGTGGTTGTGGTAGGCGTGACCAAGCTCATGAGCGAGTACTAAAAGATTATGCATCGTTGGCGTATAGCTCATGTAAATGCGGGATTGTTTAGACTGTGGAAATGGCGCGCAAAATCCACCCGGGGCTTTATTTGGTCTGTTTTCTGCCTCTATCCAGTTGTTTTCAAAGCAGGCCTTGGCAAACTCTCCTAGCTCTTTATTCTTTTCGCTAAACAGCTCTATAATAATCTTTGCGGCATCTTCATACGAAATTTGGCTGTTGGCATGTGGAAATGGGGCGTCAAAATCATACCAAGAGAGCATATCAACACCAAAAATTTTTGCCTTTTCATCTAAAAAGCGCAGAAGGTGAGGCTGAGCATCCGATACCTTTTTCCACATCATATCAAGCGTGGATTGTTGCATATAATTTGACTTCAGCGCGCTATGTAAGGGGCTTTTCCATCCTCTATGTTTATAAAGCTCTAGGCGAAACCCAATAATAGAGCGAAGCATATGTGAAAATAGTGCCTCGTCTTGTTTGCAGGCTTTTTCCAAAGCCAAAAAAGCATTTTTTCGAACTTCTTGGTTTTCATGCGAAAAAAGGTTTTCAAGTTGGCTTATGGAGTAGCTCCCCTTTGCCCCTTCTGTAGTGACATCACAGCGCATTTTGCTTATCGCCTGCTTGTACAGTTCATACCAGCTGTGATACCCATGAAGAGCAAGATCTGAGCTGAGGGCCTCTTTATCTACAGACATCTTTTCTTTTGCATTTTGGCATCGATCGGTAAGGCAAAAGCTAATGCTCTCTAAACCATTTTCTTGTATAAATTTTTCGAGGTCAGCGACTTCAAAAAGCTTTTTTTCAAGCTCAGATGATGCTTTTTGTAAATACGTTTCAAGTTCGCCTGCTTTGGCGGTAAGAGCAAGGGCTTCTTTATTCTGGACATTCTCTGAAAAAAGAGCACCTGCATACGAAGAAAACTCCCGAAAGCTAGCACTCAAAGTTTGAAAAAGCAAAATGGTTGTAGCGAGCTCTTGTGGCCTGGTAAGTGACTCTTGAAACTTTTTTAGCTGTTTCATCCAATCTTTAGAAAAGTCTGTGGCTGACTGGTTATTTAAAAGTCCATCTAATCGCCACTTTTGGGAAATGTGTAACATCTGGTACCATGTTGTTCTTTATCTGGGTGTAGCGCAGCTTGGCTAGCGCACTTGCATGGGGTGTAAGGGGTCGGAGGTTCGAATCCTCCCACTCAGATATCTTTTTCTTAATTACTTGCGATCATTCTAGCAGGTCTCCCTTTTTCTGTATTTATGAGCTTGTGGCGGATATGTGGCGGGTAGCTCCCCTAATTTTTACAGCATAAGGATAAATCGTGGGAAGAGCAGATGATCTTTTTCATTCCATCCAGGTTAATGGGATTACAGCCATAGAACAATTTATCGTAGATCGACGGTCTGAAGAATTATTCTTAGATTTTAAGCGTTCCGCAGACGACGGTAACATGAAAAATCTACATGTAAATGACCTAAATAACTACGGTAAGGCAATTTCTGGCTTTGGTAATTCTTCGGGAGGAGTAATTGTTTGGGGTATAGATTGCTCCGACCTTGGAGATGGGGCTGATGTTGCGCGGGCAAAAAAGCCTATTGAAGATCCCCAAAGGTTTGTGAGTTGGTTAGAAAAAAAGACCTCTGGGCGTACCCTACCACCACATTCTGAAGTAATTCACCATATAATTGAAATCCCGGGTTCTACTAAGGGGGTTATTGCGACTCTAATTCCTAAAAGTGATTGTGCACCACATCAGGAAAATAACTCGAAATGCTATTACATGAGAGTGGGTTCGAACTTTGAACCAGTTCCACATGGCATTCTTGAGGGGTTTTTTGGCCGAAGAATTCAAGCGAAAATCGTCCACACGTATCTTTACAGCGGGATTACACAAAAACGAGATGGAGAAATCAATTTAGAGTTGGGCATTGCGCTGAGAAATGAAGGCAAGGGAATAGCTAGACATGCTTTTTTAACTGCAGATATCGAGGAGAGCCCGACAACGGCGGTTATTAGTCTCAGGCCACCTTCTCAAGAGCATTGGATAAGTCAGTTTTTTATAAAGCGTTCGTTTTCTGCGATAGCAAGGGAAGGTATTGTTGTTCCTCTAAAGGGGGGGCTAGTGCCCTTAACAGTTATAATAACTCTAAATCGTAAAATTGACCATGGATTGTCTATTAAGTGCTGCTGTGGAAGCGAAAATTCTCAACCTGTATTTTTTGAGTTAGGTTGTTCTAAAGAGGTTCTACAGGAGTGCTGTGACAATATCTTTAATAAAATTGAGAAGAGGTCATTAACTAAAAATGATGCCGATCAGGCAGCTTTTACGATTTTAGGACTGCATCAAGAAAAAGCCATAGGTAATTCAATTTTGCGAGATTAGAGATAACCTAAGCTATGCTTCTACCCAATTTATAGTGCACTTGCGCATCTTATTGCTGTTCGAGGCTGATATAGAAATTTCTGGAATCCTGTAAATACCTTAGCAATTTCATTCGGTTTTCCCAAATCCACAACAGCATCTGCAATACAGTTGTTGTATTTGAGATATAGTAAGGGGGCTAATTTTTCTTGCGTGCAAATATAGCATAATTTATAACGAATGATATATCAGAAAAGCACAAAAATGCAAGATGAAGTTGACAGGAACAGGTATAATAGATTTGGATAAAAAAATTTCATATGATATTCGAGAAGTTAGGCTTGAAATGGGCTTAACCCAGGAACAGTTTGCCGCAAAAATTGGGGTTTCGTTTCCAACTGTAAATCGCTGGGAAAATCAAAAGGCAAAACCTTCACCGCTAGCCCTTCAAAAATTGCAAAAACTCCTCTCAGCGTTCAAAAAGAAAAGCCGTATTAATCAGAACGGAGTTAAGGAGCTTGTCGATGCATTTTAGATGCCATGAACACTTTTATCAGGATGCCAGATGAGTGCTCTTCCAATTAATATTAATGAACTACTCCAGGGACAGATTGTAGAGTGGGAACGCTTGGAATTCAAAGAAGGTTGGAATCCTGAGGCATTTCTTCGCACAGTATGTGCTTTTGCCAATGATATTAACAATTGGGGTGGTGGATACCTTATCTTTGGTATAAAAGAAGCGGATGGCCAACCAATATTTCCTCCAGTAGGATTGGCGCCTAATACCTTAGATACAATCCAAAAAAGAAATAATTGAACTAGGCTACAGAATTAGGCCAAATTATCATCCCGTAGTAGCCCCTGTCCAGTTTCAAGATAAAATTATCCTTGTTATTTGGTGCCCAGGCGGTCAAACAAGGCCTTATCAAGCCCCGGAAACGTTAGGAAAAAGCCCTTCTTACGCGTATTATTTAAGGCGCAACTCAACAACACATAAGGCCCAAACAGCCGATATTCAAAGGCTCCATGAATTGGCAAATCAGGTGCCATATGATGACCGCATTTGTCATCAAGCGCAATTAAGTGACTTGAATATAGGGATTATCAAGGATTTTCTTCGTGAAATTAAGAGCGACCTTCTTGTTGAGGTTGATAAAATTCCCTTTGAGCATCTTTGCCGTCGGATGCAAATCGCACAAGGCCCGGAAGAGTATCTTAAACCCATAAATATTGGTTTAATGATGTTTAATGGTAATCCGGAGCAGTTTTTCCCCTGCGCTCGAATAGAAATTGTCGAATTTCATGATGAAATTGGCGATAGCTTTTCCGAAAAGATCTTTAAAGGCCCTATTCATATCCAACTTAAAGAGGCCCTTCGCTATCTGCAGACCATGGTTATTAGGGAAGAAATTCGCAAACGCCCGGATCGTGCAGAAGCAGACCGCTTTTACAATTACCCCTACGTAGCACTGGAAGAGGCTTTAGCTAATGCAGTTTACCATAAAGACTATGGGCAAAGAGAGCCGATTGAAATTAGCATTCATGCGGATCGTATTGAAATTTTGTCGTTTCCTGGCCCCCTGCCTCCCCTTAAGATCGGGGATTTAAACAAGAGGTCTGTACGGGTGCGGACATATAGAAACAGACGTATTGGAGATTTTTTAAAAGAGCTTCATTTAACTGAAGGGCGCTGCACTGGAGTGCCAAAAATTCACAATGCAATGGAAGTTAATGGATCTCCTTCCCCGATATTTAAAACTGATGAAGAGCATAGGTTTTTTCTAGTAATTTTGCCAATCCACCCCGAAGCATCTCGTAAAATTAACTCTATTGATGAAAAATCATTGCAAATTGGGATCGAAACACACCAGCCTTTACCAATAACACACCAGCTTCAAGCCGAAACACACCAGTTGCTACCAATAACACACCAGTCTCAGACTGAAACATCCTTGCTGGAAGGAAAAGATATTAGAGATAATCTCCCTGAAAATTTAAAATCAATACTTTTCAAGCTAAGTAAACGGCCTACAAAAGATACTCTTAGAAGAGTGATTTGCGAACTTTGTTCTTGGCAAGCTCTTACAGCTCAGCAACTCGCGGAAGTTTTAAATAAAAAAGATAAAAAGCACTTAGTTAGAGAATACCTTACCCCTTTAGTAAAAGCAGGAAACTTAAAGTACGTGTATCCAGAAAGGGGAAACTCGCCGAATCAAGCATATGTGTTGTAGTAATTTTTCGTGCTTAAGTCTGTTCATATTTAATTTTACAAAATACTCTTTTTTACATAAAACCGTTGCAGGCGCTTAACTATTAGAAACAATATAAGTTCCCTTAAGAACGGTCCTGCCTCCAGGCAGTCTGTGGTCGTTATCGGGCAAAATTAAGACGTGGTCGTCATCAATTTCAGAAAAATCAAAGGTATCTAGCATATCAGGGTCGTGCATGACTGAGGCGCATTTGTGCCTCTCATTAACGTTTAAATTCCCTTCTAACTTCTTCAGTCGGCCTTTACGGAAGATTTCATTATGTTACCTTTTGAAAAAGTGCTTAAATTAATCCTCTAGGCCGGCAGTGGTGCGGCTTGTGGTGGACGCTCTTTTGCTCCCCATAGAGGAAGTAAGAAGAGTACAGCGATGAGGCTTGCTCCAATCATGGTTGAGAAGTGGCCACTCCAGCCAAATTCTTGAATGACCCAACCAAGAGGATAGCCTGCGCACGCTGCTCCCATGTAGGAGATGCAGGAGACAAAGCCCGATGAGGTGGCAATGGCATTTTTGTGAGCAAGCTCAACTGCTGCAACGCCAATAAGCATTTGGGGGCCAAATACCATAAATCCAATGAGTGCTAAAGTTGCCGATTCCATCCAGGCAGCGCCTACGGGAACAGCACTAAAGAGCATGATGGCAAATACAAGGCCAAGAGAGAATAAAACATTTACGGGGCCACGCTTTGCTCCAAATATGCGATCTGATGCCCAGCCGGCAACGAGGTTTCCAAAAAAGCCACCTATTTCGATCATAGTTGTCATGCTGTTGGCGGCGATAAGCGAGTAGTCGCGTGTTTCTTTAAGGTATAAGGGGGTCCAGTCGCTCATGGCGGTTCTTGCAAAGTAGACAAAAAAGTAGGCAAGGCCTAGTAGCCATAGACTTGGGTTGGTAAAGACGTTGTTAACAAGTGTATCCCAAGTAGAGGAAGACTCTTTTTCTTTGGTCGTTTGTGGTACTACGTCGTTGCGGTAGACATCTATTGGAGGTAGTCCTACAGCCTCTGGCCTGTCGCGCAGGCGGTTTACCATAAAAAAGCCACCAGCTATACAGATAATGCCAGGCACATACATGCCTGATCTCCAGCCAAAATGCTGTACCAAAAAGCCTGCTAACACTGCGATTGAGAAGGCGCCTACATTGTGGCAGACATTCCACGTTGACCACCACGATCCGCGCTCTGATTTTGAATACCAAGAGACAAGAAGTCTAGAGCAAGCTGGCCAGCCAAAGCCCTGAAACCATCCATTTAGTCCCCATAAAAGCGCAAAGACAATCAAAGATGAAGACATGCCAAATATGATGTTTACAATACCGGTGGTGATAAGGCCAAAGGCCATAAAGTATCGTGGGCTTGATTTATCAGATAAAATGCCGCTAAAAAATTTACTAAAGCCGTAACTAATTGCAAGTATGCTCCCTAAAATACCAAGCTCTGCTTTTGAGTAACCAAGGTCGGCAATAATGCCAGGCATAGCAAAGGCATAGCTTTTACGCGTAAAGTAATAAAGGGCATAGCCAATAAACATAGAATAGAGTGTGCGGATCCGCCATGCACGGTATGACTTGGCAATAGTTTCGGCACCTTGAAGTTCTGGTGCGTTAGGCGCTGGGGTGAAAATAGTAAATAAGTTGCTTAGCTTTGACAGCATCGGTCAGCTCTCCGAATGAAAATAATTAAGTTACAGTATACACTATTAAAGAAATAAATGAAACATTAATGATTTCTTTGCAGAAATAGTAGTGTTTCTATTTGGTTAGTTCCAGGAAAAAATAAATAACTAGAGGCCCATAATACCTTCCACTCTTTATGGTGTACTTTCATATATTCAAGATCTCGCTCTAGTGATTTCCACTCACATGAGACGTATACAACTTGTTTTATTCCTTTTGTATTCAGAATTTTGCGCATGAGATCATGCCCTAATCCTTTTCTTGGTGGGTCGACAATGCAAACCTCCGCACCTTCGACAAGGCTAAGGCACTCCTGAGCCTTTCCAACAAGATAAGAAAGTTTGTTTTGTAGAGGTTGTGCAAGGCGCTCTTTGGCAAGGCTATAAAAATGTTCAGCACTTGCTTCTAGCTCACAAAGTCGGATTTCTTTGCTTTTTTCAACAAGGGAAAGGCCAATAACCCCAATTCCTGAATAGAGCTCACAGACAATGGCCTCTTTGAGAATATGTTTTTGTATATCAAAAATCATCTCCTCGTACATCTCTAGGTTAGCTTGGCCAAAATGAGACGGCCCAAAAGCAACTTCAAGGCCAGCAATCCTCTCCCATATAACATCGAAGCCTTTAATTTTTTCCCAGGACTTTCCGAAAATGGTGTTAAGGGGCTTGTCATTGTAGTTAAACCAAATAGCATTCCAAAAGGTAGGATCATATAGACGCTCTGCCAGGCACAACCACCTGTCATTAGCCTCTTGCATGTTTAAAACGAGGCTTAATTGAACTTTGCCGCTTTGTCTTTCGACAACGCATTGAACATAGCGTAAATCACCTTTGTGGCTTTTTTCGTCATAGGCGCTAAGAGCCGCTGCTTTAGTAGCTTGCTCAAGGCGAGCTATAGCCTCATTAATTTTGGGGTGATGCACCTGGCAGTTTGGTATGGCAACAACAGTGTGTGTTCCTTTTTCAAAAAGCCCAAAGACTCCAGGTGGACGAGATGCAAGTTTTGCCCGAGTGCGCCAATTGCGTATAGCACCTTGCTTAAGTTTTAGATCAAGCTGCCAATGTGTTGAAAAATAGTGGCTCGCATGGTCAAAAATTTCAGGTGGTTTTTTGCAAGAATTGATGGTGCATCCAGAGCATCGATCAAAATGTACACAACCTATTTCGTTATTCATAAGAATAGTATATACTAGTCGTCTATTTTGAGGTGTAGAATGCAAAACTTGGATCCAAATCATTTTTTCGACCTTTCTCAATTTGAGCACGCTTCACTATTTGATGGCTGTCAGTATGTCTGGGAAGCGCTAGATAAAATTAAAGAGTACCTTCAAATATATCCTTTAGGAAAAATTCAAGCAAAAGGGCAAGAGCTCGCCTACTTGGTTGATGCCGCTCACATTTCTATCGGTGAGGGAACTGTTATTGAACCGGGGGCCTACATTAAGGGACCGTGTATAATTGGAAAAAACTGCCATATCCGGCATGGGGCCTACATTCGGGGTGATTGCATCATTGGCGATTCGTGTGTGATTGGTCATACTACTGAGATTAAACATAGTATTATGATGAATAAAAGTAATGCCGCTCATTTTACCTATCTTGGCGACTGTATCGTTGGAAGCTTTGTAAACTTAGGAGCTGGTGTTAAATGTGCAAACCTGCGACTTGATTCAAAGCCTGTTGTTATAGATATAAAAGGGCAAAAAGTGGCTACTCAGCGAAGAAAATTTGGTGCAATAATTGGAGACCATACAGAAGTTGGCTGCAATAGTGTATTAAATCCAGGAACACTCCTTGCTAAACGCGTTCAGGCATATCCTAGCATTAATTTTGGCGGGTATGTTGAAGCGGATAGTTTAATAAAACCAACTTCAAAAGTTCAAATTATAAAAAAGAGTTAATATGCAAACAAGTGCAAAACAAGCCTTTTCAGAACAAGCAAAGCTTGTATTAGAGCCCTATAAGGCACGATTTGAAGATGAAATGCACCAAGCATTTTCAGAGTTTGGGCCTATAAATGGCGTACGAGAAGCGATGGAATATGCCCTTAAAGGCGACGGCAAAAGGTTTCGACCTGCCTTGGTTTACATGGTGGCAGATGGACTAAATACTGGCTGCAACGTAACTTCCGCAGCTCTTGCTGTTGAATATTTTCATACATCGTCACTCATAGCAGATGACCTTCCTTGCATGGATGATGATGATTTTCGTCGCGGTCGTGCAACCACTCATAAGGTGTATGGCGAATCTGTTGCGCTACTTGCAAGTTATGCACTTATCGCCTCGGGATTTGAGCAGATAGCGAAAAATGGAGCCACAAATAAAGAGGTAAATCGTCTTGCTGTACTTCAAGCATCAAAAACTATGGGAGCCTCAGGACTTATTGGGGGACAGTTTTACGATCTATTTCCTAAAGATTTAGACAAGGAAAAACTGCTCTCAATACTTGATATGAAAACCTGTGCTCTTTTTGATCTTTGCATGACCTTAGGCTGGTTATTTGGTGGAGGTAAATTAGAGTTATTGGATGAGGTTCATAAGGCAGCATACCATTTTGGTATGGCATTTCAGATACTTGATGACTTAGACGATAGCAAAAAAGATGCTGCAGCCAATCGCGAAGTAAACTTTGCTAATAAGTTTGGTACGCAAGAGGCTATTAAGGCGGTTCTTGATAGCTGCAGTGCTTTTCAGGAGTCACTTGTTCGTTTAGGATTAGAGAAGACTCCTTTAAGCGGCCTATGTAAGGGTTTGGGTGCCTTAAGTCGTACTTTTGAGTAATATATCTAACAAAAGGTGTTGTCTATGTTGAGTGTGCAGGATACGTCCTTCGTTTTGGAAGATGAGTTAAAGCGCTACTTCGGATACAACACCTTTCGACCTTTTCAAAAAGAAATAATCGACGCGTTGTTGCGAAAAGAGGATGTGCTGGCGATCTTGCCTACGGGGGCTGGAAAATCCCTTTGTTACCAGCTTCCTGCCATGTTGTTGCCCGGGCTTGCTATTGTTGTCTCCCCACTTATTTCACTTATGCAAGACCAAGTGGTATCACTTTTTAAAAATGGTATATCCGCTGCATTTGTAAACAGTAGTCTTCCTTCTCATGAAATACGAGAAGTATTACAAAATCTCTCTGAGTATAAAATGCTCTATATCGCACCAGAGAGGCTTGTAGACCCTGATTTTATTGAACATCTAAAAACAGCAAACGTTTCATTTTTTGTAATTGATGAAGCACACTGCATTTCTCAGTGGGGCCATTCATTCAGAGTTGAATACCGCAAGCTTGCAATTTTAAAAGAAATTTTCCCTGATTGCCCTGTTATTGCTCTTACAGCCACTGCAACACTAGATGTAGAAAAAGATATACAAACGCAGCTTGGGATGAAAAGCCCCTACCTTGTCAAAGGAAGCTTTGACAGACCAAACCTCATGATTCGTGTGCAGTCCAAGCATAAGCCCGAAGATCAGTTGCGATCATTTTTAAAAGAGCATGAAAACCAATCGGGTATCATCTATTCATCTACAAGAAAAGGTGTTGATACAACCTTTAATGCATTGCAAAAAGCTGGATTTATCGTAGGCCGCTATCACGCCGGGATGTCTGAGCAAGAAAGATCTTTAGCACAGCATGAGTTTTTGCATGATCAGACAACGCTTATGGTAGCAACAGTTGCCTTTGGAATGGGAATTCACAAGCCTGATGTGCGCTTTATTGTGCATTTAGATATGCCCCGCACAATTGAGCAGTATTATCAAGAAATAGGCAGAGCCGGCCGTGATGGTCTTCCGGCAGAATGTTTAATGCTATATGGAGTACAGGATCTTGTTATCTACAAAAGCTTTTTGGCGCAGCTTGATGATCCAATCATCCGTCAACAGACAAAAAGTAAAACCGAAAGCATGTATCGGCTTTGTACTTCGTTTAAATGTAGAAGGCTGGATCTGTTGCGTTACTTTGGTGAGGTGTATGCAAAAGTGCCCTGTAGTGCATGTGATAACTGCCTTGCAGAGTTTGATCAGATAGATGGCACTGTGATATGCCAAAAAATACTCTCTTGCGTGTTTCGTCTTAATCAGAATGTGGGCATACGCATGCTTACTGATGTACTACGAGGATCTAAAAGTCAGCCTTTGCTTGATAGGCGCTACGACGAGCTTTCGACTTATGGGCTGTTAAAAGAGATGTCTGAACAAGAAGTGCGTTATTATATAGAGTCACTTATACATCTTGGACACCTTGTCTTAACAGAGGGTGAATACCCTGTAGTAAAATGGACTGATAAATCGCAAAGTTCTGTAAAAGGGCAAGAGTCGATTCTGTTTAAAAAGAAAATATTTAAAGCGCCCAAAGAAGAGCGTGAAGCTTTCAAGAAAAAGCAAGTTCTTGCACTTGACTATGACGAGACTCTTTTTCAGAAGCTTCGCGAGATGCGTCTTGACACAGCCCGCGAAGAGAATGTTCCTCCATATGTTGTCTTTAGTGATAGAGCCTTGCAAGAGATGGCGGCTCACTTGCCCCAAACAAAAGAAGAATTTGGCCGAATCAATGGCGTTGGTCCAATTAAGTGGCTGAAATATGGTGAAAAATTCCTCAAAGTATTGCAGCCATTTTTTGTTTCCAAATCAGTAGAGGATGATGCCTCTAAATCACCATCAAACAGTCGCAAAGACTCTTATAAAACAACGCTAGTTCTTTATGCCCAAGGGCTGAGGATCGATCAAATTGCAGATGATCGCCAGCTTTCTTATGGAACAATAATTGGTCATATCGCAGAAGGTTTGCAGCAAGGAGCTTTGATTGATATCTCTGCGATTGTTCCTCAACAAAGACAAGATGCTATTAAAGAGGCTATTGGCCAAGTGGGACGAGAACGGCTTTTTCCTATAAAAGAAAAACTTCCCCCAGATTATACCTACGATGAAATTAAGCTAGTTTTAGCCCTCAGGAGTGAATAGTAATGAAGTATCTATATTTGATAGTTTTTTTCGGCTTTATAAATTGTTCTCTTATCGGACTTACGGTATCGAATGAGGAGATGAACCAGATTGCTGCTCGAATTTATACAAATG
Organism: Chlamydiales bacterium; assembly: GCA_041737255.1. Taxonomy (GTDB): domain Bacteria; phylum Chlamydiota; class Chlamydiia; order Chlamydiales; family FEN-1388; genus SZAS-7. Next base: position 35,230 of record JBGSSB010000073.1, on the reverse strand, counting down.
AATGCAGTGGCAAACCAGAAAATTTGGTCCATTGGAATCAGGGAGAGGAATTTCTCTCGCTTGGGATTGGCCATTTTATTTGGTATCCAGAGGGCTATAAAGGACCATTTGAAGAGCAGTTTCCACGGTTTATTCAGTACTGTAAAGACAATCACGTTGCGTTGATTCCCCTTTTACAAAAACATGCCCACTGTCCATGGAAAAGTAAAGAGAGCTTCTTAAATCAAAAAAGCTCACAAGATGTCGCCGACTTGCGAGCATTTTTATTGGATACTCGCAGGCTGCAAGCCAAGTTTATGGCAGTTCGGTTAAGTCAGGCTCTTGCAAAAATGACGACAACCCTGCCAGATAGCGAAAAAGAGCGTGTAACTAAACGGTTTACCTCTTTAGCGACTCTGCCACAGGGTCTTTATGCCCTTCTTGATTACGTAAACTTTAAGGGTGAAGGCATTCAGGTTAAGGAGCGCTACAATGGCCAAGGCTGGGGCCTATTGCAGGTGCTTCAGATGATGCAGGATACAAATAGCGATCCCCTTGATGCATTTAGACAAGCAGCCAAGGCTGTGTTAACCCAGCGGGTTAACAATGCCCCCATTGAGCGCAACGAAAGCCGTTGGTTACAAGGGTGGCATAATCGCATTGATACCTATACTACCCAATCGTAGGGCTAACACACTCTGCTAAAATTTAAATAAACATGTATTGTTTATCATCTTGCCTATCTTGCCCGCAGCGGCGTATCCTACGCATCTTGTTAAAATCCGATATGACCTGTTATAGATGAAGAAAAAAATTGCGCAAGCTGGCCACGAATGATTTTAGCAACAGTCACCTTGGTGCTAAAAGATGAAATAAGGAAGACGGCGTGGTTGGTGTTCTTTGGCAAGGGTTTGGAAGACTGTTTTGTACTGACCAGAAGAGCCTACAAGGCTCAATCTTTGGCATCGGAGTAGAAAGATAGCCTTAGGGATATTAATGACCGGAGGGTGCTTGCTATGGCGTTTGGCTTGACGCACCTCTTTTCTTAGGCTGTGAGCCGCGACAAATGTGCCCGAGCGGCCAATACCCGCACTGCAGTGCACGGTAATTGGAAAAATTTGATCATTGACAAGCCTATCGACCTCATCCAAAAGCTTTATAAATAAATCAAGATCAGGAATTTTGCCATCTGGCCAGTTTTCGTAGTGAACCTGCTTGATGGTCTTTTGCTGCTGTCCATTAGTTGCTAAAAATGTGCGAACGATAATTTTGTGTGTTGGTATGAAGGCGCTTGTAGCAATGTGTTCACTTTTTTCTAGCGATACCTTCCAGCCTTCAAACTGTACTTCAGGAATTGTCCAGTAGCTTGCACATTTTTCTCTGCCTTCTTCTTGGGCCATAACGAGTGTGACTATGATTTGAGAATTTTTGTGGAGGATGGCCTTCCAAAAATCTACAACAGTGTCATCAAGAGGTCCTTGAGCTACCATATAGCTTTGTAGTGGTGTTTCGACGTCGTTTGCATTTACATAAAAGTTTTCGATGTCTCGGCAGCTTCTTGTTTCATCAAAGGCAAACAAATGTCTGTTTCTGTTTTTAGAGATATTTTGCTCACTTGTGGCTGCAAGATTTGAGCGTCTTATATCGGTAGATGATCGTCTAAGGGCCTTAAAGCTATGTCTAAGCTTTCTAAAACTATCGGCTTTTTGTGCAATTTGGGCACAGGTCGTATTGTAGTGCTTTAGCCGCTTATGAGGATGGATATACCAGGATGAATCTTGAAAAGGTTTTAAATGGGGAATATCGTGAGGTGTAGTAGTGTTGTGTGGTCGGCTTGTTATTTCCCAAGCTCTTGGTGGCGTTATGCATAAGCAAAACGCCACTAGAAAAATAGCTAGGAGGCTAGTAACTAGCTTTTTTAGCATCTATTTTTCGACAAGTTCTAGGTCGCTTGGTGGAAGAGCATGAGCTAAAGCTCTTTGTGCAAGCTTCTCTTTGTTACTTGCCATAACCAAAGCTTCAATTTCCTCTAGCATCTTTGTGTTTTTGCGCAGGTCATCGCGTACTGTGTCGCGACCTTGGCCTAATCTTTGGCCTTTATAGCTAAACCATGCACCCTTCTTGTCTACGATGCCGAGATCCGCTGCAATGTCAAGAACAGAGCCTGCTCGTGAAATACCTTCATCAAATAGGATGTCAAACTCTGCAATCTGAAACGGAGGAGCCATTTTATTTTTTACAACTTTAGCTTTAACGCGGTTGCCAACTTCAGCATTATCTGCACCTTTGATGCCTGTTACTCGGCGTAAATCAATGCGTACTGAAGAGTAAAACTTAAGCGCTCGGCCACCTGTTGTCGTTTCAGGATTACCATAGACAATGCCAATTTTATCACGAATTTGGTTAATGAATATAGCGCAGGTATTGCTTTTACCAAGTGATGCAGTAAGTTTTCTAAGGGCTTGTGACATCATACGAGCCTGTAGGCCCATAAATTGATCGCCTATCTCACCTTCAAGTTCTGCTTTTGGAACAAGTGCTGCAACAGAGTCAATTACGATAACGTCGATGGCATTTGAACGAGCAAGCGTTTCTGCAATGTTAAGGGCTTCTTCTCCGCAATCAGGCTGGGAAATAAGTAGGTCGTCGATATTTACACCGAGTCTTCGTGCATACGCTGGGTCTAGGGCATGCTCAGCATCAATATAGGCAGCTACTCCACCTGCTTTTTGTGCGTTAGCAACGATATGAAGCGCAAGAGTAGATTTACCCGATGATTCTGGACCATATATTTCAACAACTCTACCGCGTGGTACGCCACCAATGCCAAGAGCGATATCCAAAGACATCGCACCTGTTTTTATTGAGCTTATTTCTCGGTTTTCAGAGTGTTTGCCAAGTGTCATGATGGCGCCGTCGCCAAATTGTTTCTTGATGCCGGCTAGGGCAAGTTCTAGTGCTTTTGTTCTTTCACTATTATTTTGTGCTTGGGACATTAGATGTGCTCCTTAAAGATGGATGTTAATTAGCCATTGTACCTGAGGTACGATAAGTGAGCAAGTAAGACGATCTAACGCTCTGAGAGCAGATCGTCAACCACAGGTTTGCCATCAAGGTAGGTTACGCGAGTTCTGAATGTGCCATCATTGTCGTAAAAAGTAGCAATGCCCTTGCCATCTACTACTTGCGTAATAGGTTTACTTGAGCCTTTTTTGAGGTAGTCGCCGCGAATAAGACGATCTTTTTCATATTCTTCGATTAGCATGAGTTTGCCATCTTTGTACCAGGCTGTAAGTAGACCTTGCTTAAGGTTTCGGCTCATGTCACGAGAGCTTTCGGGGGTGCCATCCTCATACCAGGTTTTGACGGTGCCATGGATTTGACCATTATTCCAGTCGATAGTAAGTTTTGGCTGTGAGGAACTATTTGGCCAGTAATAGGTTTCTGGGCCATGCTTTTCGCCATTTTTTACGTAAAGTATGCGCGTAGTTGTGCCTGCTTCGTCGTAAATAACCACTTCGCCTTCTGGCTGGCCTTTTACATATTCTTGAATTTCTATAGGGCCCTCTTCGCCAAAAATACAGCGCTTGCCGTTTCCATTTTCTACTGAACAAATAAGCGTTGCATCTTGGTTAAAGTAGCTGCCCTCTTGTAGTAGGTCATCTTTCCAGGTTTCATCCCATTGCACTTTTGAGCCTTGCCAAAAGCCACATGATTTACCTGTTTTAATGCCATTTTTATAGTGGGTAGATTCTAAAAGTTCACCAGTTTCATCATAAGTTAATGAATTACCATCTATCGATCCCTTGTTGTACGGAATTTCTTTTGATAGTTCACCAGTTGCATAAAAATAGCGGGAAACACCCTCTAGAAGCCCTTGTGCGTAGGGCATGTCAGCAATTAGTTTGCCATCTTCATTCCAGCAGTAGCTTGATTCATGAAATGCCCAAGTTGTTTGGGATTTTTCATCTAGGTCGGCCGCCCCACCTAAAATACTTGACTGAAGCTTTTTTTGTCCGTTTGGGTGCCACTCTATGTAACGACCATGGGCCCTACCATTTGAACATTCAAGAAATTGTCTGATTTGTCCTGTTGGATAGTAGCTTGTGATAATAGAAAGGGCGATACCTTTTTTATCTTTTGCAAAGTTTCTTAAAACTTTTTGATAGGGTTGTGCCGTCAGAAAGTTACTGTTTTCGTAGTTCTTAAGGCGCTCTTTTGCACTTATAGTTTCTGAGAGGCCATTGCGGTCCATTATGCTAATGCTTACGAGACGTGCTGCATTTGTGCGCTCTTGAACGTTTACGAGATCTGGATCATCAGAGTGTATGATGGTTTTTTTGTCACAGCCAGTTAGTGCGATGCACGCTAGTAAAAGCCAACATAATTTCATTTTAGATATTCCCGTTTAATTAGCTTAACATCTAGGGCGTAAACCTCTTGCGTGGGGCTTTTTTTCTTTTCCATTTTCCAGTCGGTAATGATGAGGTGGGGACGAAGTTCGGGAAGAGTTTCACCTTCTGTAAAGCTTACGCCTTCTATGCGCGAGAGGATGGCTTTGATGTCGTTAAGGTCAACTTCAATAGAGTGAGCAAGGCTTTCCTGGGTTTCTTGAAACCCTTTATAGCCTTTCACAGATCCTTCTACAAAAGAAATACTGTTTTGGCCACTTGTGTGATACTGCAGGCGTCGTCGGAATAGGTCTTCATTTACATGAAAACCGAGACCTAATATTTTTTGTAAAGAAGCTATTTCTTCTTGTAGTGGTGAAATAGTTTCGATTTCTTGGTCTATGTAAAAGTGGTTGCTGTCGCGATACTGAGCTCTTACCTGCTTATTTACGAATTCTTTGGCGTTTTTGTTTGTCGCATCTACAATTGCTTCTGAAAGAGAGTATGAGAGCATATCTTGCTTTGATTTTTCGCTTGAGTAGTTCATCGCGACAAATAAAAGAGGAACAAGTCCCAAAATAAGGCAGTAAACAATAACTCTCGTTTGGCTTATTCCTTTCATAGACTTGCTCCCTTTAGCTGTTGTGGGTATTTTGTGCGGTCTTTTAAGAAAAAGCTAGCCTTAAAGTTTCCTCGATGAACGCTCCACTTAAGTTCATTTTTTGGGTCTATAAAGTCATTTGGTGCAAGAAGGGCATCGTGTAATTCTCTGGCCATCGTGGGCGATGGTGAGCTAAATTCAAGGTCGACACGTACTTGATAGCGCTCTTTTGTCTTACCTTTTTCAGGACGCTTAACCATGTTGTAAGACAGAGACTGCAACGCTAAAGTTTTATCGTCATCACCTTTAACTGTAACGTTAGGATGTGATGAGATCCATGCCAAAAGATCACTTACTCGTGGCACATCAGGGTGCAAAGCCATTTCATCGGCACCTGACTTTAGTTCGTTTTCAAGATCGTATAGACTATCGTTAATCTCATCTGGGCTCATAGCTAAAAGGGCTTCATCTGAGGTTGGCTTTTCCATTACTTGAAGCAGGGTTGCGTACTGCTCGATAAGCGATGCTTGCTGCTCTTTTAATGAGGCCTTCCCATAGATAAATCCACCGCCAGAAAGAAGGCTCATCAGCAAAAAGTAAAGTACGAGCTCTTTTTTCCATCGACGCCATTTGTCAGGATAGGCAATTTCATCTTTGCGGAAATTTATAGACTTACCTTTTTGCTCTAGAGCAACAGATAGTGCGCAGCCAATAGGAATAGCAAAGATAAGTAACTCTTGCCACGAGTAGTTTTTTGAGTAGGATTTTTGGGAAAAGGTTTCAGGAGTTGGAGCAATTGTGCGCTCTAGTGCACTCGTAAAGAGGTCCATTAGTATTTGGTTTTCTACTAAGGGGCCACAAAAGAGAATTGGGAGCTCTGATGTGTCAAATTCATTTTGAAAAGCCAGGAGTATTCTCGAAATTTCTCTTAAGTAGTGCTGTAGGTTTTCAAGTTCATTTTCGTTAATCGATGTTTGGCCTTCATCATTTACGTAGGTAACGGCTTCAAGTGTATCTAAGCCTACAGGGTGCGACCTTGCCATAAGTGGCAGGCCATCTTGTATAAGTACGCAGGTTGTTTCTTGGCGGTCAACATGGAGGGCTATTTGAATGCCGGTTGCCATGTAAAGCCGCTGTACAAAATGGCAGAGTGCAAGGGGCTTAGGACAAAGAACCTCTGGGTCTATGGAGTGCTCATTTAGCGTTTCTAGGTGAGAGATTGCATCCGATTTCAGTATGGAAAAAAGTTGCAAATTTGTTGAGCCATTACTTTGTCCTAGGGCAATTTTGTCTATGAAGCAATCTTCTAGAGGGTAAGGAAGGTGAGATTCTGCTTCAAAGCTGAAGGTAGCGTCGATATCTTTTTGTTTTGTAAGAGCAATTTCAATTGAGCGCGCAATAGTTTTAGTCGAGTCTATGCATGTCGCAAAGATGGCGTTTTTATTGGTGTTTTCAGTAAGTATTTCAAGTTTTTCAATTGAAATAGAGCTTCCTGACGCGCGTAAAAAGGCTTTACGTATCTCAGAGCCATCGAGGCATATGCCTACTGCTTGCTCTTGGGGGATAAGAAATTTAACTAATGAAAATGCTTTAAACATGTAATTTTGTAGAAAAAGTCTTGTGGTTTAGTCTATTATGGTAGGACTCGTAGTTTTGTTCAATGAGGATTTATCATGATTGCCTATCAAATTGTCGACGGTTTGTTCACCTGCTACATGCTTATGCTAGTAGTTCGTATTTTAAGTTCCTGGTTTCCTGACCTTCAGGACCACCCTATCTTGCGCTTTGTCCGGTTTTATACCGACCCTTATCTCAATTTATTTAGGCGATTTATTCCGCCTCTTGGGATGTTGGATTTAAGTCCGCTTATTGCGTTTTTTGCGCTTAGATTTATAGAATATTTTGTTAAAGGCGTGCTGTTTTAGATGAAAATTGAACCTATTACTTTTGGGAATGTAACTCTTCCTGTAAATGTTTTTTATGCACCTCTTGCAGGCTGCTCAGATTTTCCCTTTCGTAAGATGAGTGCTCGCCATCGTCCTGGCTTGATGTTTCCTGAAATGGTAAAGATGGATGCACTAGTTCGATATGACCCTGGCACATTTCATATCCTTGATTATAGTGTAGACATGCACCCTATTGGTGGACAAATTTGTGGGAGCAAACCGCAAATTGCAGGAAAAGCAGCAAAAATTATTGAAGATCTAGGCTTTGATGTTGTCGATTTAAATTGTGGATGCCCTGTTGATAAGGTAACTAAAGATGGCAGCGGATCTGGATTGTTAAAAAACCCGTTACTTATCGGTGATATTATTGCCAATATGGTGGCTGCTGTAAAAATACCAGTTACAGTAAAAATTCGTGCAGGATGGGGCGAGGACAGCTTAGTCTTTAAAGAGATCGTACGCATTGCCGAAGCTGCAGGCGCAAGTGCCCTATGTATCCATGCGAGAACTCGCGAGCAGGCATACCATGGCCCAGCAAACTGGAACTGGATCAAAGAAGCAAAGCAAGAGGCTAAAACTATTAAAATTATTGGCAATGGCGATCTTTTTACCGCACAGGCGGCTATTGATATGTTTGAGCAAACTGGATGCGATGCTGTGCTTGTTTCTCGAGGAACTTTAGGGCAGCCCTGGATTTGTGAAGAAATACAAGCATTGGCCGAAGGAAGGTCTTTGCCAACACATACAGCACAAGAGTACAAAAATGCCCTGTTAGAGCATTTGGATTGTATCATGCGCTATGGAAGCGAGCGTAAGGCTGTTGTTGATATGCGACGCGTTGGCTGCTGGTATATTAAAAAATCAAAGGGCACAAAGAACTTTCGTGAAGCTATAAGCCATGCAAAAGATATTAGCGAAATACGGCAGCTTATCATCGACTTTCCTGTTGACGATGATTAATTATAAGTTTCAGCACAACGAGCTTATCTTTATGTTTTAAGAAATGTTCTTAAAAGATGTTTCCAGATGGTTACAACAGAAGAAAATAACAAGATACGGTAGGGGTGGTCTAACCATCCCTACCCCTATCGTATCTTGTTTAACTGTCTTATAACAAGTCGTTTGTGTGTTTTTACTTTCTTCACCTGACCAACCGCCTTAGATCCAGGGTGTTGATTATTCACACCCACAGTTCAATGCGGGCCTTTTGATAGTAAGTAAGTGGCATTGTTGGTGACCCTAGATCTTATCTGCCCAGATGCTTCGCAATTACTTCTCCGAGGCCAAATATTGCCATTTTGCTCATTTCAGTTTCGAGCTCAGGGCTTGTTTTTTCAGTATTTCCTTTTTTATCAAGAGCCTGGGCGACTGCGCTTGGGCCATTGATTTTTAATCCAGCTGTTTTTTCTCCCATGTGCTCAGGAGCCTTCCAGCTTGCGGGGTCGAGCATATTGTTCTTTAGATCTGAGTCATGATCAGGAAATTTGATTGGGCCAGATTTTGAAATGTTTGAGATGTCTACCATGTGCTTATTCTCCTTATGCCGATTTTGAAAGGCGTTGTTTATGTTCGATAGCCTTTTGCTTCCACTGGCTAAATTCTGTTTGATTACCTATTTGTAAAAGGCCTAGCTCTAAGCTGTTGATGGCGTAATCTTTTTGTTTAAGCGCCTCATAGCAGCGGGCGCTAAAGAAGTGACAAAGAGGGTCGTGGGAATTTGCTTGTGCGGCCATAGAATAGGCTACAAGGGCACCGTGATAGTTGTGGCAGAAGTATTCACTGTTGCCAAAGCCCATCCAAAATGTGTAGTTGGCAGGACATATGCAGCATAAAACAGAGAAGGCGGCTGCAGATTCAAAATAGTTCTGTTGTTCATAGAGGTATTTTGCTCCTTGGTAGAGCTTTTCCATTGTTTCGTCATTTAGTCCAAAGATCTCCTGGAGCGTTCTATCTCGAGCAAGCATCATGAGGTATTCTTGTGGGTTATCTGACATCACAGAGGCAACGGCGGCAATTTGGCAAAGTTGCTGGGTAGTTTCTTCTGTCATCGAGATGGGGTCTTGGGCGGCAGATGATGTTAAAAATTCTAGAATTTGTGACATCCCATGCTGCATGCGTTGGACGATGGGGCGAAGGCCTTGAACAAATTCACGTTTAAGCCCATCTCTTGCACTTGGGGGCATGAGTTCTGGTGCGCCTCTAAGCTGTTCCAAGAGCGACGCGGCATCATTCATGCACTCTTCTAGTTTATCATGTAGTTCATCTGATTCAGGTTCATGTTTCATAGCTTACCCCTAGTAAAACTCGACACATAACCAGATACTATTTATTTTACAATGGTTAAATTAGACCTATCAAATGAGCCCTAGGAAGCTCCACCAGAGGGTGCCAAGGCCAGCCCAAATTACTATGTAAAAGAGGCTTGTGAAAAACCCTACTTTCCACCAGGTTTTGATATCCATATGGTGTTGAGAATAGAGTATGGGAGCAGGTCCAGATGAATAGTGGGTAATACCACCAAAAAGAGAACTTAAAAAGCCAAGAAGTAGCGCTGCATGAAGTGGAGGGGCACCTGAGGCAATGCTAATGGCCAAAAATGGAGCGTATAAAGAGCTTACATGGGCCGCTATGCTTGCAAAGAAGTAGTGGCTGTAAAAATAGATTAACGAAAGAAGAATAAGTTGCCAGTGCCAGCTTGTGCTAGGCATATAATGCACTACGTGATCTGTAAACCAACTGATGACGCCAAAGTTTTGAAGCTCTGATGCCATCATAATTAAAATACCCATCCACAAGAACGTATCCCAGGCAAGGTTTTCCTGCAGGATGTCTTGCCATGAGAGAATTTTTAAAACTAAAAGGAGGCATACACCGAAGAGGGCGGCTTCAGTTGCGTGTATGTTAAAAAAGCTACCAAAGGTCCAAAGGCCCAGCATGAGAGCGAAGACGCCTAATAGCGAGCTTTCTTGCCAGCTAATTTTTCCCATGCCGCTAATTTCATTGTTAGCGTGCTCTTGAATTTTTTTTGCATCATCTACGCTACAAGGAAGGAAGAATTGTAGCAGCAGAGGGAGGCCAATAAGGGACGCTACTCCAGGCAAAAAAGCAGCTTTGGCCCAATCTAACCAGGAGATTGAAATGCCCATATTTTGGGCAAATTTTACGACAAGTGGGTTGCCAGCATTAGCAGTAACAAACATGGCACTAGTGATTACGGCTGCATGCATCACGATGAGTGTCAGGTACGCTGCAACATTTTTGCTGCCATTTTGTCCAATTACAGAAATAATAGAGCGGAGCACGGGGAGGATAATTCCTGCAGTTCGGGCTGTAGTGGCGGGAATTAACGGAGCCATACAAACAGAGCTTGCGATAAGTCCGTAGCTCATGCCATAAGGTGTACCGCCAAAAAATCCTACAAATCCATAGGCTATGCGATTGCCGAGCCCTGTTTTAATAAATCCACGAGCTAAAAAGCAGGCAAGGACAATAAGCCACAGCTGGTCATAGGCAAAGCCTTCGAGTGTTCTTTGAATGGTGAGTGTTTTTGTGGCGCATAGTGTGGCGATGCTACAGAGTGCGATAGCTCCCATGGGCAGAGGTTTGGCTACTATTGCCAGGATTGTGGAGACAAAAATGCAAAAAAGTTTCCAGCCATCACTGGATAGCGATTCAGGTTTAAAAAAATACCATGACAAGAAGCCAAAAGCTATAATCTGCAAGAGTCGCAACGAGTCGGAGGGAATTTTTTCCCAAACGGTTACCTTTATTGCTGTAGCATTTGTGCTTGAGGGCATGTTTTTAAAACTCCAAAGAATATAAAAATAAAAGATTTACGATTAATTTTCTATAGTTATTTGTTTCTCATTTGTTTACACTGTAAGCTTTAATAGGAAGATAGTATGCATCCTCTTACTCGTACATTGCGTGAATCCCTTGCCATTTTTATAGAAAATGAAACAATTCGCCCTGATGCTTTTATTGAATTTATTGAAAAAAAGCCAAATTCACGGCCACTTCTTGTCTCTTTGTTTAATCATGTTAGGAATACTGTAGACAAAGAATCGCGACACTTTGAGCTTGAGAGTGCTCTTGAAGATGTTCTTACAAAGAGACACTTCGTTCAGGTACTTCCAAATAGACCTGTTGTCCTTTCTAAAAAATGCCATCTTGGCCGTCTTACAGATGATGCACTTCTTCACATTGCCTCATTTTTCAAATTTAAAAATCTTCGGTCTTTTACAGCAACTTGTCAGCGGTTTAGACAAATTGGTTTAGCGCTATTTACTAGAACTCCACGCAATATTCAAAAATTAATACAGCACGAGCTATCAAGGCGGATTTGGGTTCCTCTCCCCTTTGGTGCTGACCATTATACTGTTGGTTATAATCTTACCTTATCAAAGGTTCTATCTGTTGCTGCGCTTCGCCAATTTCCAGGCGTACAACAGTTGAAAATTTTGGATGCTAAAATCACGCGCGAACATGTGGCTGAAATTTTACAGACTACAAATGATTTGCGATCATTTTATTGTGGAAATATACAAGAGCTGGCTGAGGGTGGCTTTGCAGCCCTAAGTCTTCCTGCTACTCTTGAAAGCTGTACGTTTATGGGGTCTGTAGCAACGGATTGCGCTGTGAGGGCTCTTGCCAAACAATGCCCTCTTTTACAAGAGCTCGTGCTTCATGATTGTACAGCAGTTACTCGTGCAGCATTTTCTAAAGAAAATCCCTTGCTAAAGCTTAAAAAACTGATCTTATGTTCTGCAAAATATACCGACGCAGGCCTCTCTCATGTTCTCTCATGCTGCCCAAGTGTCCACACTCTTACGATCAACAGATGTACAAATTTTACTGGAAGTTCTCTTTTTGAGTTTGATGGATTAGAGTTCCTTGAAGAACTTAATGTGGAAATGACTCACCTTACAGGCGAATTTTTTAAATCTATTCTTGATCGAGCAAAAAATCTTGTGCGGCTTAACGTAAGCTTTTGTGACGACATTGCAAGCCAGGCTTTTGTTGAGGTTGTATATCCCCCTAAATTAGAACACTTTTCTTGTAACTGGACAGAGATCGATGACGATGGACTTCGCCATCTTTTAGATTCAACAAATCTTAAAACTTTGCAGCTTACAAGTTGTTCGCAGCTAACAAGCCAGCTGTTTAATGAAAGACCCAGCCTACTCAAGCAGGAAGGGTTTGATTTTGGATTTTCTAGCGACGTAGATGCTTTTGTTGAAGACTTCTAAGTAAGGTGAGGTAGGATTCATAGCGTAGCTCAGATACTCTGCCCTCTTCGATTGCTTTTTCGATAGCGCACTCGGGGTCGCCGTCGTGGCGGCAGTCAGGAAACTTACAGTGGCAGGACTCGGCATGAATTTCTTCAAAATAAGATCGCAGGTCTTGTTCTTTTAGATCCCAAACACCAAAGCTTTTAATGCCGGGTGTGTCAATGCACCAACCTCCGAAGTCAAGCGGTAGCAGGTTTGCGCTAGAGGTAGTGTGAGAGCCCTTTCTTGTTGCCGCGACTGTTTTTCCTACGCGAAGATCAAGTCCTGTTGCTCGGTTGATGATAGAGCTTTTGCCTGATCCTGACTGTCCTGAAAAGACTGAAACGCGATCTTTCATCAACGCTTTGAGCTCGTCAATTCCAGCGCCTGTTGTTGCGCTTACTTGCAAAAAGGGAATGCCAAGGTCTTTGTAGACACCGGCGCACTCGTTGAGGATTTCTTGTTGTATGTAGCGTTCGATTTCAGGGTAGGCAGGATCTTCGAGTAGGTCAATTTTGTTGCATATGATAATAGGTGTGAGATTTCCTTTATCTGCTGCAATTAGGTAGCGATCGACAATGGTAATGCGAAGCTGGGGGTCAACAACCGATACGGTAATAAATACCTGGTCAACATTGGCTGCTATAAGGTGTTCTCTTTGCTGCGAAAGATGATCGGCGCGGCTGAGCACGCTTGTGCGTGGTTCGATAGAGACGATGACGCCAGCTGTTGCGTCTGTTTGCTCAAAAAATACAACGTCGCCAACTATTACTAAGTTTTTGATCTTTCTTTTGTCTTTTTTTAATAGACCGCGGAGTGAACAGGTGATGCTTTGCCCTTCAAAGGAGACGATAAACTGCTCTGGGCGTATTGTGGTGACGATTCCCTTTTTAAGGTCGCCTTCTGGAATGGGGGTTTCTTTTTTTTGCAGCTTATCTTGGTCTGTTTTTTTATACTGGGAGCGATCGCGTTTTCTTGCCATCTTGCGCTCTTGGCGAAAGTCTTTGCTTGTGTCAAAAAAATCGCTTTCTTCGTGGTGAATAAACTCCTTCATGAGCCTTCCTGATATAAGTAAAGGAGTATAGATCCTGCTACGGCTACGTTCAGAGACTCTGTTGAGCCCTGCATTGGCAGGCTTACTTTTTTGAATGGGATAGTACTTGGTACAGCAGGGCCTTGCGCTTCGTTACCAAGAACAAGTGCCATTGGCATTTTGTTGAAGACTGCAGGTTTCTCTCCTGAAGTGTCTGCAACAATAAGCTCTAATGAATTTTGGGTGCAAAGCTCATGTAGTTGATCCCAGCTTCCAGAGTAGATTGGCAGCTGAAAGGTTGCCCCTTTTGCAGCACGTAGGGCCTTATCGTTAAATGGATCGGAGCATCCAGGCAAAACAAAAAACCCATCCCAACCAAAGGCTGCCGATGAGCGAATGAGCGTGCCTAAATTACCTGGATCTTGGATGCGGTCTGCAACGATAATTTTTTTAACAGAGGTAAAGGGGGTGTTATCTGGCAGTGCGAACTCTGCAATGATGCCCTCAGGTGTCTGAACGCCAGAAATTTTTTTCATCAGTGGTGGCGTTACTATAATAACTTCATCTGCTTGCAGCCCGTCTGGAATAAGACTTGGGTCTGTTACAATAAGTCTAGTAGCTTTTGTAGTTGAGCATACATCCTGAATGCAGTTTTTTCCTTCAAGAAGTACTCGAGACTCAGTGCGCCTAAAATGAGCATCACTGCGAAGGTGAGTCCAGTATTTAATAAGTGGGTGTTGTGCGCTAAAAATTTCTTTCATGAGTCTTTCCAGCTGGGGTCTTGCAAGAGTTTATTTAAAACATCTTCGCGGAATTTAAGATCATGTTCTATGGTAAGACGCTCGGCAAGTTGTAAAAGCTGGCCCATTTTTTTTCCTGGGGGGATGCCTAGTTCTTGTAAATCTTTGGCTTGGCATAGAGGCTGTTTTTTGTTAATGCGCTCTATGTGTAGTTGTAGGCTGGATTCACAAGAGGCAAGAAGCTCAATAGATGCTAGTTTTGTATGGGATGGAAGTTTAGTGAAAATTACTTCAAGGCATGGTTTTGATCGCTTATTTGCTAATACTTGTGCCCATTCATAGCGTCTCGTAAACCCGGGATCTAGCAGCAGTAACCCCTTTATTTCTATAAGAGTTTCTATCCATTTTGTTTCCTCTTTAGAGGCTCTTAGGTAAATTCCAAGGCCCAGAACAAAGGCGATATCTTCAGGATTAAAAAGTTCGGCTAAAATAAGTATTGCAGGAACTTTTTCTGATACATACTCTAGCCCCTCAAGCCTGGCTTGTATGTCATCTATAGTGAGCTTCTGTAGTGGAGGAAGCGCACAGCCTAGTAGGCCAAGTTCGCTCATTTCTGTTAAAGCTTTTGGGAAATTCGGTCCCTGGCGTAACTTTTGAAGCTCTTGCCAAATTCTTTCCATCGAAACACTAGGTAAAAGAGAGTGAGAAAGATCTAAAATGGCTTTGCGGGTAGTTGCTTCAATGTCAAATCCAAGACGGTGGGCAAAGCGTATAGCGCGTATCATGCGCAAGCGGTCTTCTTCGAAGCGATCTTCGGGTTTTCCAATTGTGCGTATAATGCCTTTTTTTAAGTCCTCCTGTCCGCCTACATAGTCTAAAATATCATCAGTTGTTGGGTCGAAGAACATGCCATTTACAGTAAAGTCGCGCCGTTTGGCATCTTCTTCTGGGGAGCTTCTTAGCACTACAGAGGTTGGGCGTCTGCCATCTTGGTAGGCAACATCTTGTCTAAAGGTGGCAACTTCAAAGGAGTGGTGGTTATGGCGAACTACGCATACACCAAATTGTGCGCCAACAAGAAAATGCTCAGGGAAAAGGGCTGCAATTTCTTCAGGAAGTGCATTTGTTGCGATGTCAATGTCAGATGAGGGGATGCCCAGGATTTTATCGCGAACAAAACCCCCTGCAAAGTAGGCGATGTACCCCTTTTCTTGTAGCTCTACAACAATTTCTTTAGCCAGCTTTTCAATATGCGTCATGTAGATATAATACTCTTTTACAAGGCAAAATTCAATGCAAAGCAGTAATCAAGACTGACTGCGGTTGACCTTTCGGTGATTTCTCGGTACTATATTGAATAAAATGTGAGTAAAGTATGGCCTCAAAGATCCGTATTCTGGATGAAAAAACAATCAATCAGATTGCGGCAGGCGAAGTAATCGAAAATCCGGCATCGGTAGTAAAAGAATTAGTTGATAACGCTATCGATGCTAAGGCAACCAAAATTGTTGTTGAAGCTGTTAACTCCGGCCGGCAGCTTTTACGCATCCAGGACAATGGATGTGGCATGGGCCATGATGATGCATTGCTTTGTATTGAGCGCCACGCCACTTCAAAAATACGAGCGCTTGAGGATTTGTGGGCCCTGGAAACAATGGGCTTTCGAGGAGAGGCGTTATCATCTGTTGCTTCAATCTCAGAGTTTAAACTGCTAACGGCACCCTATGATCCATTATGTGAGCAGCCAGAGGGCAGTTTATTGCGAGTTGCTGGTGGAAAAATTGTAGCGCACGAACGGGTTAAGTGCCTTTCTGGTACCACCATTGAAGTAAAATCGCTTTTTTATAATGTGCCAGCCAGAAAAAAGTTCATGAAGTCTCCAACGAGAGATGCAAATGACATCATAAAGGTATTAGTTCAAATTGCCCTGGCAAATCCATCGATAGCGTTTGAGCTTATTTTAAACCATAAACGAGAGTTTTCATGGCAGCCTGACTCAATTGAGAATCGCATTAAAGAAGTGCTGGGCAGCGAATTTTTTTCAGAGCTTATTCCTGTTTCATTTGGAAAAGATGGCATGTGTATACATGGGTTTATAGCAAGCCCAAGCTATTCTCGTCCTACAAGGTCACACCAGTATCTTTTCGTTAATATGCGGCCTGTTACCTCGTTAGCGCTATCGGGCGCAGTAAAGGAGGCGTATGGGTCAAGCCTTGACTCAACCCGTCATCCAGCGTTTGTGCTTTTTGTGGATGTTGCAACAAGTTCACTTGATGTAAACGTACATCCGCAAAAAAGAGAAGTGCGCTTTTCATTTGAAGATGAGATTAAACAGGTTATTATTCATGCAGTCTCCTCAGCACTTTTTGCTCGACATGCTCCCGTAAGCGCTATATACCCCTCTTCATCATCCCCATCGCCACAAGTTGCAACGCCATCTCTGCCCATTTCGATGACACCAAAAGATTCTCCCTACGCCCCTCAGCATGACGTTTTCAAACAAGAGCATTTTCAGCAAGTTGCACCTGAGCAGTTTACCCAAATGGTTCTTCACGAGCCATCTCAACAATCTATTGTGCATGCGGTGTTTGATGACTACATCATAGCAACTATCAGCTGGCCAGAGGGCTGCAGGGTGCCTGAAGAGCTCAAAGCTGATGGGCTTTATATAATTTCTGCCAAAAGAGCGCTTTCTCGCCTCGCTTTTGATGGGGTTGCGCAGTCGCCAGATGTGGGTAAAGGTGCTATTCAAACGCTTCTTGTGCCTGTATTTATTGAAGTTGCACCGAGCGAAGCTGGGCAGCTAAGAGAGCTTATGCCACAACTAGAGCTAGCTGGTATTACGATAAGTGACTTTGGCAAAGCCTCATTTTTAGTTCAGGCGATACCTAGTTATCTTGAGGCAGCCTCTATTGAGGATGTACTGCGTGCTGTGCTGGATGATGATGGTGCTTCGGGTAATGTAGCCGCTACCCTTGCCAAGGCCTGCAAATCAGTAAAAACTACCAAGCGACTAACTGTTGAGGTGGCCTCGCATGTAGTAAAAAAACTGATGGAAAGTAGCAATCCTTTTTGTTGTCCATCTGGCGATAAAACTGTTAGTATGCTTACAAAAAATGAATTAGAAAAAAAATTTCGGTGAGGATAGTCATGAGCCAGAAACGTCTTAAAAAAGTTCAGAAGTTGCTGCAAGAATGGGGCGTGGATGCGCTTTATGTGACTGATCCTATAGATCTTTACTATCTCTCTGGTATGCAGCTTAGCCTGGGCACAATTATCATCACAAAAAATAAAGCTACCCTAATTGTCGATAGCCGATACTTCGAAAAGTGCCAGAAAGAGGCCTGCTTGCCCGCACTGCTGCCTGGTGCTGGTGTTGTAGCAAAAGAACTAGCCAAGGCCAAAGCGGTTGGCTTTAGCCAAGAAAGCCTTAGCTACGGTGCTTTTTGCAAATTGAAAGAGGAAGTCACTGGCACTCTTGTTCCTCTTGAGTACCCTATGCAAAAAGTGCGAGCTATCAAAGAGCCTGCAGAAGTTAAAGCCCTTGAAAAGGCAATAGACCTTTGCTTTTTAGGCTTTGACTTTGTTAAATCCCAGCTACGTAAAGGTGTAACAGAAGAGTCTGTTGCAAGAGAGCTTCAGCTTTTTTGGTTAGCAAAAGGAGCTGATGGGCTTTCTTTTGATTCTATTATAGCCTTTGGCAAAAACTCGTCTATGCCACACTACAGAGCCGCTCCTTGCGCGCTAAAAGCCAATAGTATTGTGTTGGTGGATATTGGGGTTGTAGTAGATGGCTACGCATCTGATATGACCAGAACATTCTTCTTTGGAAAGCCAGATCCTCGCCTGGAAAAAATTTACGACATCGTCTTAGAGACCCAAGAAAAATCAATTAAGGCGATAAAACCGGCCGTTTCTTGCATAAAGCTTTATGATATTTCGAAAAAGGCAATAGAAAAAGCTGGCTACGGTGATAAATACCTTCATGGCCTCGGCCATGGTATAGGCCTTGAAACTCATGAATATCCTACCCTAAAATCTATCGCTAAAGGGTGTCATTTAGAGCCCGGCATGTGTGTTACGGTTGAGCCGGGCATCTACCTTCCAGATGTTGGAGGCGTGCGTATTGAGGATATGATTTTAGTTACAAAAGATGGCCATCGCAATTTAACAAGTAGCTATTCTACTGCCAAAACGATTTTGCCTGTTTGCTAATGGGTTGTTTTTTCAAGAAATAGTAAAGTGATTTCTGTTTAGAAATAAGCCAGGGAATTGATGGCCTGAATAAAGTGCTAGGTCAAGGCGCTAGTGGCGTATCTGATGTGTAAAGCCGCTTTACACGTCAGAGAGCTGATCTAATATGAGGTCTAATTGTTTGGGGAGGTTGTCAGCATCAAAGTTCTGGGGCGGCAAAATGATGACGTGGCTTACGTTAAGGATGTCGCTGGCAGTAGGGATTGCATAAAGCTCGTAGGTAAAAGCCCCTTCTGTCAGAGGCTTGATTGACTGAACTTTAGCCACCTTTAATCCCTCAGGAAAAACGCCATCCATTCCAGAGGTAACTAGTAGATCTCCTGTTTGGACTATAGGTGTGGGATCCTTAGGGACATATTCAGCAAGCGGGTCGATAGCTTCACCCGTTCGTAGATCGCGGCTTGGGCCATGCTGATCCTTGAAATCATAGTTAAACCCTATTCCCACTAAGCGGCACGTTTTTGCTTTCCAAAGTGCTTCTCCGTGCCCCTGTAAAACACCTTTTGCCAAAAATTCAGGTTCTTTTGGAAGTTTCTGAGCCTGCTGCAGATGATGCACCATCCACATAAAGGATGTTTTTTCCTCATCACTTTTAAAGGGTAGTTTATCCTCGTCTAAAGCGTCTTGGAGGTCAATAAGGGCCTGGGCTAGGTTTCTATCTTTTGCACCTCTTGCAACCCGAACTGCGCAACTTAGCCCAGAGTCTGTGATAAGGCGTACGCAGCTTGCATTTTTGCCGACAAAATCTATCACGCCTATTACCGAGTCGCCAGAAAGGACTGGACTGTTTTTTTGAATATAGGGGCTGTCCTGAAAGCCTTTATTAATCCATAAAGAGCTATTCCATCGACTTGGGTTGCGAAACAGGACGCTCGCTACAATGTAATCAGAACTTTGAGCATCAGGGAGCACAGAAAATGGAGCTAAAGCAGAAGCCCTCTCAGATGCCTGCAGAGAGATAAAGGATTGCTCTTTTAGCCACTGTTGAACGATGTTGTTTTTTGAAGAGAGCTCTTTAGTTTTTGATTGTATGGTTCGGCTAATAACAAGTGCTTTTTGAGCAAGGGCATTGCGTAGCTTTTCATTTGCTTTTGCAGGCATGGACATGAGTCCAATAGCTAAAAGAAGTGGAAGAGCAATAACAGGTAGGTGTCGTTTCTTCATAGAGCTGATATTCCCGCAGCAATAGTCTCAACATTTTCTTTTGTAATTGCAGCAAGCGATATCCTGCCATCCATGGCTATGTATATTCCATGCTCTTTTTGCAGGGTTAAAACCTGAGCCGGTGGAATATCAAGCAGGCAAAATAATCCCTTTGTTTGCGTTATATGGCTATAGGGTATTTTGCAGTTGTGCTTCTTTAGCGCATCTACAAGTATTGATCTTTGGCTTTGTAATCGGTGGCATGTATCAGTAAGCTCTGAGAGCCATTGTTCTTGAAGGGAGTCATCGTTGAAGATCTCACAGGCTAAAAGTGCTCCCGCGGCAGGTGGCGAGCTGTAGCATGTTCTTGCTATAGATCTAAGGTGACTTGAAATAATATCCAAGCTTGGGTGTGGAAGCTTTATGCTGATAAGACCTAATCTATCGTTATAAAGACCCAGACTTTTTGAAAAAGTGGTGCAAATAAACATGTCGTGGTCGTCATGAGCGAAGAGTTGTATTGCTTGAGTATCTTCTTGTATGCCTTCTCCCAAACCAGCATAGGCAAGGTCAAAAATAGGAAGAATTTGTTTTTCTTTGAGTAGCGAACTTAGAGTTTGCCACTGTTCTTTTGTAGGGTCAATGCCAGTAGGGTTGTGGCACGAGGCCTGAAGTACTATGGCACTGCTTGCATCCATTTGAGATATAGCCTGAACCATTTTATCAAATTCTAAGCTCAAGCTGGCTTTGTTGTAGTAGGGATAGTGTTTAACATTAAGACCGGCGGCTTGAAATAGCTGATTATGGTTGGGCCATGTGGGGTCAGGGATGTAGATAGTGCTTACTTTTGCCTTAATTAAAAGTTGCCCTGCTATAAAAAGGGCTCCTGTCCCACCTACAGTTTGTGCGCTAAAAAAATCGGTGCTATTTTCTTTTCCCAAAATAAGTTTTTGTGCTTTTTCGCAAAAGGAATTTAGTCCTGTAATAGGGAGATATCCTTTGCTAGCATGTTTGTGGAAAACTTTTTTTTCGGCCTCATGTACAGCTTTAAATCGGAGGAGGTTGCCCTCTTCGTCTAGGCAAATACCAATGCTTAAATTAATTTTATAAGGGCGCAGGTCAGTATTGTATACAGACTGCATGCCGTAAATGGGATCAGAGGGCAGAAGAGTGAGTGTGTTGAACATATTTTCCTTGCGACTTTTGAATCAAGAGTCTAACATTTTGGGGATTATTTTTTCAGGGGGCGTTAGCTCAATTGGTAGAGCGCAACAATGGCATTGTTGAGGCAATCGGTTCGAATCCGATACGCTCCATTCCCCCACTTCACATAAACCTACTACACTGAACTGGTTACTGACACCCTTATAGCTATCTTTTTCGGTAGAAGTCGGTCATTTTTTGCTTGAGGGTTGCAAGAGGTTCAAAGACTTCTTGGCACTCAGGCAGGCTTTTTAGGAATACTTTCCCGTAGCCCTTTTTTACAAGGCGCGGATCTAAGCATATAAAGCACCCTCTGTCTTCTTTACTACGTATAAGCCTACCAAAGCCCTGCTTAAACTTTACTGCTGCCTTGGGCAGCGAATATTCGAGGAAGGCACTTTTACCATTAGCTGCAAGAACGTCACTTCGAGCCTGACTTATGGGGTCACTAGGCACAGGAAAAGGCAGTTTTGTGATGATAACAAGACGTAGAGCATCGCCTACAATGTCAATGCCTTCCCAAAATGAATCTGTCGCAAATAAAATTGATCTCGGCTTTGCTTTAAATTTGTTGATAAGAGCATGACGATGATCATCTCCTTGTTTTAAAAGATGAAATCCCTGCTCTTCTAGTGATTGAAAAAGCGATTCATAGACAGTTTTAAGGGCTTCATAGGAGGTAAATAGTACAAAAGCATTACCTCGAGAGGCTACTACAAGCTCTTTAATAGCATTTATGCAGCTTAAATTAAATTCCGGGCTATCAGGAAAGGGCATATCTATTGGCACGCCAACGAGTGCTTGAGTTTTATAATCAAAAGGAGATGGGTGTATTTTTTCATCGACTGTTGGGTGGTCGTGTAGGCCAAGACGTCGTTTTGCAAAAGAAAAACTTTTGTTTGTGGCAAGGGTTGCACTACATAGGACTGTTGTAGCCATTTTGTCAAAAAGATTTTTGCGTAAGAGCTGCGAGACATCTGGTTGTGCTGCTACAAGCTGCACCTCGGGGCCAGCTTGTCTTGCTTCTTGTTGAATCCAAAAAACAATTTCCTTTGATGTTGGACCTTTAAAAAATGTCCGTATTTTCTCACTAGCCACTGAAAGTCTAAATCCAAGTGCTTTCACTTCGAGGCGAAGCGTTTTTGTTTGTTCATCTAAGCTTTCTGACTTGCACTCTACCAGAGCATTTTCAAGCTGCTGCAGGGTCATTGCAAAGGTGATAAGTTGTGAACAAAGTGCTTCAGCACGCACGACAAGGGTGTTGTTCCAGTAGGGGTGTGTTAGATGATGTTCGAGTATGCGCAATTTTTGCTCGCTAGGGCCTATGAGAGTGCAAAAGGTGCCAATGCTATCAAAAAGTTCATCCGTAAGAAACTGCGTTGATTTTCTTTGGCTTGAAAGATCCTCAAAGTAATGAAGAATGTCAGAGCGGGTATTTTTTAGGGCTATTATAAGCTTTTGCCTTAGTATGCCAAGGCGGCCAGGAAATCGTTCGGTGAACTCGAGTCCTAGATAAGAAATAATTTTTAGAAGGTCAAGTCGTGATACCTTAGCGGCGAAATATTCGGTTGCAATATCTTCTAGGTGGTGAGCCTCGTCAATTATGAGACGTTTGTAAAGTGGTAAAAGGGCAGATTGGGTAAAGTTACCAGCTTCGATACGTAGGGCTAAATCAGCAAAAAGCAGGTGATGGTTAACTACGATGATTTTAGCATTCTGCGCATCAAGTTTTGCCTTAAAGAAAAAACACTTGTTAAAGAACTCACACTTTGGTCCATCGCAAAGCTCACTTTGCACTGAAACCTGTTCCCAGGCTGCATGTGTGGGTAAAAAGGGGAGTGATGATCTTGTGCCGTCTACTGCGGTTTTGGACCAGTCATGAATGTGAAATAGTTCATCTTCAGATTCATCTTTAAATAGGGATCTCTCAGCGGTAACCCCCTCTAAGCGACGCAGGCAGGCATAGTTTGACATGCCCTTTGCTAGTACATACTTTGTCTCAAGTCCTAGCGTTTTAATGGCAAGAGGGATGTCTTTGTATATAAGCTGTTCTTGAAGAGCGATCGTGTTTGTAGAAATGATCACACGCTCGTCATGCTCTTCGGCCCATAGAATGGCGGGTATGAGGTAGGCAAGGCTTTTCCCGGTGCCTGTGCCCGCTTCTATGAAGGCTGGGTGCTGTTGAGAAAAGGCCGCATAGACATCTTCGGCCATAAGCTTTTGCTCAGTGCGTTCTTCAAAGCCTTTTACTTGCAATGCAAGAGGCCCGCCATTGCTAAAGAAGGTGTTTATGTACTTCTTAGAAAGCTGCCTAGGGCAGATAGTAGTATCCATTGGGCCTTCTATTCGGAGTGCTTTGGCGGCAGATTGTATTATTCTTCTTCAAGCATGTCGAGGAAGGCGCGTAGCTGTTTTGATCGCGTTGGGTGACGCATCTTACGTAGCGCTTTAGCTTCAATTTGTCGTATACGCTCGCGCGTTACGTTAAATTCAAGGCCAACTTCTTCAAGCGTTTTTGGTTTGCCATCGAGCAAGCCAAAACGGCGGATAAGCACTTTGCGCTCACGGTCGGTAAGTGTTTCAAGGACATCGTTCATCTTATCTTTTAAGATAGAATACCCTGTCGCCTCAGAAGGAGAATCAACGCTAGTATCTTCAATAAAATCGCCAAATTGGCTCTCGCCGCTATCACCAACTTCAGCTTGTAAGCTAATTGGGTGCTGGGCAATCTTGTAGATTTCTCTTACGCGATCTGATGTAATGCCGACTTCTTCAGCTAGTTCTTCAGGAGTAGGTTCTCTACCAGTTTCCATCATAAGTTTTTTCGCGCCGCGAAGTACTTTGTTGATGGTTTCAATCATGTGTACAGGAATTCGGATAGTTCTTGCCTGGTCTGCAATAGCACGTGTTACAGCTTGACGTATCCACCAAGTAGCATAGGTTGAAAACTTATAGCCACGTCGGTATTCAAATTTCTCTACGGCCTTCATAAGGCCCATGTTGCCTTCTTGGATGAGGTCTAAGAATGAAAGTCCGCGATTTGTATACTTTTTGGCTATGCTGATAACAAGACGTAGGTTTGATTCAACCATCTCTCTCTTGGCTTCTTGGCTCTTATCCATCCAGCGCTGCAGCATGCGGACATCTTTTTTAAAGTCATCTAGGCTGCGGCCAGCAGCAAGCTCAAGCTTGCGTAGGCGACGCTTTGCGGCTTCGAGTTTAGCCAAAGCAAACTTATTTCTCTCAGCTCTAGGAGCTAGTTCGTGAATGTCTTTTTCAAGCTGTAAAAAGCGGTCATAGGCACACAAAATAACTTCGCAGAAGTCTTCAATGATGTTGTGACGTAGGTGTAGGCGTCTTAAATAGGCTTGGGTACGAATGCGGCTTTTTTCAACATCTTCAGCAAGACGTATTTTTTCAGCTTCTTTTTTTGATCGTTCGATGTCGAGCAAAAGCTGCTCTAATATAAGGTCTTCCTTTCGCAGAAGAACAGCCATTTTCGGCAATAGCTGCAAAAATTCTGTTCGGTTGGCAACTTCTTTTTCGCTGATTACTTTATCAAAGCGGTCTTTGCCGTGGATGAGGTAGTTGGCAATTGAGATAGCTTCTTTGGCGGAATAGCGGAAGCGCATGATAATGCGTTCGATCTGAATTTGAGCTTTTTCAATTCTTTTGGAGATTTCTACTTCTTCTTCACGGCTCAAAAGCGGTACAGAACCCATTTCTTTAAGATACATGCGGACAGGATCATCCGATGTGCCTTCAGCTCGTTTAGGCAGGCCTTCAAGCTCTTTGGCTTCTTTTTTGCGCTCTTTTTGGCGATCAACTTCTACTTGATTAAGTATCTGAATATCCAGACCACTTAAAAAGATCAACACTTGATCAATCTGCTCTGCTGAGTCAAAAGACATCGGCAAGACTTCGTTGATCTCTTCGTACGTGATAAAGCCTTGTTCACGCGCCAGTGCCACCAGCTCTTCAACTTTTTGTTGCTGCTGTGGAGTAAATACTTCTTTAAAGTTTAACCTGCTCATGCCGTCGAAAAAAGTTGAAATTAAGGAACAATTCGCGTACTAGTCTTTCTCATATAAGGAGTTTGAGTCAATAGAAATGCAACTTTATGCACTCACTATCACTGGAAATAAATGTAATGTGCTCTTAGCTCAAAAAGGAAATGACTACTTTTGCCTAGAGTGTAACGGTCGCGTTCGTGTCCGCTCCGGCAAATTATTGCGCGCACACTTTTACCATATACAGGATGCCACATCCTGCCGTCAAGCAGGAAAATCAGAAGAACATGTTGCTATCCAACGGCTCATACGTCAACAAATAGGGATCGAGGCCTCTGTGGAAGAGATGAGGTTTGAGAATGTTGGACGAGTGGCCGATGTGGCATGGCCAGATAAAAAACTTATTTTTGAGGTGCAGTGTTCACCAATTTCTCAGCTCGAGATTCAAGAGAGAAACAGGGATTATATGGCTTGTGGGTGGGATGTGATTTGGATATTGTATGACAGAACCTTTAATCAAATGAAATTAGCTGCGGCTGAAATTTTTTTGCAGCAACACACACACTACTATACTGATTCAAAATGCATCTACGATCAGGTTCGAGTGGAGCTGGGGGGTAACAGGTATGGCACTTTAGCAAAGAGAACGATAGAGATTGCAGAGGTTTGTCCCCTAGCCTTTATATCCAAGCTTTCGGGCCTTCCTGAGAATTTGTGTAAACGATTTGGGTCGTGGCTATATTATACCAATGGAGACTACCTTTGGGCAGTAATGCACGAAGATGTCAAATTTGCAGTGGATAGACAAAAAAGAGACTTTATTGTTCAGTGGTTAGTTCGTGGCTTATCGGTTGTGAATGGTGGCTTTAAGGCTCTCTGGCATGCTATTTTAGAAAGAAGCTGTCGCTAGTTTGCTAGATGGTTCTGATTGGTTTTCTTTACCTACGTAGGACTCAATTCGTAATAGGGTGTAGAGTTCAAATTTTAGATCTTCAAGTTCTTTTGCTTGTCGAAGTGTTTCTGACTCTTTTGTGTTAAGTGCAAGTTGTGCTCTTTCTAGTGCTTCTTGAAGTCCTGAAATGGCTTTATTACGTTTTTCAAGCTCTTCAGTGAAAAGATTTTTTTGAGAATCCAGCGCCTGCAATTGTTCGTCAATTATTTTTTTGTCGTTTGAGATGGCATATTTTGGATGCTGTAGAAGTGCATTTTTTGCACAAGCCAAAATTGGCGCAGAAGATTCATAAATAAATGTAGATTCTTGTTCAATAGTATTTGTAACTTCGGTAGGAGCGATATTGGGAGCGACACTCTTGGAGTGGCTAGAAGGTGCCTCTGCAGCAGGTTGCTTCACCACTTCCTTGATAGCTACTTTTTGATCTAGCATAAGAAAATACAAAATAAGCGAGCCGATACTAAGGGCTGCAACACCTAATACAAATGCGCCAATAGACTTGGGGAAGGCGATTTGTGCAAAAAAGAATATAAGAAAGGGTAAAAAGTAACAACTTACAACGGTTACAGCCATGAGAAACCTAACGGCCTTTTTTTTCAATTTTTTGCCTAAAAACAGCAGTATGGTAAAAATGGTAGGAAAAATCAACACTTTTTAGTATGATTTTGCTAAAATAACCATCTATTAACCTTCGAGGAATGAAATGGCCAAAGAAAAAGAAGTCAAAAAAGTAAAGCGTTTGACGCCACAAAAGCGACAAGATCAAAGCGAAAAAAACCGTGAGCAAAACAAAGCAATGCGTTCGCGTTTTCGCACATCTGTGAAGGCATTTTTAGAGAGTCTAAAAAGTGGCGATAAGGTCCAGCAAATGGCTCGTTTTTCTGAAGTGTCCAGCATCGTTGACAAAGGTGTAAACAAAGGCATTTATAAGAAGAATAAAGCAAGCCGTGTAAAGGCTCGTCTTACAGCTCGCCTACAAGCCGCTTAATACAATTTTCTTCCGCTGAGCCAGTGAGTTCAACGAAAAAAAACAAAAGTAAAGAGAATAGTAGCTGGTAAACAGTTTTTATCTCTGAATCTTATCTTTTTTTCGCTTGGCTCACTGTCTTAGTGGCTATATCCAAACAGATTTAGAGAGTAAACGCTAGCTTCGAGGCCTTACCCTTGAGGTATTCGGCCCTTCTTACGGCGATATCTTCATCACCACTGATTTTATTTAGTACATACGTTAGATGACTTCTTCTTGATTCAAAAAAGAGAGTGTTGATCTCTTCTACGCTCATTCCTTTGACCCAGCCCAGTTCAATTCCTAGCTTTAAGAAACTTAGTGCGCTTAGGGCTTCTTGTGCATCAAGTCTATAAGAGTGCTTTACAAGGCCTATTGCGCGGCAGATATGGTCTTTAAAATCGATGCTTTGAGTGGCTTTAACCTTGCTGCGAGCATCTTTTTCTGCTACCACGATATGCAAAATGGCGTTGCGCATATTTGAGATAATTGATTCTTCGTTCAATCCTATTGTATGGGAGTTTCTGAGCATGAGAATATCCCCTACAAACTCATCAGGGCTTCCTTGCAGGCCTGATGATACCGTCCCCTCCATTTTCCCATTAAGATGCTGCGAGAGCTGCTGCTGGTGGATTAAAGCTGGGATATGTAAGTAGGCAGATACTATTAGTCCAGTGCCGCAATGAAGAGGGTCGGCAGTGAGAAATCCAAACTTTGAGCTGAAGGCAAAATTATTATCTGTTGAGAGATCTTTTTCTAAAGAGGCAACTTTAGCCCATGTTTTTTCAATATCTCCGGCGCAGTCTGTGCATTGAATTTGCAGGTGCTCGTTAATGTTAAAAGTTACAATTGTTTCGCCTGTGTCATCTAGGCAAAAAGCTGCACCATGACCTGTTTCGTGGAAGCCTTCAGAAAGTAAAAAGTGCTCAATTAAAAACTCCTTTTCTGATGGGGAGATTTCATCTGCTTTGAGAATATATGGCTTTACAAGGTTTTTGGCTTGTAAAGCCGCTTTACTTGTTGATTGAAGGAGGTGTTCTTTTTTTTCAGCTTCAAGCTTTTGAGGGAACTTAAATTTTTCTATGTTGCGACATAGCCTCAGTGTTGTTGCAAGCCATATTGCATTTTTATTGTGGTTCCAAGGGGCATGTAGTGATTCCAGCGGAGAGCTTTCTTTAGGGTCATTTTTGCTCATTTGTTACATCGCCTTCAGTAAGTGCTTTTATTTGATCTCTTAGCCATGCGGCTTGCTCATAGTCTTCGCGGCTCAAGGTTTCATTGAGTGCCTGATGGAGTGCTAATAGTTTAAGTGAGGGGTTGATTTCAGCTGTTTGTCCGGGATTTCTTCCCAAATGTAAGGGAATAGAGTGTGGTTTATGTTGTGATTGAGTAAGTCTTCCTTGGGTGGCAAGCTCTTGACTTAGTAGGTCATCAAAAACTTCATAGCAATTGGCGCAGCCAACGTGTGCGCCCATTTTTATTTCATCGGCTGTTGTACCGCATATGCCACAACATAGGCCAGCTGCAAGTGCTTCTGCATCGTGAGCCTTGTCAATTCTTGTTCCGTAGAGTTTTTGCCTGAGCCTTGGGCAATCTGAACACATCGCGGTGCGATACATCATTTTACCAACAAGTTCTGTATAAATGACTGCGACGGGTTTTTTACACTCGCCGCATTCTATTGGACGCTCTGGTGTCTGCTCCATTTATTACCCCATTTTCTTGCACTATAGTGCAATTGGGAAATTCGAGCAAAACAAGAGGTTCTTTTTTGTGTGAGGATGAGTAAGTTCTAGATTTGTTGCATGTAAAGCTAATCGCCCAAAGCGGTTTGTTTTTGCCCCATATTTGGCATCTCCTGCAATTGGATATCCAGCTCTTGCTGCTTGAACTCGAATCTGGTTTTTCTTGCCAGTATCCAGAGTAAACTTGACTAGGGTGTATCCATTTTTGTAGGAAATTGCCTCGTAATGTGTTGTGGCAAGCTCTCCTTTTGTTGGATCGTCTGATACGTGCACAAAGTAGGTGGTATCTTCAAAAAGATAGGAAGTCCATGTGCCCGTGCCTTCAAGTTTTCCTTCGACGATTGCATTATAGGTTCGTTTTATGAGACGATCTTTAAGGGCCTTTTTAAGGGCTGTGTAGCTTTCTTGGTGAGTTGTAAAAAGCAAAAGCCCTGAAGTATCTTGGTCAAGCCTGTGGACAACAAATACTTTTTTTGGATAATAGCGTTTTTTGAGCTTTGCGTGTGCGGTCTCCTGTGACTCAAAATTACTTGAAACACTGAGAAGGCCGGATGGCTTATCAATAACTACAAGGAATTGGTCTTCATGGACAAGTTTAAGGCCGCTGAAGTCATATTTTACTCTACGCTCTTCGAAAAGTAGGACTTGACCGGCCTCTAGTTCGATATCGCTGCGTGTTACAGTTTCGTTATCGACGAGTATGCGACCCTGGCGTACAAACTCGCGTAGACGCGTTTTGCTACTGTCTGGGCACAATTGAGAAATGGCCTCTAAAAGAGGCATAGGTTTGGTAATTACAAGTTTCATGGGGACATTATATCCTAGAGAGTTAAGAACTTAAATACATTTTTGCACTTTTATTAAAAAATCATACCGGAGAACTAATGAATAAAATTTTATCTATCGAAGGCCTAGAGGTATTGGACTCGCGTGGAAACCCAACGGTAGCTGCCAGAGTTACAGTTGAAGGTGGAGTTGACGCCTGGGCGATAGTTCCTTCAGGGGCTTCTACTGGCCAAAATGAGGCTGTAGAGCTTAGAGATGGCGATAGTGATCGTTATCGTGGTAAGGGAGTTTTAAAGGCGCTAGCTAGCATAAATGGAGCTATTTCCGATCTTTTAGTGGGGGAATCTATTTTCGACCAGGCAAGGCTAGATAAACTTATGATCGATGCCGATGGAACTGAGAACAAATCTCGCTTTGGAGCCAATGCAATACTCGCAATATCTCTTGCATCAGCAAGAGCTGCTGCCATCGCTCGAAAAGAGCCACTGTATTCATACCTCGGTGGAAACATAGCAAAAGAGTTGCCTTGTCCGATGTTGAACATCATTAATGGCGGCGTTCATGCTGATAATACGATGGATTTTCAAGAGTTTATGATAAGGCCTGTGGGCGCGTCGAGTTTTTCAGAAAGTTTGCGTTGGGGTGTTGAGGTATATCATGTTCTTCGAGGAATTCTAAAGCAAAAGGGCCACGTTACCTCAGTTGGTGATGAGGGAGGCTTTGCCCCTAATTTAGCATCGCATGAAGAGGCTTTAGAGCTGATTTGTGAGGCTATTAAGTTGGCAGGCTTTGAGCCAGGAAAGCAGATTTCATTGGCGCTTGATTGCGCAGCCTCAGAGCTTTATGAAAATGGCCACTACCTCGAAAAGAAAAAGAAAGCTGGAAAAAAACGTACGTACCAAGAGCAGACGGCTTATTTAGAGAGTTTAGTTTCAAATTTTCCGATTGATTCAATTGAAGATGGTCTTGCAGAGGCTGACTGGGAAGGCTGGCAGTACCTTAATGAAAAACTGGGCAAAAAAGTTCAGATTGTTGGCGATGACATTTTTGTTACAAATCCCCGATTTTTACAAAAGGGAATCGACACAAAGTGTGCAAATTCAATTTTAATAAAAGTAAACCAGATTGGCACTCTTACTGAAACCTTGGATACGATAGCCCTTGCGCAGACAAATGGGTTTGCTTGTGTTATTTCGCATAGGTCTGGAGAGACAGAAGATAGCTTTATAGCTGATTTGGCTGTAGCCTGCCGCTCAGGACAGATTAAAACAGGTGCGCCTTGCAGAAGCGACCGTGTTGCGAAATATAATCGCCTACTACAAATTGAGCAAGAGCTTAAAGGGGCGGCTCACTTTTACGACAGTAATCAGTATCGTATAAAATAGGTGCGTTTGTAGTTTTAAAAAAGTTATGCTATAATTAAAGGGAGTGAGAAGATAGGAGGGATTTTATGACAATACCCGCGATCGCTCTTTTTGGAGAGGCAGAAAAAGGCACCTTGGGTAGGGTCTATTTTTGCCACTCACTTCCTGATTTATTTGGCAATCTTGGTGAGCCACCAAAGGATACCCTTGGCATCCACTTTGCTGTGCAAACCCTGCTTTACAAGACCCCAGTTATGTACTTTAGGGTGCGTCAAGAGGGTGTTAGCTTAGATGATTACTTTTATGGTTTATCTCTTTTGCGCAAAGTCAATTCGCCCGTGATTTCACTTAGGGCTCTTTTTTTACCAGGTGTTGGCTCTAAGCGGATTATTGAAGAGAGTATAAGCGTTTGTCGAGAGTTTCACAGCCTTCTTATCGTGAATGAATCCGATTTTTACGATTACATGACCGATGCCCTGCCACAAAAAACCCTAACCTAGCCTTGATGTTTTTACTTGCGCCAAGAATCAAAAGGAAAGGCATTCCAAGCATAGGTGCTTAGGAATAGGAAATTTAATCACTTTTGAGAACAAAATATAGAGGAAGCACAGCTCTAGCTTTCCCTTCTCCATGGGGAAGGGAAAGCTAGAGCTGTGCTTCCTCGCTGCTTTTTTGCTAAAAAGTTTATGTTTTGTTTAGTTTTGTATGACAATTACTTAAAATCTGCCTAGTTGCTGCAAAGAGGGAACGGGCCACATTCTATTTTGAGTGGCTTTTTGAGGTGATTAGTCTTCCCAGTGAGGTGGATCACATTCATAATCACATTCATAATCACATTCATAATCACATTCATAATCACAGTGGGGCGGGTCTATATATTCAGCGGCAGGGGGATCTGGGCCTGAATCATAATGAACATGCTCTACAATATCTGGAAAACCATCTTCTGTTCCAGGCAGTCTTCGAGCGTTAAATATTGAGGAGTGTACACAGTTTGAACGAACGTGTCTGGAAAATCTTAGACATACACCGCTTCTTGAAAGAATAAACTTTATTGGGTGCTGGCGCCTTGGAGTTGTGAACATTTCCCTGTTGCCGCCAACTAAGCTTTTACAAACCAAAGCTGTGCTAGGCCAACATACGTTCATAGCTGCAAAGTTATAATCCTGGAGCCTTTTGCGAAAGGCTCCTTAAACTTTAAATTAGGGCGGTCATTTCTTGAAAATTATCAAGGAGGTAGGTGGAAACGGGGTCAGAAACGGGTCAAGCCCCAATACCGTTCACTTAATCCAAAATTTAGGCCCGTCCAAACCGGCACATGGGACGGTTCGGACAGGCCTAAATTTTGAAATCTGCAAAAAATATCGACAAACTCGCCAGAGTTCTAATTTTTTCACAGCCTCCTAAGGGCTATTATGCAAATATTATGTAAGCACATCCAGCACATTTTTGTTTGCAAGGTAGTCGGCCATTTGGGAGGAGATGATGCCTTGCAAGGCTGTGGGGGCAATGGATTGTTTTGCAAGGGTGGCTTGCAGCTGGCGGTTTAGTGCTTGTTGGCGCTCTTTTTCTGAGCGCTTTTGGGCGGGGGCTTTGAAGTGCAGGAATGCCCAGAGGGCTTGGCGTATTTTTTGGTCGCTGGCAGGATCTGCTACAAATGCGTAGATTCTATCACGAAGCGAAAAGCGCACCGCGAGGTAGGTAACGGCTTTTACAACCTGGCGGGCTATCCATTTAAATGGGCCCCAGAGGTTTGACTCTTTTACTCTGTGGTCAGCTTGGCGCACTGCTGCTGATACAGTGTAGCGCTTGAAGGCAGCTTCTGCTTTTTTTATAAAGGCTGTATCTGGTACGTTACCTGCTTTTAGGTGGTTGCGCATGTCTTCTACGTCCTGTAGGCGCCGGCCTATAAGGGCTTCATTTGATGTAGTCATGGGGATTAGGCGGTCTGTGGCCCACAGGATGCGTCTATTTGGGTCGGTAATTTCTAGGAAGAAATCTTGAACGCCTTGATTTGCCTTTCTCCAGACAAAGTCTTTGGCTATATCTGGAATAGGCAGGTCTTTTTTTCCGCCCGGGAAGATCATGGCAAGTAGGGCTTCTGTTGCTCTTGGTGCAAAATCAGCGGCCTCAGGCATGCCGTTAGGTGCCGTTTCAAGGTTGGGAAGTACCCCTATGAGTGCTTCGCTCAAAAACTCTGGTTCAAGCATACCTTTAGCTTCAACAGTACGTGTGATTTGGCTTACTGTTGCCTTAAGGTAGCTTTGCATGACTGGTGTAATGTCTGCGTGTTTATTGTCGGCAAGGGTGCCAAGTAGTGTGCGCTCAAGTTCTCGTACAACGCCTTCAAAGCCAAAGAGGCCAAGTTTAGAACCCCCTAGGCCGTGCCTGCATTAGGCATTATAAATTAACGGGTCTAACCCTTTGCATCAACTTATGCCTAATGCCTAATGCAGGCACGGCCCCCTTCACGTTGTTGGCACCACGCTTTTGCGCTCATGTTGCTTTGTTGCCATTCCTCGATGAGCTCAAGCCAATCTTCTGAGCTGCGGGTGATGTTGTCTTGTTTCATGCTTTCCTCTGTTTAAATTTAGAGGAAAAATAGCACAGAAGAACTTCAGGGAGAAGATGGGCTTAATTGACGCTTACCTAACAAACAAGCCCAGAGATTTTCTAGCCACACTTGGCATTTATTCAATGCAACCCAGCGCCCTAAACACCATTGAATGGATCATAGTTTCACTTTGGGACAACGTCATACAAAAAATAATAGCCAATAGCGAATACGAGATATTCATAAGACACACCACAGAAGCTGTGGGAAAATAGCCTAAGCCTTTACATTAGATTCAATTTTAAGCATATTAAACCAATGTTTAAAAAAATCAACCGACCATAAATCGAGCTGCCTTGGATCTTTAAGAAATGGAGCTACATCTTCTTTTGCAGATGCAAGATCGATTGCTTCTACTCTTTTACAGAGAAGGTCTACTACCTTTTCATTGGTAAGTGACTCATCTTCTCGAAGTTCTTGACCATTTCGCATACACATTTCAAAA
This sequence comes from Chlamydiales bacterium, assembly GCA_041737255.1. Taxonomy (GTDB): domain Bacteria; phylum Chlamydiota; class Chlamydiia; order Chlamydiales; family FEN-1388; genus SZAS-7. The sequence continues at coordinate 1,748 of JBGSSB010000073.1, read as the reverse complement.
TAGTGCAAGTTCAGTGGAATACCTCTTCTTAAAAACCAGACTACATCATACCAGTCCCGACCTTTTACACGCTGTTTCCAGGCTCGATAGAGCGCAGCATGTAATTTGCCAGCGAAAAGACTAGTTTCTTTCACGGCCCTAATAGGTACAGGGAGTGGATCTTTTAGATAAATTGGCTCCACCTCAAAACCAAACACTGGGTTAGTGTCGACTTCCACTTTAATTTTAATAGTCGTTTCAGGGTGAATTCCGCGTTTTGCTAAATCCTTGATACCTATCTGCAATAAGGCCTGATGGGTGTTTGTCTTAAGAAATGCAGAACGAACTTCGCTGTCGAACTGTTTCTTTTTTTCTATAAAAGTAACCCCAAACCCGAAGCTCTCAAGCTCTTCTACAACATTTTTCTCAAAAACACCCCATTCGAACGAAGGGTTTATTTGCAAAAGAGTAAAATCAAGATCTTCTGAAAATCGATCTAACCCATAAAGAATACGCAGCGCAGTGCCTCCATAAAAAGCTGCATGTTCAAAAAACTTCCCCCTCCAAAGGCCGATAAGTGCTATTTCCTGGAGAATTTCTCGCACAGCTCGATCTGCTTCGGCCTGTGTTGCCGTGTTATAAGACTGGAGCATTCTTTTAATGATATCGTTCATTGCATTGCCTTAAGTTCTGTGAGCCATTTTAGTAAAAAATGCACGGCACTGTGTGGATGAGCTTGGTAAATTTCACGAATTCTCTCAAGATCCAACTTGATTAAATCCTCTTCATCAATTCGAAGATCTTCAAGAAGAATTTCCCCTATATGCTTTTCACTTGTTACCTTCCCTCTTCGTATGGTAAGCATATCTGTTAAAGCTTTTTCAGGTGTTGCTATAAATGGGTTTTCATGTTCACCGTAGCTTCTAGTTGTGATACCTACAGAGTAGCTTTTGGGATGACAATGGGCATAGATAAAAGTACCTACAGGAGTTCTGTACTCACAAGATGGTTTCGCTGTTACGCTTGTAATAGCCTCAACATGCTCTGGGATCATTCCATAAATGTAAAGCGCACGCTCAAGCGACACATATGATGGCCCGTAGATAAGATTTGCCAAAAGTTCTAGACAGTAGGGGTGATGCTGAAATTGGGCACCTAAGAGATATAGACCTTTTTTAACCCTTATCAAAGCCTCTTCACTAACTAGCCGACCTAACTTAGCCCGAGGAGATGCATAGTCTTTAAGACAGTCCATTACGAGTTGATAATCAATTTCGTTGGTCTCTGCTTTTTTCATTATCGCTGCCATAGCAGCACCTATCCCTTGCACACTTGCCATAATTACCCTCTATGTATCATATTTTAATACATTCTGCATTTTTTTGTCAAACATAACCGATGTGAAATAGTAATACCTGTTTAAAGATAGCGAAAATCACTCAAGATAACCTGTGGAACATTGCCACCTTGCTTCAGTTAGCTCATTTTCAATAAATAACCATATAAATAAGGCGAAATTTCAACCTTTTAGCAAAAATGCGCGGCTCTAGCTCTCCCTTCTCCATGGGGAAGGGAGAGCTAGAGCCGCGCATTTTTCACAATTTGTGGTTAAGAGTGAAAGGGGCCGGGTGTCCGAAACTCACATAGGTTACACTTAACACAGGCACATAGGTTACACATTTTTAAAATTTATACTTTCAAAGCTACATAATCTATATTTTCATTAGGTAATAATATACCTTTCAAAATCTGCACTAAATTATCCTATA
>JBGSSB010000071.1:0-23085 GCA_041737255.1 Chlamydiales bacterium | reverse complement strand
TATAGGATAATTTAGTGCAGATTTTGAAAGGTATATTATTACCTAATGAAAATATAGATTATGTAGCTTTGAAAGTATAAATTTTAAAAATGTGTAACCTATGTGCCTGTGTTAAGTGTAACCTATGTGAGTTTCGGACACGATAAACATCAACACCATAGTAGGTCTGGCCCGGGAGGCTGATTTAAGTACATATTCATGCAATTACTTGCATGAAAAACTGTCCTTTAATATTGGATTTAGAGCTCGTTCAGGGCGATTCTATCATCGAGTCAGTCGTCCTCAATAGGACTCCCATACATTTTTCATTCTTCCCAAAGCTCTCAATGGTCGCTCTGGGCTTCGCTAAGTCGATCTAAGCGATCTCTAATGCAAAATGGTTAGCCCCATTTTTAAAGGACAAAATTTGCATCAAATTCGTTGGTTAAAAAAATGCTAAAATCAACCCCTTATGCCTAACCCCACCCTCTTATCGAAGCATATCGCTTATCCTGCGACACTTTGCATCCATTTGATCAATCTTTATAAGATCCGCTTGGGCTTTTTTGATAGCGTCAGCAAACTCCATAGCTAACGCATCATCTGCTATAGCTTCCTGAAGTGTTTTGACAGCATTTCTTTTCTGAATCGCAGTGTCACTTTTTGCATTTTGAAAAACCAACAAAGCATCTTTAACGTTTTCCGAAAGCTCACCCTTCAGTACTAATTCGACCTTGTTGCTAAGTTCATTGTACGATGTTTTTGCATCAACTTTTGCCTGCTCTCTTAGAGCCTGCATTTTTAGCTGAACCTGTTGTACTATTGGTCGTGAAAGTCCTTTGATATCAAATGTATCTACATCCACCTGCTCAAGCAGAACATTAGTCATGACTGTGGCTGCCTTTCGCTCTTCGTTAGTAAGGTTGCTGAATAAATTTGTAGCCTCAGAATCCTTACGACGAGCTATTAAGCTTTCGAGATCATACTCTTCTGCATTATTTATGTGCCTGTATAGATCAGTAGACACCTTTATCTTTTGTACAGCATCTCCTACCCTACCCTGAAAAACAAGCGCATCTCCGATGGTATTATCTATAAAACTAAGCTTCGATTCATTAAAACTCTCATCTGAGTTTGCACTAGCCGTTACTGCAGGATTTCCATCGCGAATAAATGTCAAATCTTGCATTACCAACCCCATAAAAGGAATACAAGGCTTGTTTTGACCACGAAGTTCTGCCAACTTTTCACGAGGAGCTTTAAAATTCCCTTCAGGTGAATTCATAGCAATTACTTGAGTGCGCATTTTTTGAACTTCTGGCTTTAAACTATCTACTAGCGGATTTCCATACACATCTTTCAAGGCAGCAATATCCGTGTCATTAATGGTCCCCAATAAAGTAACCATCCCCTGCAAATCACCACGGCTTAAGCAAGCATGGGCTTGACGAATGCAAAGCTCGATTATTTTTAGTTGTTCTGCGGGGTCACTTTCTTTAATAATATGTGCTTTCATTACATTTGAATATTTCGTTGAAAAGGCATTCATTTTTGCAAGTAATGGATGTTTATCACCCGCCCATTTGTCCTCAGCTAAAACGTCTTGAGTAAGTTCCCTGTAAAATGCTGCATTTATTAAGAAAAGATCATCCGCCAATTTACTTGCAAGGTTCGAGTATTCTTTTTCAGTAAATTTATTGCTTCGCAAATTGGATAAAATGGCCATCATAGATTCTTCGCCGTTTGGCATTACAAGATGATATTCCGGTTGAATATTTGTAGCATCCGCAGCCTTGATTAAGTTAGCACAGATACTTTTGATATCATCACCACTATCTGATGATACAGCTCCTGCAATTTGTTTAAGGATATGATCTTCCCCTTCTTTTGGCTTTAGCTTTGCAAATTCCTTTGTGGCCATATTTGCATTTACCCAAGAATTGCAAAATCTAAGAAGCGCTAATTTTTCAGTAGGTTTTAGGTTGGGATCTTTCAATTTTTCCAAAACCAGTGTAAATAAAAGTGGAGTTTCAACAACACTTTTACTGGTTAAGCAATATAATGTACTAACGGGTACCATTTGACCGCGCCCATTCTTTATAGTCTCTCCACGCATTAATTTTCCTACAAGGTCAACCCCAGCTTTACGGCCACTGCACTCTTTTAGTGCTGTTTCAAGAAGATTAAGCTTTTCTTCTGTTGCACCCTGATACTTTAGCCTGCTTTCTCTACCCATAGAACTAAGCTTCTTTGTCACTTCTAACCGCTCAGATCCAGTAAGCTTCTCAACGTCAGCTTCCAGGCTGTCACTGGCCACCAATGTCTTTAAAAGGTCAGGTTCCTGATTTTGTGTTTGCTTAGGTGTTACTGTTGGTGTTTGCGTCGGTATTTTCTGTGATGGTTGTAAAGTAGAATATTCTTTCACAGATAGCCGCTTATTAGCGACTTCGCTAGAATCCGTTTTACTACCAAAACCTTTAATTGCTCCAACAATACCAGCAAATTTCATTTTTATCGCTTCGGCAGAAAAGGGCAAACGAAAGGTCCAGGTATTGCTCTTAGGCGTAATTCCCGCTGTACTTACAGCCGAATCCACTTGTTCAATTTCTTTTATGAGATTAAGCCCTTTAAGCTGGGACTTTAATGTATCCATCTTATTTAAAAGTTCGGTATGTTTTGGATCTTGCTTTTGAAATGGCATCAGCCCTTGGGCGGCAAGATCCGCCTTCACAAAATCGGGATCCTCATAGAGATCATTTATCTCATTTTGTTTGCATAGTATTAACTGACTTAAATTTTTAGGCGGTTCAATGGCAGGTGTTTCTTTTTTAAGAGCACTATATGTTTGCAAAAGCTCTTTATCTAATTTATTTAACTTTTTTATCTCTCTACTTTCTTTTCCAACTCCAATTGTGTTGAGAATACTGCTAAGTGTCGTCGCTGATTTTGTTTGGTTCAATTCTTTAATTCGGTCTGCAACCTGTGCTAATCTTGTGCTTAGATTTTTATCTGCATTCTGACGCACTGTCTCAGGAAGTGGCAAATCCCACTTTGGCGATTGCCCTTGAATATCCATACCCATAATACACATCCTCCCGTAAGGGAAATTGATAAATAAAACTCTCTATACTTAATTCTATAATTAATTAATGATTATTTTAAAGAATAGCAATAATTAAAAAAATAAAGGTTGCTGCATGAATTTTTATATTGACAAATAATTATTTAATCGAGTGTGGCGAACACTTTACCAAGCGAACAATGGCTCTATTTTTAGAATCAACAAGCACAACTAGGTCATCTGCTTCGCTTTGCTTGCAGCTTCCATCTTTTGTAACCAGCTGAGGCTTAGTGTTGTACTCTTTTGGCGTTTCGGCCAAATCCAGGACTTTACCTGCCTGTTCAGCATAGGCTTGATCTATAACCTCTTCGCGATCAAACGGGGCAAAACAACGGTGATAAAAAAGACCATCAAGGCCTTTACTGTAGGTAAAGGTGCCTCTTTTTGTCTCATCGCCGTGTGGGAATTTTATAGTAATATCGCCTACCAGCTGAATTCTTTCACATGCTCCCAAACGAGAAAGGCGGGCTTTATCAGTGTCAGCAGCACCATGTAACAGGTAAAAATCGGCAAAACGCGCAAAGTTATGCTCTACATAGATCCACTTTTCCTGGCTGGGTCCATAGGTTTTACCAGAATACTCAGGATCTGTTTGAAGAATATCACTTTGTCGAAACCAGCGCAAAACCCGCACGTCATACTTGAGCTTAGCACTCACTTCTTGTGGCTTGCTCTCTTGCGGCTGGGCCGAGAGCACGCGTACAACCTTTTTAGGCTGCGTAGCTTGCCGAATCGGCTTATTAAGAGCTAATTTTGCAACATCTAATGCGAGCGTATCTACCAAAACTGTAGGGGCAGCAGGAGGCGACCCTGGCGATGAGCTCCTCGATGAGTCACAAGATGAATCACTTGCACTCGGCGGCGTTAGGCTTTTTTTACGTTTTTTCTTGGAAATAAGCTGAGGTTGTTTTGCTCTTGGTGGCATTGCAACAGCAAACCCCCTATCGCGCGACTCATCAGGCCCTTTAGCTTCACATCTGGCAACAACTGAAGGCACTACCAACACAAGGCCATCGTCCAAACTTTTTGTTGCTTCGGCTAATGCCACATATTGCTCAGCACCTGTATCCTTCCATATGTACTCTTCAAATTCTTCATCGTCTGAATCATACTCTGTAGATACAACACACACTTCATGGTAAAATCCATAAATATCCAGGCGGTTTGTCTTAACCCTATTTGCAAGCTCTGTAATTCTATTGGCAAGTTTAGAGTATGTGGTAACATCAGCCTCAGTCTCAAACCTTGTAAAAATTTTACAGTACTGTTTTGCAAGCTTTTCCTGCTCTTCAAACCGCATTACCAACGGGTCACTTTCTAGCAGCTCAAGCTGTTCAATAAATTTTTTGCCAGCTTTACGAAGGAACATAAGCTCACGTCTAGGCAAGTAACTTATTGTGTCAAAAAGTTTTTTATCGCTCTCTACGTTTGTGAACCCACCTGAGCTAAACTTTTGCCTATGCCAATCAGCCAGCAGCTGTTTATGCATAGAAAAGAGCTCATTTATCTCTAAAATCTTTAGGCACTGTTGATAAAACTCAGGTGAATGTGAATCATTTTTTTTATATGAAAGTAACTTTTGCATAAGCTGCGTAACACCAGTTACCACAAAACCTGGTCGCTCAAGAATGCCTTTTTGCACGATCCTTCGGCTTACCCTTTTAATTTCACACTGCAAGCCGCGCTCTACATCTCCTGCTGCATCATCACCAAAGAAAAATATAGGCTCCTGACCATCACAAGTAACCGTAACACGCGTAGCTATCTCGTGATTAATCCTCTCGGCAATAGCTAACTGAATCAAAGAAAATAGCTTAAGGTAGTACTGTAGCTGCCCTTTTAAAAAAAGCACGTCACGAGGAAAAACAAGTAGTTCAATATCATATTCCTTAACAGAACGAGGCATTTCTCGCAAAAGTTGTTGGCCATGCATTGAGTCTCTATGATCACCTGGATTGGCTACTATCTGTTTAAAGTTAGCAAGCCCGCGCATGTACTTCCAGGTTATCTCTGCAATCGGAAAAAAGGTGCACTCTAAAGCTCTTAGCGATCGGTCGCCTTCGCCCAGTTTATTTTTAAAGTAAGCAATTGATTTTTCTTTTAAAAGAGCCAATCCCCTTTTAGGCAACTCCTCTGCCTCATTCTTAAAGGAAAACTGTTCAAGGTCAGATACAAGGCGTTGCATAACGAGATCACAAGAGGCTGCAAGTTCTTGGCTTGTCGTTGCTGTAATTCCTTTTATGGGGTCAATCGCCAGGTAGCAAGTGTCGTGCTTGCTTACTAAGTCAAAAGCCGTTGTGGTTCTATTAAATGAAAGTACGGTCATTATTTCCTAAAAGGGTGCTATAGCATACAGTAAAGGTAGTTATTTCTCTATTGGCATAAGTCGTACAATGCGAATGCGGGCGTTATTTTTTTCGTCAACAATCGTTACAAGGTTTTGGGTTTCATGCTCTACGTAGCTTTTGTCGTTAGCAAGCTGCTCTTCTTTATCTAAACTAAGCTCTACTTCCTGAGCCTCTTCCAATACTTCCCAACCCTTCTCAGCACCCGGATTAATAATTTCTTTGCTGTTTTTTGGCGTAAACCAGCGGTGAAATACATGGCCCGTTTTACCTATGGAGTAGGTGAAAATCCCCTTTTTTGTCTGCGTTACAAGAGCCGAGGTTACAGAGATTTCCCCGACAAGCTGTATTCTTCTTTTGGCTTTATATTCTTTTAAAACGTTTGCATCTGTTGTTTCAATGCCCTCATCAAGGTAGCCATCTACAGCAAGAGCAAAGTTATGCCGCGCACGGATCCAATATTTATCGACATCTGAATAGGCACCCTCAGAGTATTTTGATTCCTTAACAAAGGGGTCATTTTTTGATTCGGGCTTGCTAAACCAATCCCGTACTCGAGAGGCATAAAGAAGGGCAACTTTAGTTTTAGTAGCCTTTACCGGCGCTTGCACCTTAGGCTGAATAGTAATATTTGCAACAGCCTCAGTAAGTTTTTCAACTAAAGGTTGGGCAGACTCTGGCGAGGGACTTCTGGAAGAAGAAAGAGCCCTCTTTTGCTTAACCACTCGGCGCTTATGAGGCTCTGGCAGCTTTATATCATCAATAAAGCCCCTACCAGGTTGATGCTGTGTAACCCTGCGCAGTAAAGCGGGAACTTTGAGAACAACGCCCTTCAGCACGGCTTCTAGGTCATCAAGGAGTATTTTATAATCAGCAAATTCTGTTCGATGCCAAACATATTCTGTATCAGTGTTTCTATTTTTAAATGCAATTTGTTCAAAGTTATAAAGTGCAACTGCTTTAGACTTACTGTTGTTTCTACATTCCGCAATTTTTTTAGCAATCACTTCATAAAACGCACTATCTTCTTCCTTTAAGAATCGAGAGATAAATGTTTTAAAAATTTTTACATATAAAATTACAATCGTTTCTCTCGCTTCGATAGCACCTATGTTAAAAGTGTCTGAGGTCTCATGAAGGCTTGTGTGAAGGTAAACGCCTGAAGTGTATAAAAATTTCACCCTTTTTCTTGGAAGATAGCTTGCTGCAGAAAAATATCTTTGATCATCATCTTTACCTAATAAAACAGATCCCGCGCAAAACAGCCTGTCCCAGTTATGTCGTAATTTTTCCTTGCTATGCACAAGTTCGTTAATAGTCAACATAGCAACACAAAGATCAAAAAATTCCTGACTTGCTTCTTTTTGCGCTTTATATTCCTGCAGCTTCTTTAAAAGAATTTCCGTATAACCATCGACACCATGCTTCACAACTCTACAGCAAGCTCTTTTTGTCTGAAGAAAGAGCCCAAGCTCTAATATACCAGTCTCTTTTGGGGTAAGAATAATAGATTGAGCCGTTGCTGAGACATTTTCATAGGAAACCTCTACCCCTTTATTTAACCATTGACGAAGTCGCCCCGCTATGAGAAGCTCTGTGGTAGAAAGCGCTATAAGATGATGCAGTATACACTTTTCTATGTAGAGCAAATCTCTTGGGTAGATGAGCGTTTCAAAATCGTGATTTGTCGGTTTTTTGACCTCTTCAGCTAGCAATTTATGAGCATGAGAGCTATTTTTGTCAGGAGTCTGTGATAAACGCTTTGCCTTTACCTCCCACCACTGGCTCATAACATCAAAAAACGCCATTTCAATACCAAACAACTGGTTGGACTCACTACCCATTTTCCCCGATAAAAAGGTTAGCACCTTTTGCCTGAGAGCTCCCATGGCGCGACTAGGCAACACTTTTGCATTTTCGGAATCTGCTTCTAAATTGTCCCCTAAATTTTTCACCGCCATAATTATATAAGGGGGATATTGAACCGGGCTCATTGCAGGAAATTGTATTTGCGGCCTGCACAATAATGGCGATACCCCCCCCGTTGTATCCTCAGTAGATGCCTTAATAATAAGTAAGTTAACAAGTGCACGAACTTGGTGTACTACCGCCATTGGTAAATCGTTGCACGCACCTTCATAGCACCTAATCCGCTCTCTTAGTAAAAAACAAGCTTCGAGGGGTTCGTTTTGAGAGGAGGCAAGAGAGGCGGCAAGCAGCGTGGCCAGCCGTTTAAACACCTGATCACAGGTTGCACGTAGCGTAATGTCACAACTAACCGTTATTCCTTTTTGGGGATCTAATACTAAAACGCGATCTGTTGTGCTTGCTATACCAAAAACCGTAGATATTGTTGATATCGAAGAAAAACTCATTAATTACTATTCCATTTTATAAAAAATTAGAATAGTATAACAAGAAATTACATAAAATTCAACAAACAGTAACTGAAATAATTGTATATAATTATTCTTTTGAAGCCCAAGGGTTGTCAAGCTTTGCTTTAAATGGATCTTTCGTAGGTTCCCACGTTTTAGAACTTCCATCTAAAGTATAGGTATAAATAAACTCTACTTCCTTACTTTCAAGATTATAACTACACTGCACCTGAAGCGTCATGTCCTTTGTTTGGCCTTCTAAAGTTCGATCTTCACCGACATATTGATACTTCTTATCAAACTGACGTGTTATAACCAGTGTTGTTGGCGCACGCAGGTGGGTTTTTTCCATCTCAAAAGTCGTGCTGCTTCTTGTATCACCCTTATCGGCCCCCCACTCAGTAAAAGGAATACGTGAGTCAGCATGTGAAAGAACGGTAACAGGGCTGAAAAAGTTTTGCATTGTTGTAGCAAGAATTTCATTCATGGTATTGGCATAAATCTTGAGTTTTGGATTTTTTGATGCCACATGATCTCTAATAGATCTTGCAAACATGGTACATAATTCAGCTGGCTCTTTTCCTTCCCGCTGTTCGACAGTAAAGGATTCCTTCCCTATTCGAAGTGATCCTAGCCGCCCTATATCCTTACCCATCTGTTCTGTGTAATCTATAATCTGTCCAAGCAACGTTATTTGCCCCTCATCAGTAGCACCCTCCAAGGTTTCTTGTGCCTGCCTCAAAATAGTTTGATCGAATGTCTCAGAGTTTTTCATTACACGCAGCTGCTCTAAATCATTTTTGGCAGCGCTTTTCTGATGCTGTAGCTGAGCGATCTGTTGCTTTAAGGGACGACGAGCTAGAAAAAAGGTTTGTTCTACCTGTTTTGTTTTTTGAATAATTTGATCTTCTATTTTGAGGACTTTATTGGATATTCTCTTTTCAATATTTTCAATTGCCTTAAGGGCGGCTTCATCTTTATCTTGAATCAGTGAAACATATTGATCTTCTAATTCCTTAATTTCCCTCTCAACCTTTAGCTGAGCATGCTCTAAACCTTTTAGCGTTGCCTTTAATGTATCCATGTCAGCAAGTGTATTTTTATATTCTTGTGGTTCAGTTTTAGCTAATCCAGCCTCTGCAATTGCATGGTAGACGACAGCATCGTGATAGTCCCTATCCAAATTTGATATTTCCTGCCTTACTTCTTTTAAATTATCTAAAATTTCGGATATCTCTTGCTCTTTACTCTCTAGTTTTTCATTCACCTCAGCAATCGTATTTGGAAGCGCTGGTGGTAGATTTTGATAAACACTTATCGAAGGTTTATGCCCTAAAATTGTAACCATCTTACCAATCAGCTTTTGCTCTTGTGAAAGAGCTTTTATAACTTTTGCTTGCGGACCAATACCAATTTTATTAAGCAGCTGAACAATGCGTGGGCTAGAACCTACCGATTGGCGTAAAGCTGTAATTGTATGAGTAATTTCACCCGCTCTAAAATTTAACCCTTGAACCGCTTTATCAAGCGGGGTTAATGGCAAGGGTTTATTCGGAGGAGTATCAAGAGGTCCTACTGCCATAATTTATTACCTTGCAATCGGGATTTACAATAAAAGTTTAGCCACATATAACTATTTTACCACTTACTAGTAATTATTTAACAATTACGTTAACCGCTAAAGCAGTAATCGCAAATGCTGTGGCTATAACCTTACCTAGGCGCGCAGGCTCACCCACAAGCATCATCATTGGATAGGCAAGCGCAAGGCCAACAATAACATGCGATGTTAAAAGGCGCAGTCCGGCATCGGTTTTCCAGCCTATAGCTTTAAATACTTCATCAACGGCTCGAGCAACTGCTGCTGTAACACCTACGGCCAGCCCTACATGGCGGAAATAGGGGTAGGCTGCCCCAGCCGTTTTTACCGTTGCGCTGTTATATAAAGCGGCCGTTGCTAGGCTGCCTGCTGTAAAGCCACCGGCTGCGGCATATGTTATGTGTTTTATCGCAGAAAAAGTCATAGCCTACCTCTTATAATAAAGTTTATGCATTAATTTAACGCATAAACTATTTTTTAATAACAGGCAACAAAAACCGTTTTAAGGTAAAAATTAGAGAATTAATGACTTAACACAAGGCGGATATAAATTTTTTGGTTGAGGCAACATCGGTATGCACCAACGAATGAAGACCTAGAGAAGCTCCCACCTCAACAAATAAAGCCCTATCATCTATGTAAATGACCTCATTTGGAACAACATGGGCAAGATCAAGAGCTAGCTTGTATATTGCAGGATCGGGTTTTTTAAGCTGAACAAAGCCAGAAGCAACATAAAAATCAAATACCTCATCCAAACCGCAGTGTGCAATGCGATACTCTGTAAGCTCACGGCCTTCGTTGCTTACGGCAACAACTTTAAAGCCATATTTTTGCTTTACCTCTTTTAGCATAGCCAACATGCCCTCAAGCGGCGCTGACTGCTCATACATAAACTCCTCAAACTGCTGCTGGCTAAAAGTACGATCGCAGTAAAACACAGCAAACTGCAGATACTCCCGAAGCACCAGTTTACCAACCTCATAAGTGCTAAAAATAAGTGCGTGACGACGCTCAAATTCGGGCAGATCCAACCCAAATTTAGCAGCAGCTGCAGCTCTTGACTTATGGTCCCAGCCATTTGTCAGCACCACCCCGCCAATATCTACAAACAATGCTTTTATCACTATGTGCCCCTATAATTACAAACGTCATCCAATCATCAACCTATATTTGCATAAGATTTAGGGCAAGATTTGGTTTTTGATGATTTACGTCATATAAAATTTGAGCTTTAGCTCTCTGGATTGCGGGGCAGCTATGCCCCGCAATCCAGAGAGCTAAAGCTCACTAGGTAAACTCTTTTTATGCTTAAATGCCCAAACTCGAGGACTGTTCTGAAGGACAATGTGAAAAAGTATCGACTTTTGGCCATTATCGTGCAAAATGGATGCAAACTTTTAGACGCGAAATACTTTTTTGAGGCCCTGTAAAAAATGCTTTGCCCCTGCCACAGTAAAAAACTTTATGAAGCCTGCTGCAAGCCTCTTCACGATGGCAAGCCTGCTGACAACGCCTGCGCACTTATGCGCTCGCGCTATAGCGCGTATGCCATGGGCAAGGCCCCCTACATCGTTAGCACAACCTGCCCAACCAATCCCCTTTTCAGGCAACAACCGCTCGAGCGAATAGCCGGCATTCTGCAGTTTTGCCAAGAAACTTCGTTTGATGGATTGGAAATTATTGAATGTGCCGACGGTGAACAAGTATCGTTTGTAACCTTCAAAGCAACACTACACCAGGGAGGACAAGATGCCTCCTTCACAGAAAAAAGCCGCTTTAAAAAAATAAGCGGCCCATGGCTCTATGTTTCTGGTGAGTTTCCGGGCCGCCAATAAGCGACGCTGAAAGTTGTGTACTAGGTAAAAAGTGCACAAAATGCATGACACAGATTAAAAAAATCCTAGCCAGTTTTATTCCTTTTTCTACTCATCCCACTCATCATCAGAAACTGGACCCTCAACAGGATTTTCATCGGTTTTTCTTTTGGCTTCTGGTGATTTATTCAACAATGCATCAGCACTTTTAGATAAAGAAGTATCACTCTCATCCGAAGAGCCTGTTATTTTTTTTTCCACTGGTCCCGGTGTTTTTTTAAGGGTTGTGCCAGCTCTTATCGAATCAAGCAAACTTTCGCTCTGTCCGCGCACAGGAGGATCTCTATTTGCATCACCCACTTTTGGTGCTGGTGGTGGAGGTGGCGCTTCTTCAACAGAGGCTCTTTCTTGAGCGGGTGCAACTAGCGCATCAGGAATTTCATCGCTTTCATCGTCACCATCTTGTTCGACTTCAAGAGCTGCTCTACGTGCAGTAATTGCTTCATGGCCTGGAGGAGGAGATCCTCTTCCCTCTAGCGGTGGAGGTGATTCTGAAACAGTCTCTGCTTCTTCATCAGCTCCAGCAGTCCTGCTAAGCGATCCCGTCAGAAGCCCCGTTAAGGCGTCAGAAAAATCTTCATCAACTAGGTCCAAATCCTGATCATAAACTTCTTCTCCCACTCCGACATCATCATACTTAATTTCAGCAACTTGCTCGTCCTCATCACCGTAGGCAGGTGGTGGAGGCGGAGCTTGATTATCTACCTCAAGATGATCCCCTGTTCCAACATCATCGCGTTCTGGAACCTCAGGCGGAACATCCCCACCTTCGGCACCAACAGCAATCTCTTTTGGCAGCGGTGGCGGTGGATGATCTGGAGGTAGCGAACGAGGCTGCTCTGCATCCGCGCCCAGCTCTTCTACCTCTACTGTAAATTGCTCCAAGCCTCCATCATCAGGCTGTTGCAAAGAAGGTGGCCTGCGAGGAGGCACAGGAGGTGCTTCCACCTCGCCTCCCAAATCTTCCGGAACAGCACGACCAACTTGATGTTCCGGAATTTCCAGTTCACGTTGCTGTCGAACCTCAAAAGGCTCTTCCTCTTCTTGTTGCTGCCCAAGGTCAACTGGAGGTTGCTCACGTCGCTCTGGTCTAGGCGGTGGCGGAGCTGGCGGACCTCCTAGTCGTTGGTCATTCGCTACTTTTACTGTTATTTCTTTGTTTGTTATAAATTTATTGAGACGCGATTCAAGCTTAGCAGTGGTTTGACCCATTTTCAAGTTAAGAGCCCCAACATTTGCCTTCCTGCCTTGGTCAAAAACAGTGATACCTTTTTTCGATAGCTTCCAGACTTGTCCTTGTTCAATCGTCGGCTGATCTGCAACTGTTTTCTTAAAGGTCATAGCAAGGCGCTGTAGCTGATTCTTATCAGTGACGATCTCGCCGCCTATCTTTACAGTGCAGGCTTTACCGCCAATGTAGAGCTTTGCTGTACCCCCAGCCTCTTCGCGAACTTCGTAATGCTGCTGAGCCGCCGATTGTGGTCCCCCTACCCGAGGACTATTTGCGTCACCAATAGCCATATAATACGCCTCCCTACATCATGTAATTAAAACCTTCGCCTATCTCCATTATATAACAATTTATTTAAATACATAGATTAAAAGGCTCCTGAGACACTTTATCACTCCATTTCCTCATCGGATCGGGGTGTTATCGGGGCCCGCGTAGGCACCGTCGGCAGAGGGCGCCTGCCAAAAAATCGTGGCGTTTTCTGCGCAGAAATTGCCTCAGCTCTTTGAATAAGGTCCCAAAGAGCATCTATTTGTTGTAAAACATAACATTCTAGCCCCTCTTGCTGTGTTGCATCCTTCTTTTTTAGCTCTTCTATTTTGGCTTTTAGGATGTCGCTTCTTGTCATACGTCCACCTTCGACAATGGGTTTATCAAGATGAAGTTCGCGAACATGTACAGCAAGCTCTAAGCTCTCGTTAACTATCACCTTATTTTCAAGCTCTGGGGCTAACTGCAGCGCCTTGCAAAAGAAATATTCAATTTCGTGAGCCACATTTTTTCGGGCATCTTCACTTATGGTTTTTTGTGCCTCTTCAAGCTCTTTTATGAATTTTTTGTCTGATTTACCATACATGCCACGCGAATGTCGCAACTTACCTCTATACTGCAAGGTGCCCTTTTCATATAAATCTTGATTTGTTAAATCAATAACATCAGCCTTTTCAACACTACTAATACCTTCGCTTTTCAGCGGCGCCAAATCCTCTTCAAGGTAGAGATACTTGTAAGCACTAGGGTTAGCAACACCCCCAATAAATCGAATGCCACCCCCCCACTTAAGGCCCGAGTAACCTTTTGTTTCACAAACTATAGCAGCCCCCATTTCTTTAAGGGCTTCGCGATAAAATGTTTTAAACCACAATCGCTCATTTTGGGTATGACTACCCGGTGTTGGGTCAAATACTTTGCCAAATTTTATGGTAAAGTGCTCTTGAGCACAGGCTAAGGCTACACCTATTGCTGTGCGGTCTGTTCCGCTTTTGCACTCTTTACCCATCGAAACATTTAACTTATCCAACACGATGTTTCTAAAAATTTCAATGTCTGCAACATGCATCTCATCTTTTGGTTCAGGCACAAAACTAAAATCGTTTCTCGCAGTAAGCTTCTGGCGAAAAAACAGAGCAAACAGTGCCTTTGCTAAAAGGGCATCTTTCTTTTCCATCTGCAATAAGAATTCACGAACCTCCCTCTTATATATGCTCGCTTCACTAGAGGTAAATATCGCCTTATTTGACACAAGATTATTTATTGAAAAACCCGCCCCCAACTCTTTTGTGACGTGCGCCTCAAAGGCTTTTTTAGCCGCAGTAAGCCGTTCATCATCATGAACCCCAGGATAAAGGGACAACAGCTCAATATTTGCTATAAAATTAATGTTATCAGATGCCGCCTGCCCCATTGAAGCAACACGTTTATTTTCGTTACCCACACCACGAACCGTTGACGACAAAAGCTGACTGCAGATAATCGGCTTATTAAGTGTCACTTCAGCTCTGCCACCCGCACCGTCTGCTAGCTGTACGACAATACCCTCTTTTGGCCATTTGTCCAGCTGCTCCAAAATATGAGTTAAAAATTCACGCTCGCCTGCTCCTGCAATGACTTTTTCTCCAATCGATTTTAAGGCACTTGGATCTAGGTATGAGGTAATTGCATGGTGAAAATCATAGCGGCCATTACCTCTATCGATAAGCCCCTTAGGCTCGCGGCATAAAAGCTGCTGCATGCACGCCTCTAGGACATGTTCTTGTAGCCGCTCAAAGGTATCCGACTTTCCAGAGCGTACCGCAACTACCCTTTGAGGAATAGCACGAGCATCAAATGTGACAATAGTGCCAAGATTTGTATTGTTGTGGATAATATCGTTGCGGTACTTTCCCTTATCAGCCTCACTTGGGAAGCCCCTACCCCTTGTTCCTATCTCATCAAGACTCAGCAGTTGCCCATCTATAATTTTTTCACACAGCCTGCTACTTCCCTGAACAAACTGCTGACGCATCTGGGTTGTGTCGTTAATCTGCACCACCCGCACAGATCGCTCTAAAGCCTTAAGCACAAAAACTTTTAAATCGTTGTAACAAGCCTCTTCACGCCTTCTTGGAGAGCTAGACCTACCATCATCAAGGGTATAGCTACTTTCCAAGTGCAAAAGAGCCTCGCGCAATGATTCATTGCCAGGCTCTTGTAAAAGATCAGCTATTGTTTTTTCTCCCCAGTCAGAGCCGCTACCACCCTGCAATACATCAAGCAGCCTAAGGTGGCCTTCATGAAAGATCAAATCAACAGCTTTTTTTACAGCATCTTTAGAGTGGCCTTCTTTTTCCAAAAACACCTTAACGCTTTTTACCCAGTACTCCGCCGTACCCCTTTTTGGCATAGCAGGGGGCAAAGAATCTGCCAGCTTTGGGTTTACCTCTTGCAGCAAAACTTGTAAGGGTTGACCACGTAAACTTCCTCGGCTTACCCTGGGCCCCTCATCACTAAATTGAACCTTAATCTGTGGCCCATACGCACGCGAAACACTCAAAGTCTTACCCAAAGTAGCTTCCAGCTCTTCAGACGTACACTTGGCAAGCTGCTCTACTACATGCTTAACCACTTCAAGGTGGTCTTTAGATTTATGCACCACCCTGAAAACCCTGCCACTAACGTGAATTTTATCGCCCACCATTGCAAAAGGCTGCGCAAATGAGGCCCTCTCTGATCCACTATTTGCGCCTGTAGGAATTGCCATAGTCTATCCAAATGTTACAAAATATCTAAAAGCAACTACTTCTTTTCCGGAGGAAATTGTGGCAGCGGACGCTTAGGTGGCCCTTTCGAAGTTTTTTCTGGCACTTCTTTTGTCGGAGGAAGAGGAGCTTCTGTTTCTGGCGGCAAATCCAACCTAGGTGGAATAGCAGGAGGTTTAGATGCTGAAGTATTACTTGCCGGAACAGCCCTAGGCATAGGCAGAGGCCTCTGAAGCCCCCTTTGACCTTGAGTGATTTTTCTATTAGAACCCAATGAATCTGGCCTTGGTGGTGGCTTAGGCGCTGATACAACCTTGCTAAAAGTGCCAGAAATTGATCCAAGAGAGGATTCTTGTTTTTGTTGTATATTTCTAAGGCCTTCTTCTCTACTAAATATCAACTTGTCTAAAGCAAGCCCATCAGCGTATGGCAACTTGGTCCTATCCACAGGTTCTAATTGATATGTCTGTCCCTCCACTACTATCTCGACTGATTCATTTTCCTTCCAAGATGCTAAATCATTTCGCAAATTTCTTTGTTCTGGATTGTCTAGACTTTCATCTGTATTCATGACATGCGAAAGAGCCGCTCCTATCTTATTGAGAGTTTTTTCATCAGCTTGAACGTTCCCGCCAACCTTTACAAAGCATGGCTTACCAACAACTGCCGACGACCTGTTAAATGTAGCAACATAGCCACCTACGCGATCCCACCCCTTTTCATAAACCGGCAATTGTGGCAACTTGGACGGCTTTAGCATACTGCTAGAGGCCGCACTATCAATACGCTGCTGGTTTGGTGTCTGAGCTCTGGTGTTTACAGAAACAAACCGAACGTCCTCGCCAATTTTTAGTAAGTCTTTTTTTGCAAAGGCCTCTAACACTTCAGGCTTATCTGCTGTAACAGGTGTTATTGTGTAGGTCTTACGGTTTAACTCCACCTGAACAGATTGTCCTTTTGATAAATTTTCAGATTTTAATTTTATTTTCGCATCCAGACTTACCGATTTACTATTAAAAAGTTCAACGATTTGACTTATTTCATGATCATTTACTTTTATTTGTTCTCTTTTATTTACAGTTCCCGATTTAGTGATCTGAGATAAATAGAGTTTGGTCGTCCCTCCCTTTTTATCTTCTTGAGCATTAACTAAATATTGTCCTCGCTGCTCGAAGCTGCCAGTTACACCACTCATAAACACCTCTTTTCAGTAACATTTTATAAATAAGTCCCACTACTTTTATTCTATAAAATATAATTTTAATTAGTAAGGTAAATTTAACGGTTTTACTAAATTGCCCTCTCAGTAAACAATATACCTCTACTTTATGGGGTTTATGGGAATCGAGCTAAAAAAAGATGCAACCACGCTAACGCCAATGATGCAGCAGTGGGTAGAATGTAAAAATCAGGCAAAAGGGGCTATTTTGTTCTTTCGCCTGGGCGATTTTTATGAGGCATTCGAAGATGACGCCATACTTTTAGCCAAGGAGCTAGAGCTCACCCTCACCCAGCGCCAAGATACCCCTATGTGTGGCATTCCATGGCACACAAGCGAAGGCTACATCGAGCGCCTCGTCATAAAAGGCTACCGCGTGGCTATTGCCGACCAGGTAGAAGATGCCAAAAATGCAAAAGGGCTTGTAAAACGCAAGGTCGTTCGCGTAGTAAGCCCAGCCACACACATCCCCACTGCCGGCGTGCAGGAAAAATCTAATGCCTACTTTGCCTCAGTTACTACAAATGGCGAGCTCTTTGGCCTTGCACTTATCGATATTGCCTCTGCTACATTTTCGGTATATGAAACCACAAGCGCTAAAGACTTATGTAACGAAATCTTTCGCCAAAGCCCTAAAGAGCTGTTGCTGTCCCGGCGCTTTCAGGTAAAACATAAAGAGCTTTTAGCCGAAGTACAACTTGGCAGCAAGCTGTCACTTTCTGTGCAAGATGACTGGCTCTTTGATCCGGTAGATGCAAACGACAGGCTCTGCAACCACTTTAAAGTAACAACACTCGACGGCTTTGGACTAAAAACTATGACCGCAGGCGTAACGGCCGCAGGCGCCCTACTTCACTACCTTGGCGACTGGCAGCTTTGCCCGTTAGAGCATATTACAACCATACGCCCGCATATGACAAGCCACTGCATGTTTTTAGACCGGGCTACACTTACAAACCTCGAAATTTTAGAGCCAACAGACCGCACAAGGTCTGATAACTCCCTCGTTTCAATTTTAGATGAAACAAAAACTCCCATGGGCGCACGCCTCATACGCCAGTGGCTAAAAACCCCACTTGTAGATGTTACCGCTATTACAAGCAGACAAGATGCCATAGCTGAGTTTTTAAAAATTGAAAATGAAACCCCAAGCGAAACAGTAGCCTTCGATGAAAAGCTCTGCCAGATACGTGATCTCGAACGTATGATGTATCGCATCAAAACCCAAACTGCGGGACCAAAAGAGTTTGTATCGCTACGCATGTCGCTAGAGCAGCTACCCTTTGTCCAAACCTTTATTGCTAACACAGCATCATCGCGCCTTAACACGCTAGCACAAAAACTACACCCCCATACCGAATGTGCCACCCTTATAGCCCAAGCGCTTATTGACAACCCTCCATTTAGAGCCTCAGATGGCGGCCTCTTTAAAACAGGGTATAACAGCAAACTCGACGAGCTCAATGCCCTCAGACAAGGCAGCCAAGATTGGCTTATTGCCTACCAAGAAAACTTACGGCTGCAAACAGGTATAAAAACCTTAAAAGTTGGCTATACGAGGATGTTTGGCTACTATATAGAGGTAAGCCGCGCGCAAACAGATAAAGTACCCGATAGCTTCCAGAGACGCCAAACGCTAGTAAACGGCGAGCGCTACATCACCCAAGAGCTCAAAGAGTATGAAGAAAAAATCCTCAGTGCCGACTCCCTTATAGAGTCGCTTGAGCAGTCACTTTTTGTAGAGCTACGACGCCAAGTTGCCTCTTGGCACGACACCATTTTACAAACAGCCAAGTGTGTTGCGCAAGTAGATGTGCTCCGCTCACTTGCCATCACCGCAAAAAGACGTGGCTACTTTAAGCCCGAGGTTGTTGATAGCTCTGTATTGCATATTACAGAAGGTCGCCACCCCATTATAGAATCGCTTACAACAACAGGCCACTTTGTTGCCAACGACCTTACCTTAGATGGGCAAGAAAAATCCCTCATATGCCTTACAGGCCCCAACATGGCAGGAAAGTCCACCTACATCCGCCAAGTAGCCCTACTTGTTATCATGGCGCAAATAGGCTCCTACATTCCTGCCAAAGAGGCAAAAATTGGTGTTGTCGACAAGGTATTTTCAAGGATAGGTGCGAGCGACGACCTGGCAAGAGGCCAGTCTACCTTTATGGTGGAGATGGCAGAAACGGCAAGCATCCTGCACCAGGCAACAAACCGCTCGCTTGTAATTTTGGACGAAATAGGCCGCGGTACAAGCACCTACGATGGCATATCTATAGCTTGGGCTGTTGCTGAATACCTCCTTAAAGGTAAATCAAAACCAAAAACTCTTTTTGCCACACACTACTACGAGCTTACAGAACTTGCCGACAAAATTGCAGGGGCCATCAACTACACAGTAGCCATAACAGAGACATCAGATGGCGTGCTCTTTTTGCGCCGCATAATTCCCGGCATTGCAGACAAAAGCTACGGAATACATGTAGCACGCCTTGCAGGCATGCCACAGCCCGTTATTGCAAGAGCCGAAGAGCTACTAAAAAAGCTTGAGCAAACACCTACTGCCAAGCCAAAACCGCAGGTGCAGCAGCCTGATCTTTTTAGCAAACCACAAGCTAACCCAAAAGAGCAGCTTGCACTAAAGTTACTTGCAGATATTGATGTATCAAGAATAACACCACTTGATGCACTAGTAAAACTAGCAGAGCTACAAAACCAATTGAAATAAGTAAAAACTTACTAAATGCATTTTATTTTAAATAATTAGTTGACGATTAAATTAATTATTTGCCATAGATAGGGTTAACCATGAAAATGGTCCATTTTGGTATGTAGCCAGAATGAAACTAAACCTTTTAGGAGGAAACTAAAATGCAAAAGAAACAACCAGCACGCACTCCAGCTAAGCGAAATGCACGTACAGCTACACGCTCTACTGCTGCTAAAAAATCACCTAAGAAAAGCAAGTAATTCTTTTCTAGTGAATTTTTGGCCCGATAAAGCCTCGTGTTTTATCGGGCTTCTTTTTTTCTGGCCTGCTATACTCTGATTCATGAACTATATTGACGAATGGCAAACTCTTGTACAAGATCTTAGGCTGCACATTGCCCAGGAATACCCAGATTTAGCCCTTACGGCAAAATCTGCGGCAAAAACAGCAGCTATAGCGCCTCAAGTCGCACCTGCTACTCCTGCACCTGCTACTGCTGTCACCTTGCCAAAAGTTCCTGAACTTCCCAAAAAGCCCACACCAGTAGCTGCGCCTTTACCTCCTACGCCGCCCACAAAACCAAAAACAAAAGCTCCTGAAATCTCTAATACACCCCTTGAGCCCACCATGCAGGCACTGCCACGACCATTTGTAAAGCCGGCACAAATATCACTTATTGACTGCCTTGAAAAATTTGAAAAACAAGGCATTGCAACGATTGACGCTCCAAAAGAGGTAAAAACCGAAGACTTTTCGCAGCTTGTTATGGTTTCCTTTTTCTCGCCTGGCACCGAAGAGCAAAAATTTGTCCAAAAAATTGCCGCGTCAGTATCAGAGCGCATCATACCCTGCGGCATCTACTTACAGCCGGGACTTACAGCCGCTGCTGAGTGCTTTACCCTTGCTGCTGCAAACGAGGCAAAAGCCCTAATCCTTGCCTACAGCCAAGACGAGATGCCTAAGCTCGCCACATGGTTTGCATACTTTGGCGAGGATCTACACGCAAGCGAAACCCAGCAGCAATGCCTCATAAGTAAACGTCAACTTTTTAACACTCCCGTTTATGAGCTTCTTATTACGTCCACTACAATGAACGACAGCACCGTTAAACGCGCACTTTGGACTGACATTCAAAAGATCGCGCAAGGCCTAGGATAACAGCTATGACCGTTGCATCTGTGCTACTTGATGTCTCCATCCACAAAGCGCTGGACTATGCCATCCCCGTTGACATTGCCGCTTCTATAGAAAAAGGTGTATCTGTTGAAGTACCCCTTAGGGGCCGTCGTACGCAAGGTTTTGTAGTAGAGGTAAAAGAAACCTCAGAGGTCGCAAACCCTCGCCCAATAGTTCGGGCATTAAGTGTTGGGCCTGTACTTACCTTGGAGCTCTTTGAGCTTGCTATCTGGATATCGCGATACTATGTATGTCCTTTGGGTAAAGTACTTAAAACCATGCTTCCAGCAGGAGTTCGCAAAAACACACGTGCCAAGCAGCAGATGCGCATATACCGCGCAAAGACGCCAAAGGAGCTGCGCGAAGCATGTATCGAAATTCGTACAAAAGCCCCACAGCAGGCACATGTACTCGACGCCATTCTTATGGCACCAAAAGATGGGTTGTTTTTATCTGAGCTGTTAGAACAAACACAATCATCGGCAAGCTGCATAAAAGCACTTATCGAAAAAGGACTTATCACAGCCGAAAAAGTACGCCTTGATGACAACCCCTTTGATGACTACTTCAAAACAAAAGCCAAAGTTTTGCGCGACGAGCAAAAGCTAGCACTCGATAAAATTGCCGCCAGCCTTGATAAGCGACAGTTTGAGACCCATCTTTTATTTGGCATTACAGGAAGCGGCAAAACAGAAGTATACCTACAAGCTATTGACAAGGCTTTAAGCGCTGGCTTAGGAGTAATTCTCCTTGTGCCCGAAATTGCCCTTACACAGCAAACAATACAGCACTTTAAAAGCCGCTTTGATGTGCCACTGGCCGTTTTGCACCACCGCTTAAGTGACGGCGAAAGGCGCGAAACCTGGAGCGACATACAAACTGGCGTTGCCAAAATATGTATAGGGGCTCGCTCGGCAATATTTTGCCCCATGCAAAACCTTGGCCTTATCATAGTGGACGAAGAGCATGAGCAAAGCTACAAACAAACCGACGACAGCCCCTGCTACCATGCAAGAGACGTTGCCGTTATGCGCGCCAAGCTTTCTAAATGCTGCTGTCTTCTTGGAAGTGCCACACCCTCTCTAGAAAGCTACCACAACGCCCAAAATGGCAAGTACGAACTAAGCGTCCTTACAAAGCGCCCTGAAAAGGCCATGCTTCCCACAGTAGAAATTGTCGACATGAAGCGTGAGTATGCAAAAGCAAAAGGTCTTACAAGCTTTTCAGAGCTTCTTTTGGATAAAATACAGGATAGAAAAAACAAGGGCGAGCACACCATACTTTTTTTAAACAGGCGTGGCTACCACACTGTAATGTCCTGCACCTCGTGTGGCAATAGCATTAAGTGCCAGCACTGCGATGCCACCTTAACCTTTCATAAGCAAGAAAAGCTTATTTCATGCCACCTCTGCGGCTTTTGCGCATCGCCTCCTAGTAGCTGCCCCACCTGCCACTCGCACGATGTCATAAAATACCAAGGTGTAGGTACAGAAAAAGTAGA
Source organism: Chlamydiales bacterium (assembly GCA_041737255.1). Lineage (GTDB taxonomy): Bacteria > Chlamydiota > Chlamydiia > Chlamydiales > FEN-1388 > SZAS-7. The sequence continues at coordinate 928 of JBGSSB010000071.1, read as the reverse complement.
AGCGATGCTGCATGGAATTTTTCCTGGCATCCGAACTGTGCGTGTAGATGCCGATAGCACTCGTCACAAGGGAATGCTTGAAAAGCTACTCTCAGAGTTTCGCTCTGGTAAAGCCGACGTCCTTATTGGCACCCAAATGGTAGCCAAGGGGTTGCATTTTCCCCAGGTAACCCTTGTAGGAGTACTAAACTGCGATGCAAGCTTAAATATTCCTGATTTTCGCTCGCAAGAAAGCGTCTTTCAGCTTATCACGCAGGTTGCAGGCAGAGCAGGCCGTGGGGTCAACCCAGGCGAGGTAATCATTCAAACGGCACTTCCGGAACATAGCACAATCCAGCAAGCGGCCCAGCAGGACTTTTTAGCCTTTTACAACGACGAAATAGCCATTAGAAAAGCCTTTGGCTTTCCACCCTTCAGCAAAATTGTAAAGTTTTTATTTAACTCAAAAGATGAAAAACGCCTCTTTGAGTTTGCAACAGCCTTTCAGACGGCCTTGACGCAGCAACTTCCCGAAACATTTGTCTGCCACCCTGTTGTCCCCTCAGGCCATGCCAAGGTAAAAGACCTCTTTCGCTACCAATTTTTAGTGCGAGGCCCTGCCGTTGGCCCTATCTGCCAGGCAATAGAACTTACTGACAAACAGCTGCCCATACCTTCTGCCATCACACGCTTCATCGACGTCGACCCCACCCACACATTTTAATATTGGGGTCATATTGGGGTCATATTGGGGTCTGACCTGGGCTGTCAAAAACTTTAGATTTTCAAACTAAAAATTTCTTCAAATGTGTGACCGTTTTTCTTCCAGTTTAGGTAATGTTGACGCCGAGTAAACGTTTACAATTAAGGTGGTAGAGAGGCTGGTTTCCCAGACCTCCCCCCAGTTAGATCGCAACGTGCCCTATTAAGGCATTACGCTCAAGACTCA
>JBGSSB010000070.1:0-2597 GCA_041737255.1 Chlamydiales bacterium | reverse complement strand
AAATATCTGTTTTCATCCCAACTCCATTAAAGTAGGATAATTTATCATTTATGTTATAAAATGTACAGTATTTTGGAAGACTTTTGGTCAACTATTTAAATAAATTATAAAATGGAAATTTCCAAATAGTTGACAGCCCAGTCCTGGACCTACTTAACCAGCCCTTCTTATCGTTGTGCGCACCTTTTTTCTTGTGTTTTTAAGCTAATTGGTCGATAAATGTGCCTTAAAATACTACCTAAAGGTGCTTTAGTATGACATACGATTTAACTAATAAATTAAATAGACTAACCGTAACAGATCCTCAATTATATTGTTGCACTCCAAACGGAGCACAAAAAGCTTACACCACAATACAAGCCGAACTCAATGAATCACTTAAAGTGCTTTCAACCACAGTTTTCAGTAGCTTAAACCAGGCATTTCACTATCTACACCAAAGAAGCGCACCGCTTGGCACTATAGATACAGCCCACAACACAAAACGAGTTGAGGTACTAAAGCTTTCCGATCAAATACTTGCAATCCAAAATGCCGCACGCAGATTGTACCCCTCCATCCCTGCACTAACAGATGCAAAAGAACAATCTGGGGCACTAGCTTCAATAGTAGGGTTCGAGCTCTTTACATCGCATCTCTATAGTGAAAGTAACAATCTTTGTAAGTTATTAGGAAATAAAGAACGCAACACAGCCCTTGAGCTTTACAAAGCAACAGTTAGAGAGTGCGAAAATCTTACCACGCTTTCTACAACCGAAGAAAAAATTAGCAAGCTCAAGGAGATACTTACTGCTCTTACTAGCAAAGTTACTCCAAACGCCGCGGCGATGTCTCTGATGTATATGACACCATCTTTTTATATATCCGCTATGCTGTATACTGCATCAAGAAGGAGCTGTCAGCAGCGTCTGAAAAAGTTATAAATGTTACAGCTTTAGACACCATAGCAAAAAGCTTCATAAAAACTCCGATTATTAAAGATTTCCATGACAAATTTGAAGCTGACAGCGCAACAGCTACCTGCGTAACAAATCAAAGCAAAGTCACTATACCCCCCGAAAATAAATTCCGCAACGGCGACTGGAAAACTTGGATTACAGCATTTCCCTACATTAGCCGCTATGCCCCAATTGCAAACCAAACCTCAAACCTAGAAGGCATCGCCCAGGCTCTGTATACTATGGAAAAGACACTGCATGATCGCATGAAGCGTGTGTGCGACCAAAGCCTGCAGCAGCTTGAACTAGATGCAGCCAGATGCCAGGGACTCGAGCAGCTTGTTCTACAACAAATTGTATCTCTTGCTGATGTTCCAATAGCAAAAGAAATTCATGCTGGCTGGTACTACGTTTCAGCGCTTCATACCCAAGCAAAGGGCATTAAAGCCGCTGTTGAGCGCATTAAAGACATGACTAACACGACAACCTCTAATGAATTGTCATTCATCAACAACGTAAGGGGCGTTGTCACGTCCAAAAATCCCCTCACTAGCATAAGGAATCTTGCTCAGCAGCAATTAATGGCACCAACGCTGTTTAAAGAAGTTGCCGACTGCGCAAGAGAGGTATTTGCCAGATTAGGCCATCAGGCCACTTCCTTAAGTGTAAGCGAGCAATTACTACCCGCAATGGTATTTAGCAAAACATTTAGAAGTACTAATGAAACTTCAGAGCTTATCAAAAGCTACCTCATGAAAGGCTTTGTAAAGTATCTACACTTCCCAGATAGCAACGAAAGAAGTGTAGATCCCCAAATTTGAAGCGGCATTTTTTACACTTAAATGTGACCCACTTTATAAAGATATATTTTCTCAATTGCTTAAGGAATCTGAGTCGCTACGCCAGATGCATGATGCCTACCTAAACACAAGCGACCTCAAATCAAATGTGAACCTTATGGCTACAATAAGCAAGGTCACCTCAGCCCTCTACTCCAAATCGCTGAATCACGGCATTGATGTTGCTTCAGATGCACAGGCTCGCTACAAACTGGCTACCGCTGCTATGGATGGGTTAAAAAACCAACCAAACACAGAAACTGTAAAAACGAGACTGAACTGGCTTTCTCAAACTATCAGTGCGTTTGAGAGAACCTTTAGTGACTGCTTAGAATAAAATGTAGCCAGAGAAAAGCAAAAAATTTACCTTTTGCTTTTCTCTGTTTGATCTTTTACTGGCTATCCAGCAGAAATGCTTACCTTAGTAATAAAAACTGGAACCACTGGGATGTTATTATCATTTGTCGTTGCAGCTGTTTCAACAGAAGCGATACTGTCAACCACATCCATCCCCTTAACAACCTTTCCAAAGACACAGTATCCGAACTCGTCGGGACTATCCCCTACATGGTCTAAATGTTCGTTGTCACTAAGGTTGATAAAAAATGAGGCAGTTGCACTGTCTACTTCATCATGTCTTGCCATAGCAAGAGTGCCACGCGTGTTTGTTAACCCATTGCTGTCCGAAACTCACATAGGTTACACTTAACACAGGCACATAGGTTACACATTTTTAAAATTTATACTTTCAAAGCTACATAATCTATATTTTCATTAGGTAATAATATACCTTTCAAAATCTGCACTAAATTATCCTATA
>JBGSSB010000069.1:0-7811 GCA_041737255.1 Chlamydiales bacterium | reverse complement strand
TATAGGATAATTTAGTGCAGATTTTGAAAGGTATATTATTACCTAATGAAAATATAGATTATGTAGCTTTGAAAGTATAAATTTTAAAAATGTGTAACCTATGTGCCTGTGTTAAGTGTAACCTATGTGAGTTTCGGACATGGATGTGGTTTTAAGATTTTTAGTTCTTCCCCATATTTAATTTTACCGTACACATCAAGATGAGTCACGAAATCCCTTTGGCTTATGTAGTTATAAGACTTGTAGCAGTATTTTTCCGGTATTATAACAGAGGGTGCAATTCATCATATTTTAATACTTTCACAAAGCAGAAATTCACAAAAACCATCAACACCCGATAGATCACAATGTTAGTCATCCTTTTCGTCATTTTACTTGAGTCGATTCAACCTGTTTGACAGCATCATCGTAGGCCTCTTCAAAAACAAGCGTAAGTGCTTGGGTTTGTGGATCTGCTTGATAGTAGATGAATTTACCATGCTGGAAACCTATTTCAGCTAGGTAAGGGGCTTGTGGTCTTTCCACCTCTTCATCCCAAAAGGCGATGCGTATTTGAACGTTTTTTAAACTTAGCGGACTCGAATAAATTTTTGGCCATTTCTTGCAATCGTGTTCGTAATATACATAGGTGTCTTTATGAGATTTCAAGTCGGTTAAATAGGCATTTGTGAAGGCTAAGGCTAGTGCTCTTCCCGATTGAATGGTTTCTTTTGTCTTTGCTGTTACCCACAGCCCAAAAAGATCCACGGTAGTTTCAGAAGATAGTGTCCCTGTACTAATGAAGGTAAAGCAACCGCCTTTGTACTTTTTTACAAATGATCTAATGTTAGCGTGTACTCTTTTTTCTACCTTTGCTTGGTCCTCAATAAGATGTGTTTCTGCTGTTAGCTTTGATGTTGAAGTGATGCCGGCCATTGCAAGTGCGCAAACAACTATTTTGTTGAAAAGTGCTCGTGTTCTGTCCATTTTTATATTCCTTTACGTTACTTTACTGCTGCTCATTTTTGGAATTTTTATCTTTGGGTGCTTTTACAGCTTCTTGAGAAATAAGCTTTTTGGATTCTTCGTATGATTCCCTATGCAGTGTGTCTAGTTTATAACCATCGGGATTGTCGGTTTTGAATTTGACTGCACCTTCAGTAGAGCAAGCGATTGTGATTTTTCCTGATGGAAGGTTTCTTCTATCCGGTTTAAAGAAGAAAATGTTGATTTCGATATTCTTTTCTGTAAATGGATAGTTGACTAAGTAGGGCCTAACCTTTTTATTGCTATTGATAGCAGCTAGGTACTCTTCAACGCAATAGACTAAAAGCTTTCTTGCCGTCATCATGTCAACTTCTTTATAGTAATAAAAAGATATCGACATTTTCCTTATGCCATACATCATGCCACCACCTGTTCCTACAGGTATTAAGTCTGTTTCTTTGGAGATTTTTTTGATAATTTTAGCCGTAGTTTCATCGGCTTCCTTTACATAATTAGGCTCCGAGCTACTCCAGAAAAATGAACTACATAATAGAATGGAAGTAAAGGCCGTCATTAAAGTAAATAAAAATGGATATTTCATCAGTTGCCTCCTAATAGTTCAAGATATTCATTGATGTGCTGTCTTTTAACCTCATCAAAGGTTGGGCTCATGAAGTCGTGATCCCAAAGAGGGGCGTCTGGATGTGGTTTTAGGATTGTCAGTTCTTTACCATATTTAATTTTACCACACACGTCAAGATGAGTCACAAAATCTCTTTTACTTATGTAATTGAACGAGTCAAAGCATAATTCTCGAGGGATTATAACAGAGGGTGCAATTGCAAGAACAATAATTTTTTGTTGCGTTTTGACGTCTAATGTTTTGAGTCCATTTTTCACTTGATCGGCTCCTCCACTATGGCAGCATACCAAAAATTTGGCATTTTCGGTGCTGGTTTTTTCCCATTCTTTTATTTGTTTTACAAATATTTTTGCCGGAGTCGAGATGACGCCCAAATGGCATACAACGCATTCTAGAACATCTATAGGCAGTGAATGCGTTTTGTTGTAGATCACATCAATTTTTATGCCAGCACCTATTTGACTGAGTTGCATTCCTGCTTTTTCAGCATCCAATGAGGTATTACAAATGCCATTTGTAAAGCAGAAACCACCATTTGAGAGTGGAATGTAGCCAATGCTAAATGGGAATGATTTCGTAACGTGCGAGTGTATTGACTTATCCTCATAAGTGCATGAGTCTCTTTCCACTCCAAATTCTACATTGGAATTTCCAACAACGTGATTGCCATTTTTTGTATAGACGCGTTCAACGTGTTCAGTTTCAGCACGCAACCCATACAAATCAAACCGTGTCATGGGGCCGTTTTGGACGTAGGCGTACAGGTTAGGTCCCTCCTTGAGGCCCAAGGGGTCTTGGGTGAGCCATTTGCCTAAGGATGGGTCGTAGTAGCGGCGGCCGAAGTAGACGAAGTTTGTCTCTGGATCGGTACGTTTGCTCGAAAATCGCCACGGGTTGTTAGTGGCATTTTTTGAGTATATGGTTTCATTGCCGAAGGCATCGTAGCTGTAGCTTTCTATGGGGTTGCCTTGAAGGTCCAGAAGAAGTGCTACGTTGCCTTGGCGGTCATGGATGGGGATATAGGTGGTTCCATTAAGCTCTAGGGCAATGGCTGCTCCAATTTCTGCTCCTAGCCCTTCGCCTAGGATGCGAAGTTCGGTTATTGCAAGCGTCTCATCAACGGAGCCTATTTCGTTATCCAAGGCATAAAGATAGTGCTCTTTTTTCGATTGTTCGTTTTTCCACCAGTAGGCGCCTGCAATTGAAGTGGTTTCTTTTGTGAGGCGGCGGTTAAAGGCGTCATAGCTGTAGCTATAGCGCATATTTTGGGTTGCTACCTCAACAAGGCGATCTAGTGCGTCGTAGGTGTAGTGGGTGGTATCAGATGGGGTTTTTAGCTTTATACGATTGCCTTTTGAGTCATAGCTGAAGGTTCTGATGCTGTCAGATACTACAGAGTGAAGGCTATTTACCTTGTAGGGTGAGCTGTCTTGCTCCAGCCGGTTATAGAGTGAGTCGTACGTATATGAGTGTGTAGTAGGGCCATTTTCTTGTGTTAGCTGAGATAAATAATCATAGCTAAAGCTGCGCGTTGAAGAGCCTAGGTAATCATGCGTTTGCAAGGTAAGCAGGTTACCTACACAGTCAAAGCCATTTTGGGGGACTTCTTGTTCAAAATTATCGTGAGTGATCTTTGTAGTGCGGCCAAGTTTGTCGCGACAAAAGGTGAGCGTGCCGCCATTTTCTGGTAGCGCTGCCGTTTTTATAAAGCCAGAAAGGTCGCGGCTCAGGATGTTATGGCAGTAGAGCTCCTCATCGTTAGCATCTAAGCGCTGGATAGTATCAAGGTAAGCTGAGTGGCTGTAGGCTACTTTTGAGCCGTCGGGCAAGGTAAGCTCGCTAACTCTGCCGGCATTGTCGTAGGCGTAGGTGAGGGTAAGGCCTGTTTCTAAAGTTTCTGAAGCAAGCTCGCCAAAGGCGTTATAGCTGCGTGTAGTTTTTTTGCCTGTAGCATTATTTAAAACCTCTAAAATTCTATCTGAGGCGTCGTATGTGTAGCTGTAGTCTATTGTATAGTCAACTGTGTAAAAGTGAGATAGCCTCCCCTTGGCATCGTAGCCGTGATTTAGGACTACACCATCTGCATGGATGATAGTTTGTAGTTGGGCATGGTTATTGTAGATGTATTGTGTCGTTTTTTCTTCTGGGGTGCCGTATGCTTCGGTGAGTCTCGTTAGATGGCCATTGGTATACTCAAAAAGAGTGGTTATGGTTTTAACTGAAGAGGGTGAAATTGCCTTTTCATGAACGCGTACGCAGTTGCCGGCGGCATCATAAAATAGCTCTTTTTTTGCGATGACGATATTTGATGGGTCATACACCATTACCTGAACAAGGTTGCCTCTGGCATCAAAGATCTCTTCTTGTCTAACATTTTGTGCGTTGATAATTTCTTTACGAACTACCGTTTGGCCATAATCATTTATATGGTTGTGGTGTACCTTATGGTGGGTGGTGTTGCCGTCGGCATCAGTGTGTTCTTGCACGAGGCCATGCGGGCGGTAGACCTTTCGTGATTCAGCTATTTGCCCATCTATAGTTTGCACAAGGCTACTTTGGTTACCTTCGGCATCATAGCCGTATTTTGTATAGGTGCGCTCGGTATCTTTGTGGTCAAAAAGTGTTTCATGACTACGGCGGTCTAGTGCGTCGTAGCTATAGCTTTTAGCAATAAAGCCGCTATCTAGGTGCGAGCGCTCTTGTTCCAGGCGACCACATGTGTCATAGCTAAAAGTTGTTGTACGTGCTTGTTCTCTTTGTGCAACTTTGCGGCCAGCAAGATCGTAGCCATATTCTACTGTTTCACCTGTTGGGCCTGTTTGCTTGATGGGGTGGAAGGCGTTGTGCTCAAAGGTTGTTTGGGCTAAAAGTTGTTCATGGCTCATCACATTCGATTCTATGAGACGGTTTAAGCCATCGTAGCGCATATGTGTAGAGAGTTCATTTTGGCTAACCTCTTTTATGAGGTTGCCTTTAACATCATAAAAGTAGTGTTTTGCTGTTCCATCAGCAAATTCTTGGTCGGTGATTTTACCAAGAGCATTGCAGGTGGTGGTTGTTTTAAGGCCAAGTTCGTTTGTTTCTGTAACAACAGATCCTAAGGTGTTATAGGTGTATGTTTTTTCAGGCGTTATTTTTTTGCCGTTGTGGTCGTGTATGTCGGGATAGGTAATTTTTGTGACGCGGTTTAGGGCATCATATTCGTAGCGGGTGGTGTTGCCAAGGGGGTCTTTTACAGCGGTTTTACGGCTTAAAAGATCATATGTGTAGTGTGTGCTAAGCACGAGACCGTCGGTGTGAACTTCATTTTCACTCGTAAGTCTGCCTGCTTTGTCATAGGTGTATTGCCAGCATACGTCATCTCTCGGGCCTCTTTTTTTTGTAATCCGTCCTGTCTTGTCATATTCAATATATTGGGCGTTGCCAAGAGGGTCTTTGCTGTAGGTGAGTCTGCCTATATCGTCATGGGCAAACTCATACCACCTGCGGTTGCCTGCTTGATCTATAAGTTCACGCTTTTCGACCAGGCCTTTACTGTTGTAGTGGTTGATAGTTGTTGTAAGCCAGACCCTTTCTTTAGTTTCGAGGTCTATATAAAACTCTAGCACCTGTTCTGGCTCGCCGTAATGTGGCGCTTCTTTTCTGGGGGTAATCCAGGTCATGTGGCGCTCTGTTACGCCATCAAAATTTTCTTTATCTCTTGAATTGCCGTCATCTACAATATGTTCAACAAGTATGGCGCTTTCGTCGTAGGCAAAAAAGTCGCGTTTTGTGATGTTTTTTTGTACGCAAGTAAACGTTGCTTTAAGTAGGTTTGTGGCCGGGTAGTATTCGTAATAGGTGTAGTTGCCTAAAGGGTCACATTGACTTTCTTTTAGGTTAAATCCATCGTTACTATAGGTGTAGCTTGTAACAATTTTGTCACAGGTCTCACTATGGGTAAGGTCGTTTTTAAACCATATTTTGCCAGCATTTTTTGTTACCCTGGCTAAAAGTATATCTTCAAGTACATTGCCTCTACCATCGTAGTTGTATTTGCGAGCTAAGCGTATTTTTCCATGTTCGTCTTTTACAATGTGAGCACGCAGGCGCCCCTCGTTATAGGTTCTTTTCTTTCCCCATATAAATTCCTCGCAGATGAGGGCATTTTTTTTGTTGTCGAACTTTGCAACTTTTATGAGGCGTTTGTCTTTGTTCCAGTAATAACGTGAGATGTTGTTATAGGCATCACGAACTGTGCAATGGCCAGCTTTTGCTTGTTTGTCGTCTTTATAATAAAAGTAGCGGTGTGTTGCAACTTCACTGCCATTTGGGCCAACAGGTGACAGCTGCTTGCCAACGCGGTTTTTTAAAAATTTATGGTCTTTTTTGCTGCGCGATTTTGCAATAGATAGGTCTTTGCTTTTACCTGTGTAGTATTTTGTTTTTATGTATGAGCCATCATCACAGCTTTTTTGTATCACGCGCCTTTTTTTGTGGTCATCTTTGTTAGAGTAGGTAAAGTGCAAATCAGGATGTCCCTGGCGCTCTATTTTTGATACGCTATAGGTGCCATGCATATGGCTGCCTCGTAGCTTTTTAAAGTGGTAGACGTGGGTCTTCTCATCGCTAGTTTTTACACACAGCGTTGGATGTTTTGCAAAGTCTCCGGTGGATTTTTGTTCAAATTGTATCCAGTTAAGTTGCTGGTTGTTTTTGTTGTAGGTAGTAACCTGCGTGATTTCATACTTGCGGTTGTACTGGTAGGTAGTGTAGTTGCCATTTGGTTTTATTTCTTTATGCAGTTGGTAGTCGCGGTAGTAGGCACAGTGGTGGCTGCGTTTGTGTTTTATATCTTTGCGCTTCCATTGTCGCTCATAAATACGTTGGGTGCCGTCGCCCAGGCGTACAGTAAATTGATCACTTTTTTTATCCCAACTTAAGCTCGTGTTTTTGATGTTTGTTTGGCCCGACATAAGGCCATGAGAAAGGTTTGTAAAGCCTGAATTTTTTGTTACAAGGTCAAAGTGTCTCATTGAGCGATCTTTACGATCCTCATCATAGTCGGTCTTAAAAAGTAACCTGCCACCCGATGGCTCAAAAAGCGATATAAAAATCGGGTCACTCATAGTGGTGTTGCTTTTATAGTAGTTCTTGGATGTAAATAGCCCATGTAAAAAATCTAAAGGGTGGCTGAAGAAGGGCTTTTGATTTCTGCCATTTGCCAAGCTGCTAAAGTCCTGCGTCGGGTGGCTTAGGCTATCGGAGTCATCAGGATTTTGTGAGGGTTCGCTGCTGCTTATATCATGGTCAAACTGTTCGCCACCCAATGGTGGTAGGCCTTCAATCATCACACGGTAATAATCGGTCATTTCAATGGGATATAAAAATGGTGTGTCATCTCCGAAATCTTTTTTTACATATTTGATGCGATCTGGTTGGTATACCTCCAAAAAGTGGTGATGTAAAAAGTTCCAGCCATCGCCTAAATTGCCTTCTTCAAGGCTTGAGCTGCAGTAGTTGTGGCCAAGCTCGTAGGCGTCGGGGCCTGAGACGATGTCATCTTGACTAAGTTCTACAAGGTCGCCCGTGATGACATTTACACAGCCATTAACAAATGCCGAGGGAAGCGATGTAAGGTTTACAAGGCTTGGTACGGCATCTTTGTGAACTTCTGAAGGGGTTGGTTGATAGTTAGGGGTGTCATCAGCTACTAGTGGCTGTAGTAAAATAGATAGACAAACGAAGAGCATAGATATGCGCATATAATTACCGATTTTTAGTGGTATTAATATTTTTTATTTATTAAAGGTCGGTATGAAAATATATGCAGTATCGTTGTAGGTAGGGTAATGGATATAAAAAGTCGGAAATATTTGCAAACAGAAATGTGCCCTATTTGTCTTAGACCCGGCGGTGCAAGCTAAATGATTAGGACTGATCTGGGCTGTCAAAAACTTCAGATTTTCAAACTAAAAATTTCTTCAAACGTGTGACCGTTTTTCTTTCAGTTTAGGGAATGTTGACGCCGAGTAAACGGTTACAATTATCCTGCTTATCCTGCCCGCGCTAGCGTATCCTGCGTATCTTGTTCTTTTCTGTTGTAAACACCCCTGAAACATGTCTTAAAAACACGTTTCGTGCTGTTTTTGATTTTCACCATGACTATAACCAATGCTTTAGACAGTTGATTTTTTTTAGTTTAGCCTGATGCGTATACCTA
>JBGSSB010000067.1:0-8339 GCA_041737255.1 Chlamydiales bacterium | reverse complement strand
ATTGTTTGCTGAATTTTTGCAGTGATCAGACTTACTTTTTTCATTTTTATGGCCAAACCCTATATTAAAAGATTTAGCCATGGAAGCATCTCCATTTCAGTATCTTAGGTCAACAAAAATCCTTAAGTTGACACCATTGGGTCAGGTCCTCCCTGGGCTCTATTGAAGTCTGCTTGGCAGTTATCAAAGTCAACATTATTCCATGCTGTAAGCAAGCCCACAGCACTGCTCCGACCTGCATTACCATTTGATTGGCAGCCCCTTATGATTGCACCATTTGACTGGGCTACAGCAGAGCCTACAGTTAGATCAAGGCCAATAGATAATGTAGACGCATTGAAATCACCGTTGTAATTAGTCACACAATCTTCAATTACTGCACCGTCTGCAAGGCCTCCAAGAGAGCTTGACCCAACAAGCATGCCAAAGCTTTCTGAACCGTAAGAGACATTAAAGTTTGATTGGTGGTTTTTAATATAGGCGCCTTTACCTCCAACTGCCAGCAGGCCAGCTGTAAAGTCTTGGGTCAAAAATGTAGTTCCATTCGATGCGTGTGTGGTTTTGTTGTTATTTGTTTCACAGTCTTTTGCAATCACATTTGGTACATTCACAATACTCATAGCAAACAGAGAACCTGTTGTATTGGTGTTGTTGCTAGAGCGATGACCCTGTATAACTAATCCTTGCGAAAGGTTAAGCGCTACACAAGGTGGTTGAACAGTGATGTTATAATCAAAACCTAGGCAAAGCAGTGGATTCATACCAAACTCGGAAGTATTGTCACAGGTTGAGCAGTTTTTAAGCTCAACGTTGTTACTTGCCTGCACGAGCAGCACCCCAGCGCGAGGAGCCACTCTCGGAGGAAAGCTTGTGTCTTGACTAGGCGTGGCTTTCACGTTGTTGTTTACAAGTACCTCTTCGAAAAAGACGTTATTGCAATGTTCTATGCCCACAACAGCATTTGGTGTTGTGTTTATATTTTCGAATACGTTGCAGTTTTCAACACGGACTTCATTACAACCGCGCAAGAGCATGCCTCGATTCCCTTTTGTGATAGTGCAGCCCGATACTACTATTGCTTGACTTGGGCCAGCAACATCAAATGCCGGACACATCCCAATAGATTCAGCTGAAACATTTAGAGATATATCTTGGTTGTGACGGAAGTCTACATCTTCTACAAGGACTCCTTGGCAGCCTATGAGATTTATACCGGCACTAGCTGCGCGAACTATGCTACCATTTTTGATTGTAACCCCTTTTTTGCACTTTGCATAAATGGCAAAGTCGTTTTCTTCAGCGTTAATTTGGTGTGAGTTTAGATCAAGCGTTACATCATCAGCATCGATCCTAATTGTGCCGCAGATGTTTCTGGTAAGGCAATAGGTACCCGGACGTTTTATACGGCCTGCTGAAGAAATAGCTTTTGCTTCACAGGTTGTTTTAGACAGGCAGTGGTTGTGGGAGAATGAAGCGCTTGCTTCATTGGCTATAAGTAGCCAGCCAGCACAGAGGAAAAGACATAATTGCAAACGAATTTTCATATAAAAATCTCCTTAAAAGTTGAGATAAGGAAAACACTAACTATGAGGTGAATATAATATCAATAGCTTTATTGGATGAGCCCTTTTCCCTAGCCCCAGTTTACAACTAAAAAAAGGGCCGTGCGCAATAGTGTCAACTTAAGAGCTATCCTGATCTTATTCTCAATTTTGATCTTGGTCTTATTCTGTCTTTTCTGATGTGCTAGAAAGAACATATTTTGAATGTCGGCTGCTGCCAGAAAGAAAAGCTCCCGCTCATCTTGTATTAGGGTCATATTGGTGTCAAGCCTGACACAATGACACTTCATCAGGCAGGTGTATTGTGTCAGCCTAGTCGGGGGTCAGACGAGTCGGGGGGAATCTTTAGCTGACGCGGTAAATTTAAAAGAAAAAATAGACAACTCTCTTGAAGAAACTAGCAAACAGTACCAGTCAAAGCATATAGAAATCCTGGTTATATTTTTTGGATTAATAACGCTTGTTATGGGTGCCTTACATATAGCTCCCACTCAAAAAACACTTTTTGATGCTCTCGGGCTTATGATAGGATTGTCTCTAAGTTTAGTGGCTTTTATAGGAGTAACCTTAGCCTTAATTACTCCCAGTTGGTTGCAAAAATTTTATCGCTTTTGTATTGGCACAATCGCATTTACCCTTCTATATATAGGTGCTATATCTCAGGATCGAAGGGTAGACCAAACACTACCTGTTACTCAAAGTTTGAATGATAAATCCGAGAACATACAACAAATCCCTCCCCCCGAATACTAAGCGAAACGTAACGTCTGCACCAATGCTAGCACCACAATTAACTTCTAGCAAACAAAGCAAGTGAGTGCTAAAAATTACAGGTCTTTACATTACGGTAATCACAAAAAGCACCACAACAAGCGTCAATGTGCTTTTGCGTACACATGCCAATTTTTTCTATTACCACAATATTCACACATCACCCATCTTCAACCTACACCATGAAAAAATAGAAGATTTTCGCTATGATAATGCCAAATATTCAACAGCGCTGACCTACGAAAATAATAAGGCATAAGCAGACATGGTAAAACTCAAGCAAGACATCAATAAAATCGCTCACGATAGCCCTTCAAAGCGGTTTCAAGAGTTCAATTCATTTTGGGACGGAGTGTATGCACAAATCCCTATGACGGACTCTCAGAAAAAAACACTCCTGGAACAGCCTACAGAGTTTAGGATGAAGACTAGTGAGTTCAACACTGAGGCCAATCAGTACCTTGCTTATTCAAAAACTGTCGCAGTTACCTCTGCTATAAGGGCGTGGATGGAAGAAACACTTGCCGACGCTCACTGGAAAGAGCGCTACGCAAATAGCTTTGGGCAACTGTACAAGAAAAACATCATCCCATTTTTTAGCGAAAGCGGCAAGCTTGTTACTTTGGAATATTTTGAGGAAAATGGCCACCAGAGCATCTTGGAGGCTATTCGCTGCGTTAATGACTGGTCTTTGCTAGAAAAAGAAGAGATTGTACGGGTGTATGTAGAGTTTTCACAAAGCCTTGCAAGGCAGACTAGAGGTATTATTCCCGATGGGTTTGATCCGGACCGTGAGAGGGTTCGAAACAAGGCTGTGAAGTATGAATCGTTTATCGACTTTATCAATCATCTGTCTGAGCGAGATGCACTTATTGCCAAACTTTTATACTTTGGGGCGTTGACCATTGAAGAGGTTATCGCCCTTTCACCAAAGGCCGTTAATGCTAAGACATGCACTATTGATATCGGAGGCACCTCTACAGAGTATCCAAAGCACCTTATCTTAGACATCCTTGCTTATGTTAAGAAAAAAGAAAAACCCCAAAAAATCCTGTTTGCTAACGTTCGCGGCGAGCGCGTGGAACGCGCACACCTAAACCAAAGCTTTTCAAGGGCTTGCGAAAAAATGTCGAAGAAAACAAAAATCACCCCCGGCAGCCTTCTTAAACTAGAACATGAATCAAAAGGTGCTGACAACGAATGACTTCCATTAGTTTAGTGTAAATAAATCACGTTTTGTTACACATAAAAGTTAAGTCGTGGTACTTTTATACACGATGCAGTTAGCTCATGCGCTCGACTGCCCTACTAAGGAGAACTTTATGCGTACACGATCACATAGCAATGCTGAAGCCATTCGGCAACGGACACAAATATTCAAAAGCGAAATGACTTGCAACACCTGCCCAGGATGCCTTGCAAGCAACATGTTCACAGCTTCAGATACACACTATTACTGCAAACAATGCGAACGGCGTGGCAATGCCGTGCAGTATTTGCGGGACTTTCACTGCCTTTCGTTTAAGGAAGCTTGCAGGCAGCTGGGGCTGGAAATGAATAAAGCCCCTCATACTATTTTGAGCAGGCAACTACACTCGTGCGATCTAGTTGCAGGAGGAGCTCCAGGGGCTGAGTGGCAAGAAATAGCTTCTGAGTTTGTTATGGACTGCCATTACAGGCTTATGCGTAGTACAGCTAGGCGTAGTTTATTATACGATCAGGGGTTCACTGATGGCACCATGCAGCGGTTTTGTTTGGGGTGGCATGAGGCTTTGCATGATGACTCAACAGGCTGGCCTCCTGTTGGGATTGTTATTCCAACATTTGATGCGACCACTAAGCGCTTGGTTAAGATTAGGGTTCAGCCTGAAGATACTCCAGGTGTTTATGTGAGTATATCAGGGAGAGTAGGGTCGGCGGGAATTTATGGGGATGGCTGCAAGCATGTTGTTGTAGTTGAGTCCGAACTTGTTGCCATGCTTTTGCAGCAGTGTGCGGGCGATATATGCTGCCCTGTTGCTTTGGGAGGGTGCAAAGGGCCGGATAAGTCGTTGGACACCCTTTTACGGGATGCTCGCTTGGTGCTATTTGCCAATGATGCGACCGCATTTACATGGTGGGTAAGGCGCTACCCTACAATTGTACGATGGAAGCTGCTGAATATGGGAGGCAGGGACGAGGCTTTTGGGCTGGGGGTTATGCTTAGAAGATGGGTTTTGGATGGTATACAACATGCTGGGTAGCGGTAGGCTTAAGGGCCTTCTGCAACACTCGGCTGTTGGCAAGTTCAAGAACTTACCTACCCTCGAGTGCTGCAATAGTCCCTTAAACAACATCATTATGAGGTATTTATATGAAGTCTTTTAAAATTGCTTTTTTTATGTTTTTTAGTGCTTTAAGCCTGTTTAGCAGTGCTCAGGCCGATTTTTACGATCGCGTTTACGTTAGCAACGAGGAGATTGCCGAGTCCAATTATGGCAATCTGTTTTTGCAAGTTGAGGATGCTTTTTATTCGGTAGACCAGTTCTACCCCGATCAAGGGCTCTATTTTTTTGAGGCTCGCGACCTTGGTGAGTTTCCTGAGGAGTATATTATCAGGTGCCCTTGTATGGGATGCGGCAGGCTACAAACAAGTTCACTTGTACTAAAGAACAAAAATAGATGCTCATCATGCGGTCAAAACATGTACCGTTGTAAATCGCGATAAAATCCCAGGCGCAAAACATGCCAGGCTTGTATACTACAAGCCTGGCAGTTGCGTCAAAAATGACTATATGGTTCCCTCGAGTCATTTATAACTAGTGAAGTTGAGTATGTCTACATTGTGGCTCTGTTTTTTACTTTGTGTCTTTAGCTCCCAGCAGCTACTCTCCTGCTCGCAACATCAGGCCTATGTAAAAGAGCAACTACAACAGATCCCCTCACAAGACAAACAAGCACTCACGCTCTATTTTGAAACACTGCTCACCAATAACTTTGCCTATACGCTGTTTGGCGATAAGCCCGTTTCTTTAGATGACTACGTCACCGCTGGTGTTGGCAGATCCATGAAAAATGCTGTGTTACGCAGTGGCAAACAAGTGTGGGATCGCCACAGCCACCTATTTCCCTCCGAAAAGTTTATCTTTGTATTCCGGACTAAAGGTGATTTTGAGGATATTTGTTTAATAAACAAGCCGGCGTTTTTAGATACAGTATCACGCTATATTGCAGATTTTCAGCAGGTACTAGGACAAGATATTACTGCAGAACAACTGCTGGCGCAGCTTTGTAAAAATGATACTACTTATGAGCAGGCGCTACAGGGCCACGAAGGGCTAATGGGGATGCTGTATGGTTTTGGAAGGGCAAATGCCTCTCTTTGCTATAAACTACACCAGCTAGGTACTGCCGCCGAAAAGTGGTTACAGCCACCCTTTAGTTTTTTGAGTGATGACATATCAGATGCTGAGCTGATACTAGCGCAGGAAGATCCGTTTGGCTATTTTAAAAACGAGGGTTTGGCTTACGCTCCCGCTGAGCTACAGGCTATATTTAAAGAGTATGACCTTTACAGAAGCACGATGAAGGATTTTCCAGATGATGAGGATGCTCTTTGTCTTTCATCACTCTGTTTATTTGCGCTACCTAGCTTTGGGGCTATATTAGATCATCCAGAAACTATAGCGCTCAAAGAACACTACACAAAGACCCGGTTAACTATTATGCAGGCATACAGCCAGGGCGACTTTCTTGAGGTTACATTATGCAAATTACTAGAAAAATAACATGGCAACTGATGCGTGCGCCGCTAGCTATTGCTTGTGCAGTAGCGGCTACCCTCTTATTGTATGGAAGCAGCACAGCACAAAGCCCACCTGCTGAACAGTCACAAATAGCGCTATTATCTGAGATAAACGGCTACCTCGCTTGGGAATCTGAACTGCAGCTTTACCCCCTAAACGATGTTGAGGCCTTTATAAAGGGAGTGCGTGCAAGAGCTGCAAATAAAAACCCACCTCAAAACATGACAAATGAGGAGCTCTACAGACTAACTCAAGAAGTAGAGTTTGAAGCTCATAAAAAGAAAATCGACGAAAACCTAGAGAATGCTGAAGCCTTTTTAGCTGAGGTTGCAAAAAAGCCAGGGGTTATATGCGCCGTTGAGAATTTGCTCTACTATAAGGTAGCTGAGCAAGGGTCGGGGCCAGCTTTAGTGAACGACTTAGGCTCTTATTATTTTGACTATAGCGTTGGACTGGCAGATGGCACAGTGCTTTTTGATACTAAGGGAGGCGGTCAGCAAAAGGTGTCTCTTGATGCTGTCATCCCAGGTTTTACCAAGGGTGTTGCCGGGATGAAGGCTGGTGAAAGGCGAATTTTGTATATTCACCCTAACCTTGGCTTTCGCACTATGCACTGGACCGTGCCCCCTAATGTAGTGCTTGTTATGGATGTTTGTTTGAGGTAAAGGCGAGGCAATTCAACCACGATCTTGGGGCATACTGAAATAAACATATGTGAGTTGAATCGTCCTCAGCCGGACTCTGATCTGTTTTTTAATCTTCGCCGAGTCGGAGGGGCCAGAGGCCCCGACCTCTCACAGAACCGTGCGTACGGTTCTCGTACACGGCTCTTCATGCTAACTTCACCCATTTCTTAGTTTCGAACCAGTGATCTAGGCATTTGTTTGAGACGATTTTCACCCCTAATTGCCACGTAAACCATTCCACTGAGTATGCTTTCTCAACTATTCTTTCATGGGACATTTTCCAGGGACCACGGTTTGAGTACACCACCATTTTGGTATCTTTCTTACTTATCCCTCTCTTGTCTAGTTTTGAGAGTAGTCCTCTTTTGTTCTTTGCTTGGTTAATGAGCATCGCGCGCAACCTTCTTCTTACATGGGCTTCTATAGCTTTCAGTTGAGCTGGGTATTGTGTCATCTTGAAATAAGATGCCCAACCGGTAAACCATGAGTTTATGGCCTTTACCGTGTTCTCAATCGATAGATGAGTCCCTCTGGGAATCAGTTCTTTAACCTTCTCCATGGCCTTGTTTATAGTGGCCTTGGAGATGGCTATCGTTCCGTCGATGATAGTCATTCCAAGAAATTTAACTTGGTTTGATTTCGCAGTTTTACTTTTCTCTTCGTTGACCTTGAGCTTTAGTTTCTTCTCGATATATTTCTTTATCGAAGCCATTACCCTATCAGCCTGCCTTTTGGTCCTTGCAAATATATTGCAATCGTCCGCAAAGCGGCAGAATTCGAGGTTCCGACTTTCCAGCTCTTTGTCCAGTTCGTCTAGGACAACGTTGCTGAGTAGTGGGCTGAGCGGGCTCCCTTGAACTGAGCCCTCTTCGGATGGAGTACTGACTCCATCTATCATGATTCCTCCGCGCAAGATCATTCCTATCAGTCTTAGTACTCGTTTGTCTTTTATGTCCTGACCAAGGCGGTGGATCAGTCTGTCGTGATTAATTCGGTCGAAAAATTTCGATAGATCTATATCTACGATAAATCCCTTTCCAGACTGCACAATTTTCTGAGCCTGTAGAACTGCTTGTTGCTGGTTCTTGCCCGGTCTGAAGCCGAAGCTGTTCTTAGAGAATTTAGGATCCAGGGCTGGTTCTATGGCCATTTTAATTGCCATATGGAGGACCCTATCACGGATGATTGGGATTCCGAGCAATCTGACTCCTTTCCCCCCTGGTTTCTCTATCTCAACTCGCCTTACTGGGGTTGGTTTGAACTTCCAGTTCAAGACTTCGTGTCTGAGTTGGTTTAGTTCTTCTTCGAGGTTTTCTTCGAACTTGTCGATGGTGATACCATCGATTCCAGGGGATCCCTTATTCTGTTTGACCAGTTTAAAGGCTCTCCTAAGAGTTCCGAGTGCGCATATTTCCCCGAAGATATCTTCTTCGAATTTAAAATGGATTTGCCCGCTCATGATCATTTCACCTTTATGTTTGCATTGTCATGTCTTAGATCTCTTTGCCTTTGGATACGTTACGACGTCCCTTGTG
>JBGSSB010000096.1:0-15294 GCA_041737255.1 Chlamydiales bacterium | reverse complement strand
CAAACATATGGTGAAGATCATCCAAGGGGTGCAATTTAAGAATGGTGAGGAGGTCGAAATTCAAGAAAAAACAGCTTAATTATTAACTAGAAATTAGGGTGCAATCTTTTTTGGAAACACAACATTTGACAATATCTCAAGCATTTCCAACGTCTCGATTATCCAACTGAAATCCCAGATGTCGGCCATTATGTCTATTTAAGAGATGAATCTATTTTTACTAAAATTACGCAACTTCCTTTTAAGGTTGGGCATCAATTATACTTTAACAATAGTTTTACTCATGCCGATAATTTGAAGCTTCTCTCTCTCTATTCAATATTGGGAAAAGTCCGACCTAATTTGCGCTATTTCTGTACAAGTATCAATGAGATGGAAAAAATAGTGTATTTCGGGTTTTATTTTGATAGGGATGTTTCAGAAGTAGACAGGGATCTTGCAAAAAGTATTGTTATCAAGGTTATGGTGCATTTTTATGTTGAGTATTCATCGCATGTAGATATTGAAAGAGTTGACTTCCCGATGGTAATTCCTTGCATGTGGACGCAAGTTTATAAAAAAGACGAGTCAAGCCAGGAGGAGGAAAGTAGATGTTTTTCTGAATATGCAGAGAAAGAATGGGTGAATATTACTACTTTACAGCCTGTAGTATACAGTAAACAGTGTATCACTTCAAACAACCTGCTTTCACTTATCCGTAAAAGTTTGGAGGGCAAAATTCAACAGAATCTCCGGTCCATACAGGTTGTGATTAATCAGCTCAAACGAACAGTAGTTCTATGGTTTCATTTTGAAGGTAAAATCGTCAACAGCATACTTGATGCGTCAAAGCATGTTAAAAGTAGGGTTGTTGCAGCGAGGTATAACGCAGAAGTTTATACAGAGCGCCTTGACGCCCCGTCACCTATTCCTTGTTTGGGATATTTCATTTTTAAGCGTGATGATGAATCTCCAGACGTCAAAGATGAATCTGAACAAAATGCAAAAATCAGCATCCTCGAAGAACTGCAGGATTTCATCTCCAATCAAGTGGCGTCTCTATGGACAGATCAGGCTAATCAAAAAGAGTCACATTTGCGTGCAATAAAAATAGCTGTGGATAGCTTTGAGAAAAGCTTATTTTTATTATTTGTGTTTGATGGGCCTTTTTATGCTGATGACAGTATCAAGGCAAAAAAACTTATTCAACAAGTGGAATTGAGCTTTTTTTCAGGGTATTCACATGAGGGGTACATGGCTCGTTACGACCATCCAGAACAAATTCCCACAATTGGGCATGTTGCTTATCTTTATTCGAGTGAAATAATCAAACAAGTGGATGCTAGGGAGAGGTTTTTTCAATCTGTAAGTGAGGCATTAGTGGGAAGGATTAGCGAGCATCTTCGTGCTGTAAAAGTAGAGCTAGATGAATATAAAAAAATAGCATATTTCTGGTTTTATTTCACTGGTGAAGTCACAGCTGATGACAAAAGCTTTGCCCGAAGTATAACTGATTTAAGCTGCCCAGCTACATTCAAATGTAATAGTTCATTGCAGCAGTTGGATTCTCCGATGCCAATACCAACAATAGGCTGTGTTATTTATCGATCCTATGAGCCTTAGTTTATGAGATCTGACGTTTCTGGATTATATGAGGTTAGATGGCTTCCTGATTATTGTGCATAAGTTGATTCACGGTGTTTTCTTGTAAAGTGTTCTGTGGATGCTTTTGGGGCTGTTCGTTGCATGGTTGCCATTTTCTGGTTTGCTTTTATTGTGCCAATTTTATATCTCTTTATATCCCATATTCGACACTGCATTGAAATAATTGATTTGACATTCGACTTGTACAGTTAAAAATAATAATAAATTTATATTGTAGATGTAGTTATGTTTAAAATCGTTTGGACTCTTTTGGCTTGTGTAGTGGCAGCAACTCCTCTTTATGCATCTAGTGGTAAAGATTTGGCAAAGCAGCCAACGTGCGTTATTTCCGAAGAAGCCCCTTGTTCGTTTATCAACGATACTGTAAATGTTGTGGGTGGTAGCTTTCATCTGCAGTTGCCCCATCTACAAGTTCCCGGCCATGTGCCACTTGATCTTATACAGTACTACAACAGCCAAAGTGACTATACCTCCTGGGTTGGCGTGGGAATGAGCCTCAATTATAGCTTTGCCATATCCGCTACGCTCTATGCTGACAAAAAATATGATAAGTATGGCAAGTACAACGAAACCCATGCAGAGTCTCCAGGAGGCTCAATCATCCGATGCCTAGGTAAATTTGATGCTTATAATAAAGCTGATTACTATCTAGATCCCGATGTAATTCATGAAGGGTTTACTAACTGTGGGTCTGGTAATATTAGTGCTAGGTCTAACCTCAAAAACGTTCGCATAACCCAAAACACTAAATATGCCAGCTACTCAGACTGGAAGTGCTATCTTCCCGATGGCAGCGTACGCGATTATTATCGGGTCTTTGATTTACCTATTACTCATGTCTTTTCTGAAAAGCGCCCAAATAAAACCAGCCTAGAATTTGATTACCACTGGTACACCGAGGTAAACCCTGGATACAAAGTAAAAAGAGTGGACTCGATCAAAAAAATAAAGGCTAAAGCAAAGCATGAGATGAATTGGCTTGCTTTCTCAACTCATAGTAAAAGCGCTAAGATTCATGCTTCAAATGGAAAATGGGCCCATTTTCGAGGGTTTAACAAAGATGGTAACTTCTACATAAACGAAATAGAATCTTCCGACGGCCCGAAACAAAAATTTAGCTACAAGCATGCAGGTAAGCGCTTCAGTATAAATCAGGTAGAGTGGCCTGATGGTAGGTTTTTAGAAGTAGACTACGACCATAAGGGAAGGGTTATCTCCCAAAAAGCGCCTGTTGGCAATAACGACGAAAAGCGCACCATCTGGAAATTTACCTACCATGATAAAAAAACTAAAGTACTCGACGCTTATGATAATAAAAAAATTTACAACCATAAGTATGATAGAATCACCTCGATAGATGAATACAAAAATAATGATCTTTATCGAGCAAGAACTTTTTACTGGGGTCAAAAAGAAGGGCACTCTTGGGGTAAGCACACTAAAAGCCAAGAAGGGAACCTACTTGGCTCTAGTCTGCTCAACAATGAACAATGCGGCGTTTTTCTTGCTAATTATACATATGATGAGTATGGCAATGTTCTAAAAGAAACAACTTTTGGTAACCTTTCTGGAACTTATCCTTATCCTTTTTGGATTAATGATGACGCCACACCAAAAGATCCTAATCTAGAAAGCTACAGTAAATACTATAGCTACTCAAAAGAACTACATCTGATGACTCATCAGAGTGAAGATTGTGGCCCTTCCATAGAATATCGCTACAAGCCAGGCACAGACCTTATGTGGGCAAAGTTTGTTCTAGATGGCGACAAAGTTATCCAAAGAGAGTTTTATGAGTATAACGATGACGGTATTCTCATTGAAAAAATAGTAGACGATGGAGATTGTGATAATAAATCATGGCTATCAGGTGTTACAGAGCGTCGTATTACAGAGATAGTGCCTGTATCTGGTAAGGAGGGGTATGGCCAAGGGCTTGCTCAGGGAGTATGGGAAAAATATCTAAATCTGGTTACTGATGAGGTAGTTCTTTTGAAGCATACCCACTATAACTACAACAAAGCAGGGCAGGTAACTGAAGAGGCGATATTTGATGCAAACAACGACTACTGCCACTCTACCTGGTATGAGTATGACAACAAGGGTAGGCTAACTAAAACAACAAACCCTATAGGCCAAACGTTTGTTTATGGTTACGACAACAACAACAACAAAACCTACGAAAAGCAAGAAGATGCTGGCTATTACACCCTTTATGAATATGATAAAGCTAATAGGCTTACCGCTGTCATAGAGCATCACGATGATGAAACAGCCGTGCATCACCACTATGAATATGACCTCATGGGCAATAAAACAGCCTCAGTAGATCGCTACGGCAATAAAACCAGCTACGAGTATGACCAATGTAACCGCCTTGTAACAATAACCCTGCCTACAGCACCCGATGGCGCTCTCTACACCATAAAAAAAGAATATGACATCTTTGACAACGTTATAAAAGAGACAAACCAAAATGGCATAAGTACCACCTACACCTATGCTGCAAAGAAAAAGCCTACACTTGTTACCTATGCCGACGGCAGCCAAGAGCAACATGTATACAACCTCAACGGCACCCTTGCGTATATGGTGGATAAGGGGGGTGCAAAAACATGCTACAGATACGATTTGCTTGGCAGGGTTATAGAAACTTCTATTTACGATAGCTTAAGCAACAAACTTTCATCTTCTAGTAGCATCTATAACGCCTTTCATCAGCTGTGTTCAACAGATGCCATGGGTTATACCACGCACTATAGCTATGATGCAGCTGGTCGTAAAATTGAAGAGCTCAAAAAAGCAGGTGATAACTACAGCAAAACCACCTTTGAATATGACACATTAGGCAGGCCTGTTGCTACAAAGCGCTTTTACGGCCAAGAGGCCACAAGCTACGTTACTACGTTTGTGGAGTATGATACACTTGACCGTGTGATCCTTGAAAAGTACCTTAATATGGCAGGTGATTGCACCGGCTGGACCTATTATGAGTATAATGTTCAGGGCATGTGCACGCTACAACGCTCAGGCCATACGCATGAAGATGCTGATATAAAAACACGCTATAATTCTCAACGCGAGGTTATAGAGCAGCAAGATGAGTATGCAAACAAAACCCTCATCCATACCGATCACAACTTTATAAATAGCCAAGACAGAAAGGTAGTTCGCAAAATAACCACCGATCCACTTTGTAACCTCACCGAAGAGTGCTATGATCCGCTAGGTCGTGTTGTGTCAGTAGTCAAAAAAAATAGCCAGCAGCAGATTCTTGCGGCAACCGATTTTACCTATAGCGCTACAAACCAAAAAACAAAGCAGGTTGAACATGTGGTTATAGATGGTGAAATAGACCATGACTACACCATCACCTGGCAATATGACGCATTAGGTCGTCTTATAACGCTTATTGAAGAGCCCGGCGGTCCTGATGAAAAAACAAGCTGCTACACCTACGATATTTCGGGCAAAATCCTTACCATTACAAAACCCAATGGTGTCGTGCTTAATCATAGTTATGATGCTTTAGGCAGGCTTATTGGCTTGTATTCATCAGATGGTACAGTTGGCTACATCTATTTTTACGACCTTAATAATAACCCCATTGAGGTGGTAGATAGCGTGCAGGGGTATAGCAGCGTTTACAGCTACGATGGGTGGAGTAGAACGCTGTCAGACGGTATTAAAAACACCTTTAGCCAAAGCTTTGTCTATGACGCGCTGGGCAGGATAACATCCCTTATGGCACCGGATGGATCTTTGGTGGGCTATAGTTACAAGGAAGGTAACCTTGACACCATCACCTGGAAAGGTGCTATGCATAGATACAAGGAGTTTGACCTAAAAAATCGCCCACTACGTGCTACCTTGATAGGTAAAGCAGGGGAGCATAGCCTTGTGTGGGATAAAAAAGGGCGTATTGTAAAAATAGCTACGCCCCACTTTACACAAACCATATCAGATGATGGCTTTGATGCTGTAGGCAACCTCAAGGGGTGTAATTTTACAGATGGTGTAGGTCAAGTAGAGATAGCGGCAGCCTATGATGACCTCTACCAGCTCACCCAAGAAGTTGGCGTGCAAACCCATAGCTATACAAACGACTCCTTAGCAAACCGCCAAAGTAAAAATAACGACCTCTATAGCGTCGACAGCAAAAATAAACTGTTAAACACTAAAGAAAATGCTTTTACTTACGATAAAAACGGCAACCTGATCCAGCAGGTAACGCCAAAGCATACCATGCGCTTTGCCTACGATGCTCTTGATCGACTAATAAAGGTATCTGACGGTAAACAGGAAATAGCCTACTGCTACGACAACTTCCACAGAAGAATCTCCTGTAGCGCCAACGGTAAAGCCCCAGAATACTTTTTACATTTAGGCCAGCGAGAAATAGGCCTCTATAACCCAACTACAAAAAAGCTAAAAGAATACCGCGTGCTAGGCCTCGGCAAAGGCGCAGAGCTTGGAGCAAGTGTGGTAATAGAACTTGATGGTAAACTCTTTAGCCCAATCCACGATCATCGAGGAAGCGTCGTTGCACTGATAGATGCCGATACAGGTGAAATCGCCGAAAGCTACCGCTACACGGCCTTTGGCGAATGTGAAACCTATAGCCACAGCCAGCACCAAATTGAAAAAACAGCAGTGCATAACCCTTGGGGGTATGCAAGTAAGCGGCTGGACTCTGAAACAGGTTTTGTTTACTTTAGCCGCAGATACTACGCTCCAGCAACAGGTCGTTGGATTACTCCTGATCCTCTAGGGTTTGCCGACGGGCCAAACATGTATGCGTATGTGCAGAACAACCCCATGACTAGGTTTGATTTGTATGGGTTATATGTTGAAGAAGGGTATAATCCGGCAAATTGGAAACCTTATGAATGTAAAAATTCACAAGTTAGTGCAGCATATGATCGACGAATTGAGGCCACTTACAGAGATGCTGGGTATAAAATTCACGGCACGCTCTTTGGGAAGAACCAGAAAAATTATAATTCGATTGCGCTGGAGGGAAGGCCTAAATATTCAGGGGGAAATTTGGTGTATGTGCCGGGAATGAACACGTCGTTTGCTTCATCGATTAAACAAGCTATGTATATTTCAGATCTCTGCGGAGGACATAATGTTGATGTCATTCAGAATTTTTCCTATACACTTTTTGGAGATATTCCAAGAGCTGCGTTAGAAAAATTTGGGGGAATGTCCACTGAAGCTGTAAAGGACTTGGATGCATATCTTCGTCAATCAACAAATAAAAACTTTATTACGTGCTTTAGTGAAGGGGCTATAATTACTGACAATGCTTTTAAATCGGTGGGTAGTGATATTGCAAGCAATAGTTATGCGGTTGCGGTTTGTCCAGGGAAACTTGTGCCGAAATCTCCTGCGGGTGATGCTGTAAATGTTGTTAATAGAAACATTTACCGAGATCCAATACCGCATTTAGATTGTTTATTTGGTCTGGCGGGTTTTTTGCATCGAAATGAGTCAGGGTGTAATGTAATTTATAAAGAATCTCATCAAAGCGCAGATCGCTTTGACCATGATGTCATAAGCTTAACATATAAAGATGAGATAAAAGAAGAATTTAGCAGATTTGAAGCATTAAAGGGTGTTAAATGAAGATTTTGTTGTCAGTAGCGCTATTGTTTGTTACCTGTTATTTTTTTATTAGTAAAGGTGATCCAATGGACATCGGCATAAATCAAGCTGTGGTTAAAACCTATGGTGAGATTGAAGAGAAATATAATGCTCAAGTTAGTTCTGTAGGTGTTGGTGGAGCTCATGGCTTATATTCTATTAGTCTGAGTTTTCATGTAAAGAACAATTTTACTGTGGATGAAGCTAGGTATATTATTGAAGATTCAGCAATAATTTTTTTAAAAAATATTAACTCAAATGTAATGCTTAGGCCCTACTTGGTAGAGTATCCATTTCCACCATCACGTATTTCTGTGAGTTTTTTTATTACTGATGAAACGTATGACCCGGTACGTACTCCTGGTGAGCTGGTATCAGTGATATTGCATTTAGGTGAAATAAAATATAAAACTGTAGAAAAAGCAGGAAGGGTTCGGGCTGCGGATAAATATATTATTTTGCATCAAGAAACATTCGAAGAAGCAAAAAGGATTGTGGATGATGAAAAAAGTTTTTAATTTTATTAAAAAATCGGTTGTTTTGTTGTGTAAAGGTGTAATACTTGTTCTAGTCGGGATTTATCTTTATTTTCTCGCAGTTAATTTGACTGCAAATAAATATAATGGGCCTCAATATGAGGCGGACCTCTATCAAATGGTAGACGACTACGCTACGGCATATTGTAAAAAAAACAACACACAACTTATTGACGTAGGAGATTTCACTAACCCTTCTAAACATCTTTGGTTTGGGGTTTGGCTTACTTGTGGTGATGCTGAGGATCTTCAACGGGGGCGGACTCGTGCAATTGCATTTGTCAAAGATTTCAGTTCCACTCTTCAACAAAGCAAGGTGGCTAATGAGTATTTTCAACAATCAAAGCGTAATCATCGGTCAGAGACTGTAGATTCAATCAATCCAAACTTATTTGGGGTTAAAATTGCCTACTGGGATAAAAATGTAAATCGCCCGCAACCACCATATCTGGCTGAGGTAACCTATTGCCGTGGAACATTTTACTATTATCAGGCAGATCCTAAAACTCAGGCGTTAAATTTAATATTTAAGGAGTCCTACGAAGATGCCATAAAGGAGACGGATGGGTAAAAGCTAACGGGGTGTATTATGTATTGGTAGATCCATGTCAAGCTCTTGAGCTCCATTGCGCAAGTCGCCGGTGATGTGCGATTTAACGACTCGCACATCACCGGCTCTCAAGTTGTTTCAGAGGGGTCAGTCAGGGGTGTTTTATTTCTATTCTGGATTTTGAATTTTTATGTCATGAATAAGCTTTTGTAAATACTCAAGTGTTTCTGCTGAAACAGTGATCTTCTTATGTTTGTTAGCTTCTCTAAAATTATTGTTGTGCATAAAGTCAAAGTGGGAGCGTATGTACATGTGAAGTACCCTTTGCGCTTCATGGGTTGCAAGCTCTTCTGATATATCTTTAATGATGATACCTTTTGGAGAAGGGAGCCTTTTACGAAGCTCGGTATCGTTAATAATTACGTTTAGGTTGTCGTGCAGCTCCTCAGGCTTTATTTGTGTATGAGCACAGCTCGGGAGGCAATCGCGAATGAGTAAGTCACGTAGGTGAGTTAAGTGCAGTCTAAACTCCTGGCTTTTCAGACGCTCCATGAATATCTTTTGAATTTTTTGGGTAACTTTATTGTCAGGGGCGGGGTAAACTGCTTCAAAAATCAAGCTGGCTCTTTCGGCCAAATTATCGCAAAATTGGTCGACATAGCCTTCGCTTCTCATCACATCTCTTGCTATTACATTGATGGCAGGGTATTCAATTGGTTCAGCGCCTTTCCAGTTGAACTCTGCATCTGGGTGTTTAGCATGCCAGTTATAGAGATATTCCACAGGATGGGTGAGAAATTCAGCTTGCGAGGTAATCTTTTCAATAGCATTTCTTAGTCCTGGCCAAACAATGGCCTCTTTTTTTTCTTCGTTATAGGCTTGTATCATTTTTTTAGCTATGGCTGAGCCATCTACTTGTATAAATCGTATTGCTGGCAATTGCGCTGTAACGGGGCAATCAATTTGTAGGTGTCGTAGTCCTTCATCTATTGAGTATGGATTCATTATTTTGTCCCTGTTTAAATTTATTATTAGCGTTTTTTGTAGGTGCGTATAGTGTAAAAGAAATGTGCCATAAGGGGATATAGCTAAAACACCGTAAATATGGAGCATGTAGTCAAGAGTTTGTTTGAAAGGTGGGTGATTGATGTTAATAGTAAAACTGTCTATTATAGTTTACCCAAACCCACCAATTTAGTAAAAAATGAATCGTTTAGGCCAATCTAGTGACAGCGTATTACGTCTTGCATGTTTAAAAGAATCCACTCGGGTGACAGCCTCACTCAGGCATGCCGGTATTTTGACTAAAAGCCAAAAGCTTGAAGATTTCATGTATAAAAATAAACTTGCCGACACTTCTGAAACAGTGTTCGATGTGTTTAGTCGCGTAAGCTGTTGGCTTGCTCAGGCAGGGGCAAAATATTATGGCGATGCGCTGGTTAAAAAATATGAAGATGTTTTTATTTCGGATATTTGTAAATTTAAATTGATACCTGGTAGTCCTATGCTGACCAATGCCGGACGCAGGGTGGGTAAAAGTGTTTCTGCGTGTTCCATACCACCGGTTCATTTGTCAAAGATGTCACGTGAGGAAATTGCAAAGATAGTAGGCGACTACCACACAAGGGGTATGGGAACAGGCTTTTCTCTTGATGAGCTTGATGACCCGGTAAGCATGGTAAAGTACCTCAATGAGTTGGCAATAAGAGAGGTTCAAAGCGGAAAAATTGAGCGCTCCTGCGGCAACATGGGGGTTTTATCGATTGACCATCCAAAAATTTTAGAGTTTATCCGCCTTAAAACCGCAAATCCAGATATTCGCGAATGGAAGTTTAACATTTCTGTTAACGTTACAAGTGAGTTTCTTGAAGCTGAGCGCCAAGGCACTGCCTTTTATTGTAAAGATGGCACCCAGGTAGATCCCCGGGCTCTTATGCGGCAGATTGCCGAAAGTGCACATGGCACTGGTGATCCCGGGCTTATCTTTATGGATAGAATCAACAGCCTTAACCGCGTGCCACAAGCCGGGCAATACAAAACCGTTGTACCATGTGGTGAGGTATCACTTTTTGAAGGGGAGGTGTGCCAGTTTGCCTACATTAACCTCACTCGCTTTGTAGTAGATCAGCAAATAGACAAAGAAAGTCTCAAAGATGCTGTGCATACGCTTGTGCTACTTTTAGATAATGCCGTCGAAGCGAACATCGACAACATGCCCAACGAAGAAAGCTCTAAGATAATAGCCTCTCTTCGTCGTATAGGCATTGGTGTGTGTGGTTTTGCAGAGGTGCTCCATGCCCTTGGGCTTGCGTATGACTCGCCCGAAGGAATAGAGCTAGCCCGCAACATAATGAGCGTAATAAACTATGAAAGTAAAAAAGCCTCAATTTTACTTGCAGGGGAACGTGGCCCATTTGAGCTTTTTAAGTCTGAGCAAACAAAAAAAGAGCTTTTTATCAAACCTTTTAAAGCACAGCCTACTTCTTTTGTATCAACCGATGAGTGGGAGGAGCTTGAGTTTCTTTTTGAAAATATGGCCATCCGCAACGTAGCTACAACCATTTTACCGCCATCTGGCAGAAGTTCGCTTTTGGCAGGTGTCACCGCTTCGATTGAGCCGCCATTTAGGCTTAACGCCGATGCAGCTTTTGAGGAGGCATTTGAGCGCAGCTGTTCTTTGTATGGATATCAGGGCGATAGAAAAGAGATATATAGTCATATCCGAAAAACAGGAAGCGTCCAGGAAACAGACTTGCCCTCTGGCATTAAAGATATATACAAGAGCGCACTTGAAATTTCACCAGAACATCACATCGCAATGACAGCCGCGTTTCAGCAGCAGGTTGATGAGGGTATTTCAAAAACGGTAAATCTTCCTCATAGTGCCACAGTAGATGATGTGGTAGACATTTTTCGTGCATGTTATGATGCTGGGCTAAAAGGCATGACTGTATATCGCGATGGGTCACGAACGCTTCAGCCTAAGTCATTACATGTAGCAAAGGAGTCAGCTATGTCTTTGGAGGTAACGGTAGATACACTGTATGGTCCCATACGAGTATCACAAAAGATTGCAAGCCTACTAAAGTCTTCGCTCGTTAGTCGCCTAAAGGGGATAAAGCAAAATGGATGCGCCTATCTTATCGACCCGCGGCAGGACGCAAGTCGCCACGACCACTCCGTTGGTGTGCTTGCCTTAGCAAAACTGCTAGGCGCTAGTGAATCTCAGCAAATAGCGGCGCTGTTACATGACATTTCGCATACAGCTTTTTCACATGTGATAGACCTTGTTTTTGAAAATAGCAAACAAAACTACCACGACCTAAAGCGGGCCCATTTTTTAAACTCTGATGAGGGTAAAAAAATTATAGAAGAGTTTGGGCTTACAGAAAAAGAGCTGCGCTGTGACAAAATACCCCTAGTTAAGGGTGAGGGGCTTAACTTGGATAGGCTCGATTACTGCATCCGCGACCTTCTGGCAGTTGGCAGAATCTTTCAGCCTGAGTATGCTTCTATCCTCCACAACCTCGTTGTCACCGATGAGGGGCGAATTGCCTGTAAAGATATTGAAACAGCACGACTTGTCTTTAATAAGTTTCTGGAAGTAAATGAAAAGGTATACTTTGACCCCAAAGTTGAGGCCGCATCGGTTGCTCTGGCTACTATAATAAAAGGAATGCTCCACGAAGGGCTTTTGTCTGAGGATGATCTGTTTGCAACAGATGATCTAGTACTCCAAAAAATAGAGGCAAGCCATTATAAAGATATGCTTAGTTTGATTGGAACAGAGGGTTACGCTGAGGATACTCCGGAAGCTACCCCTGCTGTTGTTTGGCGTAAGCTCCGCGTGGTTGATCCGATAATTGTTGGGCTAGAGGGTACCTTAACTGAGTGCTGTGTAGAGTCAAATCAGCGGCTTGAGCGCTATTTGCAAACTGATACAAAGGTTTTGTACAAAGTATCCTATAGCATGCCGCATAACAAGCTCCTACTAGAAAAATTTACATGAAATTAGCCTTTATTTTACTTTTCTTGACCTTTCAGCTTCATGCAGCTAACTGGCCTGTTGTTATTGATGAGATTTGCTCCAAGCAAGGCCAGTACAATCTTAACCCTGTGTATGGCGGAGCAAGTAATGTAAACTACAAGCTTTCATACGAAGGCTCAGATTACTTCATCCGCTTTGCGCCTGCCGAACAAGCGGCCCTATTTGCTGATTTAGCAATAGAGTATGAGGTGCTCTTGCTTCTTGCACCGCTTAACGTGTCGGCAAAGCCGCTATATTTTGACCCGCAAAAAAGGGTGTTGGTGACCGAATATATCGAGCCCTCTAGCCAGCAGACCAACCTTCTTGACCCGCAAGATCGTAGTAGCGTTTTAGCTTTACTACGCAAGGTAGAAGCTGAGTCATATACTATTGAGCGCTACTTTAAGCCCTATAACAACACCATGCACCTTGCTGAGCTTGTTAATAAAGAATTTGCTGCAGATTTTGCAGAAAAATTTGGTGCTGTATTGAAGGAGATTGATGAAGTTTTACGCAAGAGCTCTAAAAAATCACTGTGTCATCTTGATTTACATGCCAAAAATGTTTTGCATGGTCGCGAGCAGTTTTGGCTTGTTGACTGGGAGTATGCAATGATGAGCCATCCATTTTTAGTGCTAGCATCCATGGCATCCATTGAGCGTTGGTCAGATGATGCCATGAAGAAGCTATTAGGCGATTATATGGGGCCCTATACAAAAGAAGATTTTTATCGCCTTTATTTGTATCGCATCGCAATAGATTTATTTTGGACAGCGTGGAACGAAGTACAAACGCACACCTCTACGATTAATAATCCCTATTCTGAGTGGAAGCGGTTATTTGAAGAGGCTGCCGTGCAAAGAATTGAGTCACCACTCCGTAAAGAAGCTATATCACACCTTAAGGGGCAACAATGAATGTTTTGATTCGAGCCATAGTACTCTATTTTGTTTTGGCCTCGGCGCTTTTATCAAGTGCAGAGGTGATTTTGCTGTTTGGCCCGCCAGGAGCAGGCAAAGGAACCTTTTCACAGTTTGCAACAGAGCATGGCCTTGGTCATATCAGTGCCGGCGATCTCATCCGAGATGAGATAGCAAAAAAAACAAAACTTGGCCTTGAAATGGAAGAGATTGTTTTGCGGGGCGAGTATGTAGACCCTGAAGTGATGTTTCAGCTAGTAAAAGCCAAGATACACCATTTTGCAGATCAAAATATTCGCTTTATTGTAGATGGCTATGGCAGATCCTCAGAGGATGCCGCCAGACTGCGCGGTGTGCTTGAGGAAATAGATGCCCAAATTCAGGTTGTCTTTTTAGAGGCAAATGATGAAGTTTGCCATGAAAGAATTATCCATCGCCTAATCTGCAACCATTGCCATTTTGTCTATAATGAAAAGTTGGGTAACACCTTAGGTCAGCTGTGTCCGCATTGCAGTAAGAGTTTTTTAGAAAGACGGATTGGCGATGACCATGTAGTAACAGCCAAGCGGCTAGTTCAGTACCGATCAAAAATAGAAGCGAGCTACAGAACGTTTTTACACGACCTGCCCACATTTTTTTATATTACAGAGCGACCAATAGATGAGTGCTTTAGAGAGTATGAGAAGCTTCTTTCTGGTAAGGCTCTGGATTAGGTGTCAGGAGCCGATGAATTAGTTGTCTATTATTATCAGTTTAATCTAAAAACGAATTCAGTAATACCAAGTAATTTGCATAAGCAAATCTATTGTTAAAAGATCGTGTGTTGTGTTATATTTATTCAATAATTTTATAATTTGAGGTAAAACTTGCAATCACTACAACCTATACAATTTGGTGACTTTGTACATACGTATGGTGGCAGTGGTGAGCTTGCCCGCGACGTTCCCCAAAAATTTTACACATCTCCCAGTACCTATTATTTCCCCAAAAGTGAATATCGAAGAAAAGAGTTTGTAAAAGATCATGTAAATGGTGCTGTTAGTTCCATTTTTCAGCATGTAATACACCCCCTTTCCAGAGACGTTGGCATCTATTCAAAAGAGACATATAGAGATTTGGTTGAGGCTTTTGGGTTTGATCTTAGATCTGACGACAAGTTAACAAATCTTAAGATTTTTTGGTTTGAACGTGCCGCCACATTTCAGTTTTGTCCATATGGAAGTTGTGCTTGGCGCGCAAGCTATGCAGCCGTTAAGCTAGCACGTGTGTTTCATAATACAGACCTCAAAATTTATTTAAAGTCTGCAGAGACTAAGGATCAGTTTACGGTAATGGTTGGAAACAAAACTCATGGCTGGTTTGTGTATGACCCCTTAACAAATCCTGATGTTGTTTTTCCTGTTGAGCTTTATAACAAAAAAATTGTAGGAACTTTTTCGGATAGACCTGCTAGCGCCAGGGCATTTAGTCTGCAAATTACTCCACAGCTAGCAGATGAGTATGAAGCCTTTTGGCCACGTATGCAAAAACTCTATTTGCAATACTGTAACAACACTGCTGTAACTGTAGAGGGTTTAAAAAGAGATCTAGCATTCATGGGAGGCTTTAAACTGGCCGCAGTTCAGCCCCAGCAACATGATAAGATCTGTGCAGAGGCTATCAAAGTTTTTACCGGGGTTGTAAGAGAACAGCGTAGTGTTATGGAAAGTGACTGGTAGGCATAATTATCATCCTTAAGTCCGGCCCCAATGGTGTCAACTTAAGAAAATCCATTATTATTTTTTTAAAATCTGAAGAGCTGAGTGCAACAGTCCTAAGTATCCATTAGAGGAGATTTTGCAGCAGAGCTTCACCCCATAAGCGCTAACTTAAGCAGGCTGTTATTATGTATGTTTTCACTGCGGAAGCAGTGTTTAGTGGGTAGCCCCGCGTGCAATGTCAGGCCGGCAGGCCTAAAATGGAACGTGG
>JBGSSB010000080.1:0-3885 GCA_041737255.1 Chlamydiales bacterium | reverse complement strand
GAAGATGTATGGGACATGTTTTAAATAGCTCTTTCCAGTTTGAGGCATTATTGATCATAGAGCTAAGCTTTTTTATTTCTGCCAGATCTGGGGCTTTATTGTCATTTTTTGAAGGAAATGTTTTTCTTAAATATGTTTCGAGCTCTACTTTGTTTAAAGCGGTGTTGGTAGTTTTGCCCGAGGTAACTAGAATAGGGGAGGGACTTATCCGCTCTGAGGGTTTTTGGTCCTGCCATGATGCGTTCTTTTGATTAGCTTGTCTTCCTGCTGCAATAGCTGCGACTTGTGTGGCTATGGCTGGATTTTGTTTTGTGTCTTGAGGTGGTGTATAAGTCTTTGGAGCAGCTTCATGAGCTTTTGGGGCTGATGTCGTAGTTTTCCATCCTGGCTTAAATGTAGCGAATCCCTCTGATGGAGGTGGAGGTGGGACTTCACCTGGGCGCACTTCAATTTGTGGTATTGGAGTTTGAGGTTCTGTATGTACCATTGGCCTTTCTTGTGGTTTTTTTTTGGGAGCTGTATGTTTTTGTTGGAATCCCATAGGCAATGTGGTTTCTAGTTTTTTTCTTAATTGTTGTACGCTTACTGGGCCTTCTTGGTCAGGAGACTCTTTTTCTGAGATATTTTTTATACTCCTTCTTTGCTGACGGGTATTTGTACCATCGGGTTGGGTTATTGTTGTGTGGCCAATTTCTGTGGTTTTTTCTTCTGTCGATAGTGCTCCGTAGGCTAAAAGAAGTGCAGTGAATTTGCTAACACTATGGTGTTTGTTGACAGCTAAGCCTATGGCTTTTTGAAAAACCTCTGGTGCAGTGGTAAGATGTTCTTTGGTATCTTTAAGCTTAGTGGCGAGTATTTCAAGTTGATGAGGGGTAAACCATCGGAGTGTTTCTGCTGTCAACGTTCCCTCTTTTAGTTTTGTGCAGAGCTTAGCTGCAACGGCATTGTCATCTTTAGAGAAAATTTTTATCATTTTAGCTGAGAACCAACCCGAACCAAGAGAACATTTTGCATTTATAACTGCTGGTTGATCTTGGATTGTTTTATAAATTGTTTGTGCTTCGTTGTGATTAATATCTGAAATAGACATAGATAAACCCTTTTGTTCTCTTTTCCTTACTGTAATTTATAGAATTAATAATGTAAATAATATTTTAATTAATTAAAAAAAGAGTAAAAATCGTAGTAGAAATTGAGCCTGCACTCTGCTACTATCTTCGCCTTTATTACTAGGGAGAAGAGAGTATGAGCCAAACCCAAACGGCAACTGCCATTAAGCCAACGCGAGCTGAAGACTATTCTGAATGGTACCAGCAGGTAATCAAAGCAGCAGATTTAGCAGAAAACTCTCCCGTACGTGGCTGTATGATTATCAAGCCTTGGGGCTGGAGCACTTGGGAGTTTATCCGCGATGCACTTGATCGCCGCATCAAAGAAACTGGCCATCAAAATGCCTATTTCCCACTTTTTATTCCCCTGAGCTTTCTTGAAAAAGAGGCCCAGCACGTCCAAGGCTTTGCCAAAGAGTGTGCCGTTGTCACCCACCACCGCCTCGAAGAAAAAGATGGCAGGCTTGTGCCGGCAGGGCCTCTTGAAGAGCCCCTTGTTATACGCCCAACCTCAGAGACTATTATAGGCGATTCCTTTTCACGCTGGGTAAAGTCATGGCGCGATTTGCCATTACTTATTAACCAATGGGCAAACGTTGTTCGCTGGGAGCTAAGGCCTCGTCTTTTTATGCGAACGGCTGAATTTTTGTGGCAAGAAGGCCACACGGTACACGCAAACGAAGCGGAAGCTATAGAAGAAACAAAGCGCATGCTAGAGGTATACCGCGAAATTGCCGAAGAGCACCTAGCGATACCAGTGATTCTTGGTGAAAAAAGTGAAGGGGAGCGTTTTCCTGGTGCTGTAAATACCTACACTATAGAAGCTATGATGCAAGACAGAAAAGCCCTTCAGGCAGGAACTTCTCACTACCTTGGTCAAAACTTTTCAAAAGCCTTTAACATACGCTTTGACACCAAAGATGGCGGCCTTGACTACGGCTATACTACCTCTTGGGGTATAACAACGCGCCTTATTGGTGCGCTTATCATGACCCACTCAGATGACGACGGCCTACGCCTGCCGCCAAGAGTTGCCCCATACCACGCTGTCATCATACCAATCCTCAACAAGCCAGAGCGTGCGGCCGAAGTGTTAGCCTACGCTGAAAAGCTTAAAGAAGAGCTAGCAGCTCACACCTTTGCTGGCCGGCCGATAACCTGCCATATAGATAGCCGCGACCTTCGTGGCGGTGAAAAAAACTGGGAATGGATCAAAAAAGGCGTGCCGCTTCGCATCGAAGTTGGCCCACGTGATGTTGACTCTAGTGCCTGCATGGTAGCTCGCCGAGATATGGCACCATCGCAAAAAACAGCCTTTTCAACGCAAGATCTAGCCCCGCAAATTGCCACCATCTTAGCTGAAATGCAGCAAGGCTACTATAGCCAAGCACTTGACAACCAGCGCGCTCATACTCGCACTGACATCACCACCTTCGATGAGCTAAAAGCCTTTTTTACCCCAAAAAATAGCGACAAGCCCGAAATTCACGGCGGCTTTGTAGTTGCCAAGTGGTGTGGTGATGCTGCAACAGAAGCGCAGCTTGCTGAGCTTAAAATCAGCATACGCTGTCTGCCTTTAGAGCAGTCAGGCACGCAAGGAACCTGCATTCTGACAGGTCGCCCTGCAACGCTTGATGCTATCTTTGCTAAGTCTTATTAGATCTTGCCTTTGCGGTGATGCTTTAAAGAAAAAACCGTTATGGAGGCTAAAGTCTCCATAACGGTTTAGGTTAATCAGTAAGAATACCCTGAATTTACCGGGCCTTTTATTTTTACTGCTTCTGATCCCATCCAGCGACTACGATTAGTTTATTAAAAATGTCCCTAGCGTCTTGATTTTTTAAATCTTTTAGAACACCTAGGTTATCAGCTACGGTCTTTTTATCTTTTAAACCAGGTATAATTTTTTTCAAGAGTGCTTGTGCATTTTGTTTGTTTTGAAGGGCACCATCAACTATCCCTTTCATTGCTGGGGTCTTTTCTGAGAGCTGGTCAATCATCTGTTCTGCTTTATTTCCAATAAATTTAAATTTTTTAATCTCATCTAGCGTAGCGGGTTTAACAGCTCCTTGGGTAGATTCATCAACGTCATGTGCAACATCAGGCATCTTCTTAAGAAGTTCAGATGCAGGGCCCTTTAATTGGTCAACATCTGCTTGTGAAAGTGATATAAGGCCATCTACAGTGGATCTTTCAAGTGTGCGCTTTTGTATTTCACTACTTACCTGTACACCCGCTTTGTTTAAAGAGGTGAAAAATTTCTTCATTTCATCAGGGGTAGCGTGAATTCCATCTTGTGAATAAACGATTGCCTTGATAGACGGTGCGTGCATTTTACTTGTCTCTCTTTTCTGTGTACGCTCTTGGATTTGTCCTTTCATCCCTGAAAGCATTGTGTTTATCTGGGATGCAAGTTCGTTAGATTTGTGGCCATCTATCTGAAAGCTTGCAACGCCATTTCTCTTCATATAATCTTCAAGGCTTTGCTTGTTTACAACAACGCTTTTCATTTTATTTGTATTAGGATCTAAAAGCTTAATTGAAACACCTACCCCTTTAATTCGAGCCATAATGCCTTCTAAAGCTCCATAGGATCTCACGCCCTTTAGTTTATTATGATTGGATAGACCTGTATTGGAGATATGATCAGAAGTTGTGTTTGAAATAAAAAGAGTGTACCCTCAGTAAGGTTTTCGTCAAAAAACAAATAACAGAGGGTAACTCATGAAAGAGTATGTCAATTTCACAGATAAAGATCATGTACAAACTTTCGAAA
>JBGSSB010000079.1:0-55637 GCA_041737255.1 Chlamydiales bacterium | reverse complement strand
AAAATCAGAGCTAGCTAGCTGGTTATCAGGATGGTGTTATCGTTAAATATTCAAAGCTCTTGATGGAATACTTATAGAAGCAAGTTTAAAAGTTATAGTATTTTAAAATTTCCAAATAGTTGACAGCCCAGGTCTGACCCCAATATTTGACCCCAATATGTATTTCTCAAAAACGGTATAACGATAAGAACGATAAAAATATGGGATAAAATTTATCTCATCGCGTCTTATTGGCTCATTCTTAGTTTTATCTTGCGTATCTTGCCGCTTGCAAGGACTGCACAAAAGCTTAAGTTGGTCTTTTTATATGTCACGTATAACAACAGTTTCTGCAATCATGTCGTGAAGGGCTTGCTTTTTCTTTGTAAATGCAATCATGATGTAGCCAATGCCTAAAGTAAGTGCCGAAATTAAGCAGGCAAGTTCCCGTCCACAGGCTCTCCAAAAATTTATTTTATTTCCAGTGTCATCTGTGATTTTAATTTTCAGCAGCATCATGCCACATGTTGCTTGCAGCCCAGAGCTTTCCATTACACCAAAGTAGAGCAGGCTTATAATGAACTTTGCCAATACCGTAAGCTCAAAGGGGAATAGCACAAGAAAATCTATCATTAATGAGGCATTTGCCAAAACGATTGCATCGATTGCACCTGCCCAAAATCGTCTCCAAAATCCTGAATATTCTGGTAATTGTGTCATAACCCCTCGTTTCTTAAACTTTTTATTTACAATCTCTTGGCTATATAATTCAAGAACAAAAAATTGCAGATTTTTCCAGCTACTCCTTGTATACTTCTCGCATACCTTTGGAGGGTTTCTATGAAAAAAATAGTAGGTCTATCAGTACTGCTTTTGTTGGGAACATTTTTTCTTCTTCAAGCGACATCTAAAAAAGAGTATCGTGGTTTTGTTGTCACAAACTCTTATGATCTTCCAGATGCGCACTGTAAACTTGTCGAATTAAAGCACACCCAAAGTGGCATGCAGGTAGTGCATGTGCAAAATGATGATCCTGAAAATTTCTTTGCCATCTGTTTTCGCACGCATCCCACAAAGTCAAATGGAGTCGCGCATGTACTAGAACATAGTGTCTTTCAGGGGTCTGAAAAATTCCCTATTAAAAATGTTTTTTTTCATATGAACAAGCGAAGTCTTGCAACATTTATGAATGCGCTAACGGGACCTGATTATACCGCTTATCCTGCATCCTCGGAGTCACCTGAGGATTTTTATAACCTACTCGATGTCTATTCAGACGCTGTCTTTCATCCATTACTCAAAAAATCTAGCTTTGCTCAAGAAGGCCATCGTCTTGAATTTGAACAATTTGATGATCCTAGCTCACCACTTGTCTATAAGGGCGTTGTATACAACGAAATGAAGGGCTCTCTTACATCGCCTCATGTGCGTATGATTAAAGCTACTACCGAGGCGCTATTTCCAGATGCTATGGGAGATGTTTTTTCTGGTGGTGACCCTAAGATAATCCCTGAGCTTACTCATGAAGAATTCGTGCAATTTCACAAAGATCACTACTACCCTGGCAACTCTCTTATTTTCTTCTATGGTAACCTGCCTCTAGAAAAGCATCTTGATTTCTTAGTTGAACACGTATGTCTTAATCAAAATAAAAAGGATCCGGCTTCTGAGAATCCATTGCAGCCGCTCTTTACGGCTCCTCGCTACAGTGAGCTTTCTTATCCTACAGAAGAGGCTCAAGAAGAGGGGGCTATTGTTGGCATTAGCTGGCTTACAACAATGCAAGAAAATCATGATGAAGTACTTGCGCTCAGGGTGCTTGATCATATCCTCATGGGATCAGATTCTGCGCCATTAAAGCAGCATTTGTTAGCATCAGGGCTTTGTAAGGGTGTGGATTCTGGTGTAGATGCAAATAAGCGGCAAATTCCTTTTATGCTTTATTTTGAAGGGTGTAGGCCCGAAAAAGCAAAAGAGATAGAAGCTCTTGTTCAAACAACACTTACTCGCATTGTACAAGAGGGGCTTTCTGGTGAACTAGTAGAAAGAACAATTGTTCAGGTTGAGCTAGAAGAGAGTGAGCTAAAAAAGGGTAAAGGTCCCGTTGGTTTTTCTCTTTTACACTCTTGCGCTATTGCTAAGCTTAATAGGGGCTCAGCAGTTGCTGGACTTACACTTCGTAAGCAGCTGGGCAATATAAGAGATAAGCTGGAAAAAAATCCTCAATATTTCAGCTCTATCATACAAAAACACCTTCTAGATAACCCTCATAGGGTTTGTGTGGTGTTAAAGCCAGATGCTGAGCTAGCCAAAAATGAGCAGGAGCAAGAAAATCAAAGACTCGTACAGATTCGAGAGGCCCTCACGCAAAAAGATATCGAGGATATTCTTTTACTCTCTTCTACCTTGCGCGCATCGGATGATTTACCCGACTGTCTTCCTGCTATAGGACTAGAGGCACTTTCAAAAGAGGTTCCTGAATTTCCTTTAACCCAGCAGACTTTGGGATCGCTTGACCTCTTTCATCATCCAGTATTTACAAATCATATAACCTATGCAGCTTTAGAGTTTGCTTTGCCACAAATAGCAGAAGAGAAGCTATGGCAGCTAGGCCTATATACACACCTTTTGCCACAGCTTGGCACAAAGACAAGAGGCTATCTTGATAATCTAAACTTTGTAAGTGACCATACAGGGGGCATTGGGGCTGATGTTGTCATGCGCAAGTCTGAAAATGGGGTATATCCTGCCCTTAGGATTTCAGGAAAAGCACTTGATCGTAAAGCTTGTGTACTTTTTGATCTTATGGCCGATATGGTAGTAGGGGGTGACTTTTCAGATAGGCAAAGAATACGGCAGCTTCTTATTAAGCATGCAAGTGATGTAGAGGTGGCTCTTAAACATAGTGCCCTTGATTTTGCTACAGCCAAAACACTTGCTTTTCACTCTGTAGAAAACCATGTTATAAACAACCTTGAGGGGCTTGAATACTGTGCAAAGATTATCGAGGTAATACAAAATCTTGATTCAACTCTTGATGCTCTTATTGTAGACCTTCAAAACCTGCAAAAGCATATCTTGCCACAACAAAGAGCGCACCTCGTCTTGGCGTGTGACAAAGATGCGTATGAGACCTTTTATAAAAAGCAGTTTGGTGCGCTTTCATCTTTGCTAATAACGCAAGATGTACCCTGGAAACCAGATTATACCCTACGTGAGCCTGTAGCGGTGGCCTACCACATAGCCTCGCCTGTTGCTTTTAATGCTAGAGGCTTTCGTACGATATCCTAC
Source organism: Chlamydiales bacterium (assembly GCA_041737255.1). Classification (GTDB taxonomy): domain Bacteria; phylum Chlamydiota; class Chlamydiia; order Chlamydiales; family FEN-1388; genus SZAS-7. Next base: position 52,367 of record JBGSSB010000079.1, on the reverse strand, counting down.
AACCATGAAGATAGTGCCTACTTGCTTTTGGCAGCAGAGCTTGTAAGCACCAAATTTTTGCATACACGTATTCGTGAGCAGGGAGGTGCTTATGGTGCAGGCGCAAGCTACGATCCAGCTACAGGAAATTTTTCTTTTAAAACCTATCGCGATCCAAGTATAGCTTCATCCAATGAAGCCTTTTGTGAAGCGATTGATCTTTTGTGTGCGGGCAACTTTAGCGAGACAGATGTACAAAAGGCAAAAATGGGCATACTTCAAAAACTTGATGCGCCTTTACATCCAGCCAAAGGGGCATTTTTGGGCTATCAGCTTTTTTGTGAGGCCAGAGGCAGTGATAAGAGAAAAGCCTTTCGTACTAAGCTGCTTGCAGCAACTGCATCAGATATCCAAAGAGCATCAAGTGACCACTTAGCTTGCGGCTTTAATCAAAGTGTGTTAGTAACGTTGGCGTCAAAAGACATATGTGAACTAGAAAATAAAAAATTAGCAACACCACTTATATCATACGAGGTAAGCCAATGCAGCCACTAGGTACTAGATTTGATGCAGCTCATGCATTATATAAAACAGGCCCCAAAGAAGTCGCTACGACTCAGACAGATCAAGCACAGGCACTAGCGGGTGATGCTGCGGCTGTCGGAGCGCAGATTCCTGTAATAGATATGAAAGATCTTGATTCTCCACTTACGCGAGGGCGATTTATTGCCGGGATGAAAGAGGCCTTTAGTAGCTATGGTTTTGTCCGTGTTCGTAATCCCGGATTAGATCAGAAAATAATAGATGCCGGATACAAAGCGTCTGAGGAGTTTTTTTCTCTTCCCTTAGAAGAAAAAATGAAGTCACGGGCTGCAGATGATGGCCAAAGGGGTTACTGCCCTGGAGAAAAAGCCAAGGGCAGCGGATCTGTTGATATCAAAGAGTTTTGCCATATCGCACGTGAACCTAATGCTTATCCAAACCGATGGCCAACCGATCTTAAGTTTAAAGAGGCTACAACGTCACTATTTACCGCTTTAGAAAAATATGCTGTACCCTTGCAAGAGGCTATGGCAGAGGCTTTAGGGCTTTTCGATAAGAACGTTTTTTCTAAAATGACAAAAGATGGCGAGCTGTTGCTTCGCACCTTGCATTATTATGCAAACCCTCCAGCTGGCACAACATGGGCAGCTGAGCATACTGATATCGACCTTTTTACTATCTTGCCAAGAGCATCGGCCGATGGGCTTGAAGTGGAAAAAAATGGTCAATGGATTAATGTTGGCATGCCGGCAGAAGGCGATGAAGATACCTTTATCATCAATATCGGTGATATGATGGAAAGTATGAGCAATGGCATGTTTAAAAGTGCAAAGCATCGGGTTGTTCCCCCGCAAGGTGCAGATCTTGAGCGCTATTCCATGGTACTATTTGTCCATCCACGTCCGGATGATTGTGTGGGGCCACTTCGTGAGTGTATAGATCAAACCGGTGGGGTAGCAAAATTCGCAGAGGCTACCCGAAATGAACTTCTTTTTGAGCGGTTGATAGAACTTGGGCTTCTTACTCATGAAGAGACAATTGTTGGGTATGCAGAATCTGGCCACACCGACCGTCAGATCGATGTGGGTCGGGCAAGTATCCAGGTGATGGAGCTTCTTGAGACAAAAAAACTTGCCAGTGAGAAAGTTTTGGCTGAGCTTAGCCGTATAGATGCTGATGGATCTATCCGAGCAGATATTCGACTTCAGCGCGAAAAGGCTGCACAGGCTCTTGCTAAAAAGTAGCAATATGTAGTAGCAAGTGTTTTAAAGACACTTGCTACGATATATGGTTATAGAACACATCAATATACAACTTATTTTGCTTCTTACGGTAGGCTTTGCAAGCGCGAGCTTCTTTGGCTACATTGCACACCGGCTTCACTTGCCAGCTATCCTTGGATATATTATTGGTGGGTATCTCATTGGTCCTTATTCTCCAGGTTATGTCGCTGATCTAAAAATTGCCGAACAGCTTGCAGAAGTTGGCGTTATTTTAATGATGTTTAGCGTGGGGCTTCATTTTACTTGGAAGGATCTTCTAAAAGTAAAAAATGTGGCTATCGCTGGGGCAATTTTTCAGACAGCTGTCGCAACTGTTCTTGGCACATTGCTTTTTATATCTAGTGGGCAATCTATTCAGTCGGGGATTATTTTTGGCTTTTCAATTGCAGTAGCAAGTACCGTTGTTCTTATACGAGGCCTTACCGATAATAAGCTTCTTCAAACGCCGCAAGGGCATCTTTGTGTTGGCTGGCTTGTATTGGAAGATCTTATCACGGTAGTGCTTTTGCTTTTATTACCAACATTGGCACTTGCATCTACAGGCCAAGATCTTGCTGTAGCAAACGTTGTGCAGTTTGTTGCCATTGTACTAGGGAAATTTCTACTTTTGCTTGTTTTACTGTTTACGGTTGGTAAGTGGGCGGCGCGGCATATACTTGAGAAGGTTGTAAAAACTGGGGTTCAGGAGCTTTTTACTATATCTGTTCTTGCTCTTGCCTTTGTCTTTGCTGAGATAGCAAACTTTGGCTTTGGAATGTCTATTGTTATTGGGGCGTTTTTAGCAGGGATTATTATTGGCCAAACCGATGTGCGTCACCAGGTTACGGAAAATACGCGCCCGATAAAAGAGGCCTTTATAGTGCTCTTCTTTCTTTCTATGGGTATGCTCTTTAATCTCAATGCTATATACGAAAATTTCCTTCTTTTTATACTAACTTTGTCAATTATCTTGATTGCAAAACCCTTGGCGGCGTATGTACTTGCAAAAGGGCTTGGTCGTAGCCGAACAGAGGCTCTCACAGTAGCTGTGGGGCTTGCGCAAATCGGCGAGTTTTCTTTTATATTAGCGGAAGAGGCAAATCGCTTCCAGTTGCTGCCTGACTTGGGGTACGATGTGCTTGTAGCTTGCGCATTGGTTTCGATTTCGCTAAATCCTTTTTTATTTAAATGGGCGCGCTCCCAATATGATAAGGTGTAGTGTATGGCAGATAAGATTCCCCCTATAGGACCGACAGCAAATGCATTTCCTAGCTCAGGAGGTAGTAATCGCACTTGGGACATGAAAAGCTTGCCAGAAAATTTACCAAAGACCCAAGAAGTGCAGCAAAATGTAGTCAAGGCAACGGGTGCCGCTGGCTGGTTGCGCTGTTATCTTGAGGCTGTAGTGACTGTACTAGGTAGGTGCCGTGTCTTTTACTAACGATGTAGCAGAAACTCTTGAGAGAGATATAGCAAAAGACCTTGGTGCGATTGCGCAGGTGCTTGCCCAAGGTGCTCACTCCCCAGATGATCCCTTGCAAAATTTAGAGCTTCAGTCAGGCAGAATAGAGCGTGAGCTAAGTCAGTGTATGCTGCTTGCTAAAACTCGTATTCGAGATGGGTTTAATTATTGTATCAAGGCAGTGCAAGACCTTGCTCGTACAGATACGACAATTAACCTCGAAGATCTAAAAGAAAATGTGAATATAGCATTTTCTCGGTTTGAAAGTGTTGCTATTGCAAAAGATCTTTGTACACAGGTTATGCAAGGGACATCGTGGAAGAGTTTACTTGGCCTTGATGAAACAAGTATGGATCTTCTGTATCGTGGAGCAAAATGGCTCTTTGAAGCAGAGCACTATCCTGAGTCGGAGGCGGCTTTTTTCTTTTTGACCACTGTAGATTATGCTCAGTATGCCTTTTGGCTTGGCCTTGGCCATGCAGCATTTCAGTTAGGCAATGTAAACCAGTCTCTTAATGCTTATGAGATGGCTCAAACCTGCCAGCCTGGTGGTATTTGGCCACATATTCATATGGCAAACTGTTTTGAGACGCTGCGTGATTTTGAAGAGTCTCTTCTTTGCCTTCAAGCGGCAGAAAAAGAGCTTCTTGCAAGCCCTAAAAAGGATCCTGATCTTCTTGTAGAGCTGAAAGAGCGCATAGCCAAAGCTGCTGCAAAGAAATAGTAACAAGCTCTAGTTCTAGAATACGTAAATTTGTGGGCTGCTTGGTTCTCTGTATTCTTTAACGGGTGAAAATTCGGGTGTTCTTGAGAGGTTGTAGGGTAAGAATATTGCCACGTTCAAAATGCCAAAAGTACCAATTGCACAGGCAGCTTCATAAAAGCCACGAATTGCATTTAATGCACCGTGAATTATGTGTTGGTTTGAATAACGCTCAACTTTTTTAAGTGAAAGGAGTGTTTGTGCGTTAGGACGAGAGCGAAGTTGCTCGATTGCTTGATAGACAATAGACCCTAAAGAGATGGCGCTTGCAGCAACCATTTGGATGATGCCAAGTTTGCATCGGATAGCGCCACTTGCAATAGCAACGTAGGGTATTGACCCGGCTATATTAAACCCAGTTTCTGTAATTGTGCACGCTTTGTTGATTTCTGATATAGCATTCATATTAGTCCTATTATTATGTTTGCATTATAATAACACGTTTATTTGTTTGTTGCAATAATTGCGAATGTCATTGCAATGAATGTATCTACATCGCTGGGTGTATTGTTATTTTTTTGATAAAAGCTGGCACTGGGGGCAGCGTGAAATTTTTTTTTGCGTATCTTCTATGTACTGGTAGTAGCAGAATTCACAGGTTTGATGTTTTAGTGTAAAGGGGGCAGCTTCCTTTTTTCTTGTGGCAAGCCATATTCCAATAACCACAGAAAGGCCAATAGCTAAATAGAGAATGCAAGCTGTCTCGGGGGCAATGTCAATCATGCATAAGGCCTTGTATCTCATCTCCTGTGCAGCAAAAAACTAACGTTATGCTGCCAGTTGCGCTTTTTTCTGAAAAGGGCTTAAAGCAAATATTGTTGATTACAGCATCAGCGCAGGCTTGAAGTCTTTTATCTAAAAGGACATTTTTTCTTTCTGCGCTCATGATAAGTCCTGTAGTGCCATCTACCGTTACTTTGTATTCGGTTGGTAGGTGTTTGTCGGCAAGGACAAACCGGTCGAGGCTTTCATTAAGTCCTCGATCACGAAAAAGGCTAGAACCATCTTCTAAAAGGGTAAGTGCTTTAAGCTTAGATGAGAGCTTAAGCTTAAGCGGGTACATCCTCGGTGCCCAGGTAAGGGTTGGGGTCATTTCGTGGATGGTTTGATTGCTAAAGGCAGCTATTGAGTGCTGATCAGAAAGAGCCAGTGTCATGGCTTTATATTCATCCTCATCGAGATTGGAAATAAAAAATAAGCTTCTGTCTAGCTGATCGATATCTACAACTTCAGTTTCAAATCGTAGCCCTTCATTTTTTTCGGTATCAATTGCGACGTTTAGTGGAAGCATCTGAGGGAGTTGTTCTTGGTAGTCGTTGAGGCGTATTTTAAATGTACCAAAGAGTACAAGATGAAAAATAAAAGAGTACACAAGCGCTTGAAGTAACGCTTTATCAAGAAACGAGGAGCGCTTTGGAAGCTGAATGGCTAATGGTGCTTTTTTTTGCGAGCGTTCCAGCCTAAGCATAACACTTATACCTTTGGCTTAAAGGAAAGACGGATGCGTGATGAGCATTCTTGTACCTGTGAGAAAAGGCGCAAAAATTGGCCGTAGTCAACGCGTTTGTCTATGCTTAATACTATTGTTGGTGAGCTTTCGGGGTGATGTTCTTTCATTGCAGAGATTAGCTCTTTTAGTCGCTCTTTTACTGAAGCCATGTCAATGATTTCTTTTTTTGATCCTAGGTAGATAACGTGGTCTTTGTCCATTATCACAATAAGTTGTGCAATTTTTGCAGGTTGATCACAGGTAAGTTGTGGGGTTTCGATAAGCAGTGATTTGAGAGGTAAAATTTCTGATGTAACAAGAAAAAATATTAAAAGTAAAAATATAACATCTACGAGAGGGGTTAGATCTATTAGGTTGTGGCATGGTTTAAGGCGTGGCTGAAAGCGCATATATTACTCTTCGCTGCTAGTTTCTAGAAGGTCCACGACTTCCGCGGCGGTTGCCTGCATTTCTACTGTCATGCCTTCTATGCGGCTAATGAGGTAGTTATACCCAATAACTGCTGGAATCGCAACAACAAGCCCTGCGGCGGTTGTAACGAGTGCATATTCCATGGCCTCTCCAATTTGTGTTGCCGAAATTTCTACGAGGCTAGAAACTCGCATTTCACCAAAGGCTTTAATAAAGCCGATTACTGTTCCAAGTAGGCCTATTAATGGGGTAATGTGAGCTATGATTGAGAGCATTCGAGCATTCTTTTCCATTTTGGCTATTTCGATAAGTCCACGAAGCTCCATTGCATTTTCCACATATTCTGTAGGGCGGTTGTGTTTGCAAAGGCCAGCTTTTACGATGTTTGCAATAGCACCCCCTGTATTTTCGCAGATATTCATAGCCTCTACGATATTCCCATTGAGAATTTCCTGGCGCAGGCTAAAAAGTAAGGCGGTAGTGTCGATGTCAATTTTTTTAAAGTAAAGTACCCGTTCGAAAAATACTCCCGCTGCTAAAATTGAGCAGAATATAATTATTACGAGCACCAGGTTTACCTGAGCTAGCCATATGCCAGCTTCTTGTAGAAGTGTCCATAAACTATTCGTATCCATAATTTTCCTCTAATTTTTTTTCGGCTTGCAGACCCCATTCGCCACCTTTTTTTGCACACGTTTGCAACTGTCTGAAGGCTAAATCACGTCTTCCTTTGCGCTCATAGACCTCAGCTCTCAGAAACATTGCTTGAATACGCAAGCTAGAGGCGCTCTCTTCATTGATAACTGATGATAAGAGCATCATGGCTTTATCTAACTCGCCCATCTTGTGGTGCAGTTGACTTTTCGCTATGAGAATTTCAAGTAAAAGCTCTCCGTTTTTTTCATCTATTTGTAAAGCTTGTGCTTTGTTGAGAAGCGTAAAGGCTTTTTCTTGATCTCCGGCTCTTGCGTGAGCTGAGGCAAGCTCGAGTAATGCCAAAACAACAGGTTCGCTTTTCTCATAGTTGCTATGTGTTGCATAGTCTAACAGATTGGTAAGTTCTTCTCGAGCTTGACGCTCATTTCCTTGAAGCAAGAGGGTCCTAGACTTTAAAAATGACGCATTTTGCCAAAGGAGGTGGGCTTTCTGGCCGGGGGCTACGTGGCTGATTGTTTTTTTAATTGTGTCGCATCCAGATAGTACTTCTTTGAAGTTTGCTAAGGTAAAATGGCACTGAATTTTTTCATATTCGGCTTTTGCAATGTGCGTGTAAAAAGCGGAGCGCATTTTAGGTGGCATCGAGGGTGCTATTTGAATGCCATCATAAATAGCTTCATCAAGAGCTTCAATAATTTCGTAAAGGGTTTTTGTTTGCGCCTCTGAGAGGCCTTTTTGGGGGCATGCTTCGCGATCTGTAGCGGCTATAAAAAATGCAGCTAAAATACCATAGGGCGTGTGTGCATAGGAATTGGCCATTTTTTTAAGGTGGCCAATAGCTTGAACGTCGCCTGATTCATACTGCTCTTCGGAAAAAAGGCGGTAGTAGCTTTCGGCTGCATAGCTAGATTTCGGAAAGTTCGTGCACACTTCTAGAAATTGTGCGTGAGAGTCAAGTCCCAGGCTATTCAATGTGAGGCCTGTATAAAAAAGAACTTTGTCTCGTTGTTTAGAATTTGGGAAGGTTGAATCAAGTTCAGAAAATGCTTTTAGGGCATCCTGATGATTATTCATTTGCCAAAGCATAATGGCTTTTTGAAGGAGAGCCTCAAAAAAAAATGGGCTTTCAGGGTGGGTTTGTAAAAACCGATCGCAAAGTGTTAGTGTTTTTTCATACTGAATATCGGGGGCTTTGTACGCGCAAATACAGGCTTCTAACAGTGCCCCATCATTTGTGGAGGGGGCTTTTTCAAAGGATATAACTGCAGCTGCATATCTCTGTAGTTTTTTTTCTGTTAGACCACGCAGAATGCAGCTTGAGGGGTTGTTTGAGTTGTGATTTGATAAGATTTTTAGCGCCTGTTCATAGTTTGCGCTAAGGTAGTAGCAAGAGGCGAGGCGAAGAGAGAGTGTATCTAGAAATCTGTTAAAATCTTGTTTTGAAAAAGATTGAGGAAATCCATGATCATAGGCTGCGTCAAGGAGGTGCTGGTAGAGGGGGGCGGCTTTGGCGTAGGCTTTTTGGTCGTAGAGGGTTTGTGCTAATTTGAGTTTTCTTTCGGTGTACTGTTCAATTTTTGTATGGAGGGAAGCAACTGTGGTGGCCTCTTGAGTTGAAAGTCTCCGTTTTGGCGTTCGCAAAAGGGCTTTTAAGACTTTGGATGCCGAAGGAAGTTGTTCTTGTGCTAAATAGGAAGCTCCAAGATTGGCCCTTAGGCTTATCCAGTGGCTCTTGAAGGCTTTATCTTTTAGTAGCTGGGCAAGTAGTGCTTGTTGCTCTTCATAGTTTGCTGAGCGGCCGTAAGCGTCTAAAAGCATGGTGTAAATTTTTATTTTATCGCCGGTGTGCAATCTGCGAAAGGAGTGATCTTCTGTAAGTTCTTTTAGTATAGATATAGCTTGTGGCACCCCGTTACTGGCGCTCTTATTGAGTTCGCTTTGAGCTGTGCGTGCAAGGCTTAGGGCTTTGGACGAAGAGGGGGGAGATTTGTGTCCAAAGTTGGGGCTTTCAGCAGCCAGTTTAGGGCATTGTGAGCTAAGAAAAAAGAGGGAAGCTAATAAAAACCGCAAGGGGAGCATGGGAACACCAAAATATGCCATTACAATAGCCTAACGGCTGGCTTTTGTAAAGGGTTCGATACGCTATTGTTGGGAAAAAAAATTAACAATTATGAGAAATGTCTTGCACAATATAGTGCGGGTTGGGTAAGTACAGTAACTGTCCATAACGTTTAAACGGAGGAAAAATCTTTATGGGACTTAATGATACTGTAAAGCGTATGCGTGAACTACTTGCTGGAATTTCAGTTGATCTGGAAAAATCAGTAGGTGGCAACAAGGCTGCTTCTCAAAGAGTTCGAACGGGCACTATTAGGCTCGAGAAAATTGCGAAAAACTATCGAAAGGAATCTATTACTGCAGAAAAGCAGGGTGGTTCTAAAAAGCAATCAAATAAAAAAGCCCCAGCCAAAGCTAAAGCTAAAGCTGCAAAGGCAAAACCGCAAGCGAAAGCAAAGCCACAAGCCAAAGCAAAGCCACAAGCTAAGCCTCAAGCCAAAGCTAAGCCACAAGCTAAAGCAAAGCCACAAGCTAAAGCTAAAGCTCGCCCGGCTAAAAAACCTATGATGATGAAGCGTCCTACGGCAAAACTGCCTGTTAAGAAAGCCTAATCATTTTTTGTTACTTTAAGATACAATGAGGGGGAAAATTTTTTTCCCCTTTTTTTATTTATATGAATACGATTGAATTGTACGTAGATGAGCTGAATCCCCAAGGTTGGGGTGTAGCTTCGTGGCATCGCCAAGATGGCACTATTCGCAGTGTTTGCATTCCAAATTCTCTGCCAGGCGAAACTGTACTCTGCGATATTGCCCGTTGCAGAAGTAAAAAGACACAAGGGTTGCTGGGCAAAGTTTTAGAAGTAAAGCAGCCATCACCCGATCGCATTCCAGTAAAGTGTAAACATTTTGATGTTTGTGGCGGTTGCACGTGGCAGCATTTGCCCTACGAAAAGCAACTTGCCATGAAAGAAGAGATGCTGAAAACTCTTTTTTCAGAATTGCTGACTGAAAAATCTATTTTTTATCCAATTATTGCCTGCCCATCGGCATGGCACTACCGCAACAAGATGGAATTTACTTTTTCTCAAGACTTGAGCCAAGAGAAGTATTTGGGACTTATCATGAGATGTTCCAAAGGCAGGGTATTCAATCTTGAAGAGTGTCATCTTGTGAACCCTTGGGTAAGTGAAACACTCCAAGGCTGCTATGCATGGTGGCAACAAAGCACATTGCAGGCTCACTATCCTCCAAAAAATAGCGGGCAGCTTCGATATCTAACTATGAGAGAGGCGCATACAACAGGTGATCGTGTAGTCATTTTGACTGTTTCGGGCAACCCTGATTACCCGATGAAGCAAACAGATCTTGATCAGTTTGCAAAGGTGTGTGCCCAGTATGCAACGCCAAGTGAACCTGGGGCTACCTTGTCCTGCATTATACGCATCCAACAGACACATAAGGGAAGGGAAACACAGTTTTTTGAAATGCTTCTTTCGGGGCCTGATAGCTTTCGAGAGCGTATAACTCTTGACTCCAAAGAGATTGGATCAAAAGTGCTTGAATTTACTTTGAGCCCTAGTTCATTTTTTCAGCCTAATTCGCGCCAGGCAAGCCGCATCTACGAAAGAGCCTTGGCACTTGCTGAGCTTAAGCCAGATATGGTTTTGTATGATTTATATGCAGGTATTGGGATATTTGGCATGTGCGCGGCCCACCTTGTAAAAGAGGTTATAGCCATTGAGCTTTCTGCCGATAGCGCCTATGACGCTAAGGTAAATAGCGATAAATTAAACATCACAAACTTCCGTATGATCAAAGCCGATGTCGCAAAAGCTTTAGCTGACAAAAGCCTGCCGCGTGCCGACGTTGTGATTGTAGATCCACCAAGAACGGGCCTTGGCAAGCAGGCTATAGAGCATATTGTGGCGCTATCTCCAGCCACTATTGTCTACGTGTCATGTAATCCAAAAACACAAAAAATAGATGTACAAGAGCTTGTCTTAGCTGGATATGTCCTTGCGGCCATTCAGCCTATAGATCAGTTTGCCCAGACTATCCATGTTGAGAATATTGTGATCTTGAAGCGGTAGTGGCTTTTTATCATAAAGTATGTGATACTGCCCCCTAAACCCTTAAGTGAGAGGAATAAGACTATGATGAAGAAGGCCTCCTATATCGTGAGCCTCTTTTTAGGACAAATGATGCATCTTTCAGCAGATGACGCAGCGCCGGTATCACCTGATCAAGGTCTTACACAGACACTAGTAATGGTTGGTATTGCCCTTGCTTTTTTCTACTTTATTTTATGGAGACCAGAGCAAAAGCGCCGTAAAGCGTTAGATACGCTACGTAGCTCCATGAAAAAGGGCGATCGCGTAATTTGCATGGGCCTTGTTGGGGTGATTGCAAAAATTAAAGAAGATACCGTTGTTGTGCGCTCAGCAACTTCTGAACTTGAATTTCTTAAAGCTGCAATCAATGAAGTGCAAGCTGGATCTTCTGCTGATGAAGATCGCAAAGAATAACTTCCTTGCGGATATCTCTAAAAGTGACATGAGAGCCTCATGTCACTTTTCCAAAAAGGCATGGGTCTGAATCTTTGTAAGATGACACTCTGTATCATACGTAAACTGCAGCAGCCAGCGTATTCGGCCAAGCGGTTTCTCTGTTTTTCTTTCTAGAATACTTATTGGAATCTCGAGGCTTTCTATATTGGAGCCCTGCTCGTGAAAGGTGCGCGTGATGGTAAGGTTTTTGGATTGGGCTTTGGCCAGTATTGGTACTGGATCAATTGGAAGCAATCCGTAGGTATTGATAAGTAACTCCCTCATAATAGATCCTGAATAGCGGTCTTGGCTACAGGACCTGATAAATCGAGTAAGAGGCGACGAAGAGTTTAAATCTAGAGAGTTCCTTACCCATTTAGCAACGTCATCAACATTTTGCCACTCAACACGTTTAGGAAGTGTTACTGACTCGTCTCGGTTTTTAAGAAAGCATGAAAGTAAATGTAAAAATCTATTGTTTAGGTCGGCAATGTCTTCTGCTACACTCTCGAGATCGGCGTGAGGGTGTTTGTCTACGATTTTATGTAAGGAGATTCCACTTTGCGTCATTATGCAAAGCTTTGAGGCTGCGCGCCAAAGATCGCAGGCAGCACTTTCAAGTGGCTTAACAAAGTTTGTTTTTTCTTTTGGGATGCCTTCGACAAGAGTGGCAAATTCTTTAAATAGAGTTCCGGTAAGCCTATTGCCTTCTGCGCCTTGCCCCTCTAGAATGTGTAGTAATTTTTCTATATGTTCGTCATACCCTTTTTCTGGAGGCTCACTCTGAAGGGCTGCGTTGGCTCTTTTTTCCTTAAGGGATATTCTGGGAGATAATAATCCAGCAAGTAGGCTTCCTCTTCGTGATGAATAAGAGCTTCGAGAGGTTACTTTAGGGGATGATTTTGGTGAAGGGGAGTCGGGAGGTATTGCCAACTGATTCATGTGAGTTGTTAAATTGCCAAGAGGATCTGTATTGAGTCTTGTGAGCTGAGGGGTGAGTAGTTGGCGATTCTTTGAACATTCACGTGCAGATGCTAGCTTTGGCTGTTTTTCTTTATCGTCCCCTCGAAAACTAGTATTTATGGGCTGCATGTACTATTCCTTTTGAACCTTTGCCTGATAAAAAATAGCAGAAAACTTGCTTCTTTATGTATCATTAAATTAGATTTGATGTTGTTTAGGCACAATAGATTAAGGTTTTTTTATGAATGTGCGGTTGCTTGTTTTTTTATTTGGTAGTGTAACTGCCCTTGTTTTTGCAGAGGAGACCCAGATGGATATTTTTGTAGAACCGGCAAACCCCGCATTGAGTGTTGCTGTGGAGCCTGTTGCTGAAGATAAAATTGTGTCAGATGAAATCCAGGCAATAATTGATAGGATGTATGTGATTGCCGGAGCAGAGCGAGCTGATCCAACATCCAGAGTAATGGTTGGGCTGGCGGCCCCCCAGATTGGTGTATACAAGCAGATTATGTTGGTAGATGTTGGAGCTAACGCTAAAAGGGAATTGGGGGAGTTAAAGGCCTTTATCAATCCAAAAATCACATGGAAGTCAGATGACGTTGAAGAGGAGCGCGAGGGCTGCTACTCAGTTGATGCTAGAGTCTGCGGTATTGTTGTGCGTGCTGCGCAAATCAACTATACGGCATATGATAGGCAGGGAAATTTTATATCAGGTGAGCTCTCAGGCTTTGCTGCACGTGTATTTCAGCACGAGGTAGACCATCTTAACGGCATACGATTTCCTGACCGTGTCACGCAAGATGGCGGCAAGCTTCACTGGGTAGAGGCAAGTCAATTTCCGGAATACAGAACAAAATTCAAAGAGTGGCCTGTAACAGTTTCTGATGATATGTGGCACGCCATGAAAACCGGTAAACCATATAGTGAGCCTCATAGCGCGGCCATTAATTAAAAATCTATTATGGGGCTAAGGCTGATATGTCAGATTAGCAAAGTAATGGATATCACAAGTTGCCGGCTGTAAACCATTTAAACAAGATATGCAGGATCGCAAATGCGGCAAGATATGCAAGATAATATATATGGGTTTTGCCTCTCTTTAGTGCCCTGCATATCTTGCCCGCGATAGCGGATCATGCGTATCTTGTTATTTTCTTCTGTGTTGCATTGCCACTGAACCACTGAGCTCGCTAAAACTTTTCTGGCGGTTGCACCTTTTGCGTGTAGGTGTCAATGACCTCGCCTTCGGTGGATATGGCCTTGTAGGATCGTGTCTCGTTTGTAAGCTCTACCATGATGAACTGCCGGCAGGACTTAGATTTTGCAAGGTAGGTAGTTCTCCAAGGGCTTTTTGGCTTGCGAGGTTTTACTCCCCATGATCCATCACCAAAATAAACGACACCATCAGGATGTTCGCTTCCATCTATGAGAGGATGCGTGCGCTTGTAGGCATGTTCGTGGTTTTCGAAGACGCCATGCATGCTGTAGCGCTCAAAAAGCGGCACCCAGTGTCGTCTTATGGCAGCGCTTTCTTTCATGCCATACTGCCGAACAGAGGGATAGGCGGGTACATGGTATAGCGCAAAGCGGTGGGTGCAGCTGTAGCTTCTTCGTAGGGCATCTTGTAGCCAGGTGGTTTGTTCTCCACCAATGGGATGTGTGTGGTTTGAGTCAAGTAAACATATCGACATATACTTGCCAAAAAGAAGTTGCTTATAGCCTTGCGGGCCTGGGCAGGCAAAGAATGCGTAGAAAAACTTGGCCTGTTCTGGTGTCTGGTCGTAATATCCTACCACTTCGTGGTTACCAATTGCGGGAACTATTGGTATTATGCAGCCATCTGGTGCTTTCATATATTTTGTCCAAGAGCGCAAAAAAGGAAGCCAGCGATCGATTTTGTCATTGCCACGTCTTTTATCTGATACGCTGTAGGCTATGTCTCCTCCTAAAAGTACAAAGCGAGGGTTCATGGAGGCCACTTTTTTAGTCATATCATCGAAATAATCGCCATCACCATGGTAGGCATCGCCTCCTGCTGCAAACTGCACAGGTTTTGTAAGGTCGCTTGGCATGGTTCGAAACTGGTTTACTGCTGTTTCACCAGGCAATCGAAAGCTGTAGAGGCTGTCGGGCGCAAGACCTGTTACTTCAACTGTATGAACAAGGTGTGGGGCATTGTAGGGGAGGACTTTATGTGATCCTTGAATCTTTTTCCATTCTTGTGCTTTATCCTCTTTTTGATCTTCTTTTTCACCCGGTTTTTCATTCTGTTTTTTTAGTTCAATCTCATCGCTTTCGCTTTTGAGATCAGACAGCCACTGAATAGTCATGGTTGTCGTAGGGTCGTTTTGCCAGGTGAGGTAGAGGACATCTGCTGCATGTACAGATGAAATGCAGCAGAGTAAGAATAGAATTATTTTATAAGACATCAAGGATCTTTATGTTATGGTGTTTTGGTGGCAAATTCTGCCACTTTTTCTAAGAGCTTCATGTTTCTAGCTAGGAAGCTGCCTATTTCTTCTCCTGAAAGCTCTTTTTGCCCAAGGGCTGCCAAGTCATATACTTCACGTATCATCATCGAGGCAAGCTCTGGCGCACTTGTTTGCATCTTATATATGGAGGCGACAAGTGGGCTGTTTGTATTTACAACGAAGGTTTTTTTGATTGGAGCGCTTGGCGTTTTTTCTTTGGAGATACGGGCAAGGTAGTCTCTAAGGCGGCGCTCTTCTTCTGCTAATACAATAAAGCCTGCAGTCTCTTCAGAGTGTAAGCTTTTAGCTTCTACTTCAAGGTTTTCCATGCTCAAGCTTTTACGGACAAAGTCAGCAATTTTTCCGGCTTCTGTCTTACCATCTTGGTCAAGCACTGAATTTTCTTTGGAGGCATCAATAAGCTGATCTTGCAAGCTGGCATCTATTCTCTTAAAGCGAACAGAATTTCCACGCTCTAGCTGAGACATAACAGCAGCATCAAGAGGCATTCTTGCGATGAGTATTTCAATGCCCTTTTGTTCGTAAAGATTTATTAATGGAGATCCCATCTGCTCTTCTGTAATGTAGTAGTAGCAAGATTCGGTATCAGGTGTTACGTGGCCACCCTTTGTTGTTTTCCATACCAAAAACTCTTTGGCTTTAGCGGCAAACTTTTCGTCGTTAAGAAGCCCTAGCTTTACGATAAACTCGCAGTCATCCCATACGCGATAAAAGCGCTCTTGGTCAGTTTTATAAAGGGTGTGCAGTGCGTCGACAACCTTTTTGGAGATGTGTCCGCTTAGTGCTCGTACAGTTTTATCCACCTGTAGGTGACTTCTGGATACGTTAAGTGGAATGTCTGGGCTGTCGATAACGCCTTTTAGTATTGTAAGGTACTCTGGCAATACATCTTTGCAGTCGTCTGATACAAAAACCCTGTTTGAGTAGAGCTTGATGTGGTTTTTGTTAAAGTCAAAGTCCTTGTGGATGTGTGGAAAGTATAAAATACCTTTAACGTGAAATGGGTAATCGACATTAAGGTGAATCCAGAAGAGGGGCTCCTCTTCAAATGGATAAAGCTCTTTGTAAAAGTCGATATATTCTTGGTCTGTACAGGTAGAGGGCTGTTTTAGCCAAAGAGGCTCTTTGCTATTTACAAGCTTGTCATTGACGTAGATAGGGTAGGGCAAGAATAAACAAAAGCGACGTACGGTATCTAACAGATGCTTTTCGTCTAAAAATTCTTCGTGTTCTGGACCAACGTGTAAAATCACATCGGAGCCAACTTGTGTTCGGTCGCTTGGTAGAATTTCATATTCTGATGAGCCATCGCAGCTCCAGACTATAGATGTGCTATTTTCTTTATAAGAAAGGCTTCGCACTTCTACTTTTTGTGCAACCATGTATGACGAGTAAAAGCCAAGGCCGAAGTGGCCAATAAAGGCATCATTTGTTTGGTAGGCTTTTACAAACTCTTCTGCACCAGAAAAAGCGATTTGGGCTAAATATTTTTCTGCTTCTTCTGCATCAAGTCCAATGCCAGTGTCAGAATAGGTAAGAGTTTTTGCCTCTTTGTCGATACGAATGTCAATGCGGTGGGGATCTTTGATGTTTTGATCAACGATTGCTCTCTTTGCGATGGCATCGCAGGCGTTTGAAACAAGTTCACGTACAAAAATATCTTTTTCAGAATAGAGCCATTTCTTAATGATGGGCAAAATATTCTGGCTATGTATTTGGAGTTGGCCTTTAGTCATAATTTGTCATATAATGGTTTGAGGTTAAAAACCGTAAATTATCCAATACAACCCCATCGAAGTCAATACCTTTTCATGAATAATATTTTTTTACAAATCGAAGAGCTTACGCAGCACGTAAGTTTAAAAAGTCATTATGCCGCCCTGTCAAACCGATATCGTACCCAGCAAGACAAGACGTTGCAAAGTGATCAAGAAAATCTTGCATACCTTGCCTGCCGCATGCCGGCGACCTATGCTGCCTGCTGCGAAGTGGTTAAAAGGCTAAAAGAAGTTACACCATCTTTTGAGCCAAAGAGCGTTCTAGATGTAGGCTCTGGCCCAGCTACTTGTGTATTGGCACTTTTGGAGTACTGTAGTGCTCCCGAAGCTATTACTATGGTAGAGCATGACCCAGCTTTTATTGATTTTGCAAAGAAATTCCTTTCGGAATCTCTTTCAAAATGTGCCTGGCATCGTGAGCTTCCAAAAGCTGGCACGTTTGATCTTGTCTGTTCATCCTATATGCTCTCAGAGCTTAATGAGGAAGATCGAGATCAGATGATAGAGGGAATGGTCCAGCGCACCTCATCAACCATTCTATTGTTAGATACAGGCACACCTCATGGCTACAATACCCTTATGAAAGCAAGGGAGTATCTTATCGAACAGAAGTTTACTGTGCTTGCTCCCTGCTCACATAACAAACCTTGTCCTATTGTAGGGCCTGACTGGTGCCATTTTTCGGTGCGTCTTTCAAGAAGCAGATTGCATCGCCAGCTGAAAGGTGCCGAACTTGGCTATGAGGATGAAAAATTTTGCTACCTCATAGCAAGTAAAGATTTAATGCGAGATCGCGATTATGAACGAATTTTGACACAACCTCTAAAACGCTCAGGTCATGCGCATCTCAAGCTTTGCATGCCCGATGGCAGCATAAATGAGACTATCGTATCTAAAAAAACCAAAGAGCGTTATCAACAGGTAAAAAAAGCAGACTGGGGAGATAGACTGTAAATGCGGCTTTATATTGCGCAGTGTAATCCAATACTTGGGGACTTTGCCCATAACACAAAAATGATTCTGCAGGGGATTGATGAGGCAAAAACCAGTGGCTGTGATCTCGTGGTTTTTGCTGAGCTTGCTGTATGTGGCTATAATCCGGAAGATCTTTTATTAGATAAACACTTTGTTCAGAACATAGAAGCATCCTTAGCCACCATAGCATCTCATTGCAACGGCATCGTGGCTATAGTGGGAACGGTGCGAGAAAATGGACAACTTCCGGGCAAGCCCCTTTGTAACTCGGCTTGTGTTATATTTGATGGGCAAATAATTGGATTTCAAGATAAGTGTCTTCTGCCAACGTATGATGTTTTTGATGAGTGGCGTTATTTTGAGCCGGCAAAATCTGAGATTGTATGGGAGCTATGTGGCAAAAAAATTGGCATCACCATTTGTGAAGATATTTGGCCGGCATTTGATTCCTTTTTGCAGGGGCGCTACAGAGATGACCCGCTTGAGTATTTTGAAAAAAACAAAGTAGATCTGCTCGTTAATATTTCTGCATCACCCTATAGCTTTGGTAAAATCAACAACCGCCTTGAAGTTGCCAAAAAGGTGGCAAAAAGATTGGATTGTACTGTCGCGCTTGTAAACCAAGTTGGCGCACAAGATGGCCTGCTCTTTGATGGCTCAAGTTTTGTTGTTTCTTCAAATGGTCAACTTTTTTTGCAGGCCAAAAGCTTTGCAGCTGACGCAGTGCTTTATGACACAGAAAATGCACAGGCTATTCAGCCCCCTCGTTTTGAAAGAGGTCAAGAGCTCTTTTTAGCCCTTACAATGGGTGTTAGAGACTATTTTCATAAGCAAGGCTTTACAAAGGCTTGTCTCGGACTATCAGGCGGCATTGACTCGTGCGTGGTAGCGGCAGTGGCTAAAGAGGCCCTGGGCCAGAAAAATGTGCTGGCACTCTTTTTGCCCTCGCGCTTTACTAGTCAAGATAGCCGCACAGATGCCTACCAGATAGCAAAAAACCTAGGCATCGAGATTCAAGAGCTTTCTATTGAGCCAGCACTTAATGCCTTTTTAGAGACACTTGATGCAGCCCCAGAGTCTGAGGACTTTGGTGTAACGGAAGAAAATTTACAGTCGCGCATCCGCGGAGTGCTTTTAATGGCACTCTCTAATAAAAAGGGCCACATCGTTTTGAATACGGGCAACAAAAGTGAAGTTGCCATGGGCTATACAACCCTGTATGGGGACTCTGTGGGGGCAATAGGTGTGCTAGGTGATCTGTTGAAGCGCCAGGTTTTTGAAGTTGCCGGCTACATCAATCAGCGCTATAAAGCAATCCCAGAGCGAGTTTTAACAAGGCCTCCAACAGCAGAGCTTCGCTTTAATCAAAAAGATAGCGACACGCTTCCGGAATATCCCATCCTCGACGCAATAGTTGATGCCTTTATAGTAAAGAGGCATACACCCGAAGAAATAGCCAGCGAGCAGGGGATTGATCTTGAGCTTGTGTTAGGCGTGTGTAAAAAAATTCACCAAAATGAATATAAAAGACGCCAGCTACCCTTTGGCTTGCGCGTTTCTGAAAAAGCCTTTTCTCTGGGGCGCAAGGTTCCTATTGTGAGCCGTATATTTTGATTTAAGGCATGTTTTAACAGTATTTGTTACAAAAAAAAGAATAAGATGCGCAGGATGTAAATGAGAGTTGAAAACTATGTGTATTAAGCACCATTGGGGCCGGCCTAGGGTGTTGATTTAAGCCATTTTTCGAAATGTAATTTTTCTGCAATAAAAGGGGCTAAAAGGGGCCGTGGGCCCCTTTTACGGCCCCTTTTACACGGCCCCTTTTACGTTGCTTTATTATTCAAATCGCTTGAACTTCATATCCTTCGCCTTAGTAAAGAAAACCAAATAACCAGAGGGGGATTTTCGCTCCAATACCGCTTTCCATATTGTCTAGAGCTAAAAAAGCATATTTTTCGTCCGCTATTTGATCAAACGATTTTTTGCGCCCTCCAACCTCAAAAAGCAGGCGGTCATCAACAAGAAAATCGCCCTTTGCCGGAAGTGCTATATCATGAGCCAATGAAACTTGGTCCAGAAAAAACAGTTCTCGTTCAGTGCCGGCACTATGCTCTCCAATTGCTAATGCACGCATCTGATTAGGATTATCTAGATAGATTTTTTCTGGGTTACCGATATGGCTCAGCTTACGGCTTGTTTTTCCTACTGTCCGTATCAACGAGGCATCCTCAAGATACTGGAAGTAGGTTTTCAGCGTGCGCACATCTCCAATTTCTAATGCATTCTTAATATCATTCCATTTTGGGGTGAAGGGAACTGATTTGGCTATAAATACCAAAAGCTGTTTGAGTTTGTTAATGCTAGAGTTATTGAGGTGCGGATAAATAGCTGCAAGATCGCCTTCAATAGTGCTATGAAGATTCTGCTCCAGGGTTATGTAGTAAAGCTCCTCATTTGGAAGCTCAAAGAAATAGGGGTAGTATCCACAGCGTAAATATCTCTGAAATAGAGGAAGAATTTTGAGATTTTTTGCTTCTAGCGCTTCAATAATCTCACAGGCTCGCCTTTGGTGATTTTCCAAAATATCCAAAAGTGCATATGGCTTAAAGGTAAGATGTGCATCAAGTTCCAAAAACTCACGAAAAGAAAGGCCAACCATACTGTACTTAATGGCCCGCCTTGCAAGATCATGACTTCCCTTATGTACCTGCAAGGCTGAGCTGCCAGAGGCCACAACTGTAAGCTTTGGGAATGTGTCATAGATACTTTTTAATTCCTGCGACCAATTAGGATATTTGTGAATTTCATCAAATGCCAAAAACTTTCCTCCCATAGAGTAAAACTCATCGGCAATTTCATAAAGGGAAGAGCTTCCCACAAGAAAGTGATCGGCCTGAATATAGAGAATTGCGGGGTCATACAAGTTCTGCCCAACTTGATCTAACAAAAATTGAACTAATGTTGTAGTTTTTCCAACGCCTCTTTGCCCTAAAAGTAAAGAAAGACGGTGTTTGAAGGGGGTAGTCTGAATAAAATAGCGTCGATAGAGGGAATTCTTTAGTTTTAAGAAATTCTGACTTAGCTTTCTAAGTTCCTCTAGCATGGCACTTACCTCTATTTTAGGATTACAACCCTATAATATCACAATGAAAATGGGATTGCAATCCTATTTTTTTGAGCTTAAAAACTGGATTACAGTCCCATTTTATTTTATCAAGTATGTGGGGGCCGACCTAGCCCCAGTTTACAAGTTAGCATAATAAAAATTCATTAAGCCTGTCGTAGAACCATCTTGGGGGCATTTCCGGTATGCCCTAATTCAAATAACGCTAAATTAAAATCAACATTTCATAATTTTACATGTTTCATTTTAACAACCAACGCAAACTAACTTTTGAGAGAATAATTAGGAAGTCGAGGCAATTGTTTTGTATTTATTTTGAATGCAATTAATCTTAAAACAATAAAAGTCTAGTTTTGTTGAGTTAGGGCATGTTGAAAATGCCTCCAGGACCATCTCTCGACTGCTTTAAGAAATTTTTATTACGCTAACTTGTAAACTAGGGCTAGGGTGTTAGTTTTGTGATGCTCTTTCTGGTTATCTATATATTTTTTAAGGGGATCTAAGTGTGTTACAGAACAAGAAAATGCGCCATATCCCTCTTGCCAAGAGAAATCATCAACGCCCTGTTTTTTCAGCCAACCTGAGCTATGAGATTTTAATTCTTTTATTAAGACGCTAATAGCTACTGTGGAATGAAGTTTTACTAAAAGATGAAGATGATCATGTGTCCCATTTATTTTAAGGATGGGACATTTGTTTTCTTTAGATATGACCCCAAGGCATGCATATAGCCTATTTTCAAGATTTTCTGAAATGAGTGGAAGCCGACCTTTTGTTGAAAAAATTACATGAAGATAAATCTCTACTGCACTGTGAGACATACGCCAACTTCACTTTTTAATTTTTGTAACTGCATTCTAACTCGAAGTTCAATTTTCTCGAAAAAGATTTGAGCAATTTCCACCGCTTCCCATGGTCGTAGTTAGTCCAATGCATAAATCTTTCTAGCCTCGCCGGCACGTTTTTTTCCCCGGATCAACATTTTCGACAATCTCTCATTCTTGGAGAGTTATTTTAGAGCCATTCAGGGCGACTTACTATAGCCCACTAGCGACCCCCAGGGAGCTGTGGGAAGGTGAGAAAATAAATGAGAGTCCGGCTGAGGACGATTCAATTCACATATGTTTATTTCAATTTGGTCATTAGAACGTGATTGAATCGTGTTGTTCATACACATACATGTGGTCTCAGATTCGTTTATACAAGGCCGCTTTAATAAAACGGTATTGAGCTTGACTGTATGGATAATTATTTATCACCTCCATTCAACTTCTTTTCTCATTTTAAAGGTTTGAGGCGTTGTGTTGAATCATGCTACACTAATCACTCTCGATGAGGCAAAAACTGCAATGAGTTGCACCTCCGAGAGCCAGGCTGAGAGTGGCTCATTTACACAAATTACAAAAAAATGATTTGCCAAATACTCTTACGCATGAGATAAAGAGGATAAGAGCCATGAGTTTTGCATGTAGCTCACGTAATAATCTAGCCAGAGAGCCTACTGATGGACGATCGACACGATACACTTTTTGACGAAGAAGAAAGCGACAAGCCAGAAACTGCGCACGTAGACTTTGACCTACTTGACACCACCGGAAGATGGTTCCTCAAGGTGCTCTCAGGGCCAAACACCGGCGCTGAATTTTCTATGCAAAATGGCACAAGCTATCTTGTTGGAACAGACGCTGCAAGCTGCGACATCGTATTTCAAGACCTCAGCGTATCAAGACAACATGCCCGCGTAAGCATTGACGCACAAGATAATGTTGTAGTTGAAGATCTCAATTCTCGCAATGGCACATTTATCGACGGCGAAAAACTTACAGACAAAAAAGCAATTACCACAAATGCTCTTGTCTCCATGGGCACTACAACTTTTATGCTTGTGGATAGAGAAGGCGAAAGACAAACTATAGTCTCCCCTATACTCACAGCAGCTCCTACCGAGAAAAAAGAAGAAATAAATCACGAAGAAGTACCAACAAAAACTCCAGGTGAAGAACTAGGCGCCATACAAGAAGCCGTACTTGCCCCTATGCAATCAGAGGTTGAACGCATAAAAGATGAAGAGCGCAAAGAAGCGCGTATCTCACATGCCATTTCAGCTTTAGTTGTCTTAGCTTCAATTACTGGCCTACTTGTTATTGTAGGGGTAGGAACGACGTTTCTTTTTAAGACCCAAGAAGTACCAAAAGAGCGTACAGCTAACGCCGATACAATTATCTCTAAAGCACTTAAAGACTACCCAAGCATACGCTACAGCTTTAATCCGACTACAGGAAGACTACTACTTATAGGTCACGTGCTTACCCCTGTTGATCGCAACAAAATTCTTGAAATGATGCAAGACCTTAAATTCATTACACAACTTGATGCAACAAATGTAGTTATAGACGAACTTGTTTGGAGAGAAATCAACCAAGTGATTTCTAAAAACCCAGCATGGCGCAGTGTATCCATTACATCTCCTGTTGCAGGCAAATTTGTACTTTCAGGGTTTTTAAAATCAAGAAAACAGGCAGAAGACCTCTACGACTATGTCTCACAAAACTTTCAGTACGTTGATCTTTTAGAGAAAAAAGTTATTGTAGAAGAGGACCTTCGCACCAAAATTCAGCAAACCCTTAACGAAGCTGGCTTTAGAAACCTCCAGGTTTCACTTAATAACGGCAACCTTACAATATCAGGCAGCATCTCAAATGGCACTCTGCCGCAGTTTAACGGCGCCCTTGAAGAGATCAAGTCCCTGCCTGGCATCCGAGGCGTACAATCACTTGTAAACGAAGTAGCGCCGGAACAAACGCTTGTAAACATTACTGATCGCTACCAAATTTCTGGCTACTCGCAGCAGGGAAGCAACGTTAATATTGTCATAAATGGCAAAATATTGACAAAGGGCGACAGCATTGACGGCATGACTATTACTGATATCCAAAGCAACTCAGTCTTCCTAGAAAAAGACGGAATACGTTATAGGATTGATTTTAATAGATAAATGGGTGTACAATAAAAGTAGAGAGAAAAAGAGGTCAGAGATGCCCTCAAACAGGAGTTGACTTATGTTTGGAATGGAAAAGCAAAAGAAAAAAGGAGAAGCTCCTTTTCTCTTTGACTTAGAACTAGAACTCAAAGACTCAGATAAGCAAAAAGAATACGCCAAGCGCATTGAAGAACGAGTAAGCAGGATTAAAGAATTCTTGCGCAAAGGCAGCAAAAAAGAAGAGTATGACTACCTAGGGATTCTGCTAAATGGCTATCACGCCTTAGCGGTAGTATTGGGACGAGCTTCTCAACAAGGCTCTGTCCGAAAATAGAATCCTTGCCACTAAAGCGGCAGATAATCGCTTTAGAGTAGCTAGATGTCATGTAGGCTATCTAGCAGATTATTAGTAAAACTTCTTAAATAATATTGGAGGTTCTAATGACAACCCCGTTCACCGATCCATGGGCAAGTATTAACGTAACTTCTGGTGGTTGGTTAGCTAACCCTCAGCTAGGCTTGCAATTTAGTGTTTTGGTTAATACAATCAACGACTTAACTGCTGTAGCTAAGTCTAAAATTGCTATCATCCGTTCTAAAAAGAGCGCGATGAGCATTGCTGATATGTTTGACCTACAAATGGCTATGAACAAACTATCGCAGTTTTCAGAGATGTCAACTTCGATTATTTCAGCCATGAATACGTCCGTAAACAGTATTGCAAGAAACATGAAGGGCTAATCCCCTTTAGTCACTTGCCTATATGTTACCTCCTTAAGGCACTGTGGAGGTGGACACGAAGGAAAATTGAGAGTGCTGGATTATTACAACCGAAGATGGAGCTTACATTATGAGCGAAGAAAGTCTTTTAGACTACTTCAGAGAAGATTTTGCACTGTTCATCGAAGCAGGTTTTGTTGCGGTAAAGCAACTAGATGAAATTGCAGCACGGAGACTTTTTAAGTCGGCCGAACTCCTCCATCCCGATAATCCGGCCTCTCAATTAGGCCTGGGCTATATAGCCCTACATAAGCTTCAGGTAAATGAAGCCGTAAAAATTTTTGAAGGAATTTTAAAGAAAGACAAAGAGCACTACCTTGCCCAAGCTTTACTTGGCATCTGTTACATGATGACCAAGGACAAAATAAAGAAGGGTGAAAAGCTCGTCATGGACGCAAAAGCTAAAAGTGACGATCCTACAATAAAAAATTTAGCCGATGTGTGCATTGAATGGTCAAATAATGACCTTAAGAAGAGAGATTTCTCACCTCTTGCTCCGGCACAGGCCGAAGAGAGTGATGAGAGTTAATGTATTGTAACCCATTACTAGTGGGTAATTTATGGCAGAACAAGCATTCCAAAAATTTGACTCAATCGAAAAGATTGAGCGCCTAGAGAAGGTAGATACTACCCGATCGAGTCTTGAAATTTCTGAAACGGAAGAGGCTATAGAGCCACAGAAAGTCAAGTTCGAAGAAGCACTAACACGTGCCGATTCGAAATGGGATCATGTAAATTCCAAGACTTCCCTTGTGGCAGCTCAAGATTCTGTGCAGAAACTCAGCCCTATCGATCAAATGAGCATGGGCTCACAAAGAATCGAGAGGCTCAAGCCTGTTACGGTAAATCAGATTGTCGAACAAGCTGACAACGTAAGAACAAATATCCAGAGCCCTATTGCGAAAATAGAGGACGTACAAAAAACACGCCCTGATGCTCGCATTAGTCCGGCTCATGATGCTGTGCTTACTGATAAGCTGATTCACGTAGATTCAAGCTTAAAGACTGCGCTCAACAAAGTGGGCGTCGAGGTAACTGCTCAGGAGATTCAGAAAAATGTCGGGGATAAGCCTCTTGTTAAGTTTCTTAACATGCTTTCTAACAGCGACAGACAACTTAGCACGTTAGTTAATGAAGTCTCTGCATTACAAAATGCAAAAGAACGCCTCTCCCCAGAAAAGCTGTTGGCAGTACAGATCAAGCTTGGTTTTGTGCAAAGTGAGCTTGAGTTCTTTACGAACGTCCTTAACAAGGCTCTTGAAAGCACTAAAACGATCATGAACGTTCAGGTATAATATACCCTTTGCGTTGAATAGAGTAAACTTCCTGCATTGCAAAGCCACCTGCACTATAGCCCCAACAATTAAGAGGGGCATATACAGTCTGCATTGTAGGTAAAAGAGGAAGGGCAATGACGAAAGAACAAGAATTGCTAGAAAATCATGAAATGGACAGCCACGTTGAAAAAATGATGAACCGCCTCGACGAGGTTCAGATAACGTCCGTCAGTGGCCGTATCACCGAGACTATTGGCCTGTTGATTAAAGCTATTGTTCCTCACGTCAAAATTGGAGAGGTTTGCCTCGTCAAGCGCGACAATATGGAACCTTTAATGACAGAGGTCGTTGGCTTTACGAGCGAAGAAGTCCTTCTTTCGCCTCTGGGAGAGATGAAGGGCATTGGCCCCTCATCAGAAGTTATCCCTACAAGAATGCCCCTCAACATTAAAGTTGGCCCAAAACTTTTGGGACGCGTACTCGATGCGTTAGGCAACCCCTTGGACATCGATACAAAAGGCCCTCTTGAGCTTTTTGAAACAGTTCCCGTTATCAGAGCCCCACCTGATGCCCTGAAGCGTAAAATCATCTCTGAGCCCATATCCACAGGGATTAGAGCCATTGATGGAGTGCTCTCAGCAGGTCTTGGCCAGCGCGTAGGCGTTTTTGCAGCAGCCGGTGGTGGTAAATCTACACTCCTGGGAATGCTCGCTCGCAATGCCGTTGCCGATGTTAACGTAATAAGCCTAATTGGCGAGCGTGGCCGCGAACTTAGAGAATTTATTGAAAAAGACTTAGGTCCAGAAGGCCTTAAGCGCTCAGTGATTGTATGCTCAACATCAGACCAGGCATCACAGCTTAGATTAAATGCTGCCTACGTAGGCACTGCGATTGCCGAATACTTTAGAGATCAGGGTAAATCTGTAATTTTAATGATGGACTCAGTAACGCGTTTTGCCCGGGCAATCCGCGAAGTAGGCCTAGCAGCTGGAGAGCCCCCTGCTAGAGGTGGGTACACTCCCTCAGTATTTTCAACACTACCACGCCTACTTGAAAGAGCCGGAAACTCAGATAAAGGTTCCATCACCGGTTTTTACACTATTTTAGTAGCCGGCGATGACATGAACGAACCTGTAGCCGATGAGGTTCGATCAATTTTGGATGGACACATTATTTTGTCCGCAGAACTTGCAAGACAGTACCACTACCCTGCTATTGACATCCTATCATCTGCAAGTCGTGTTCTTACTTCAATTACCACTAAAGACCACGTCCAGCTTATAGGAAAGCTCAAAGAGGTTCTTGCAACATACAAGAAAAACGAACTGCTTATTAAAATTGGTGAATATAAGCGAGGCTCAGACAAAAACGTTGATTTTGCCATAGATTATATCGAAAAAGTAAACCGCTTTTTAAAGCAGGGTGTTGATGAAAAATGCGGCTGGCAAGAAACCCTGCAGCAACTTCGAGCACTTTTTAAGTAAGGCAACTAAAGGAATAAGCTGTGCCACAAATATCCGATTTACCCCCCTACCCACTAGGTCAGGTACTAGAAGTTAAAATTAGGAGGGTTGAAAATGCAGAGCAGGTTGTTAAGGAAAAGCTAAAAGCCCTTGAGATTGAAAAAGATAAGCTTAAAAAATGTGAAGAAGAGCGAAATAAGGTAAAAAGCCACTACGAAGACAAACTTTTGCAACTTCGCCACGAATATGACACAGGAACGACAAGTAGAAAAATTGACCAAGCAAAACTCTATATCAAAGTAGTACAAGAAAGGCTTAGAGTAGAGGAAAAAAAAGTAAAAGATCAGCAAGCTCAAGTTGAAGTAGCAGAAAAAAACGTTGACCTTGCTAAAAACCAATTAAGGCAAAGGCAAAAAGAGCAAGACAAGATCGAAATACATAAAAAAGAGTGGACTAAAGAAGCTCTCAAAGAACTTGCAGTTATTGAGACTCGAGAGGAAGATGAAGTTGGTTCCACGATGTTCTTGTCAAGGTACATGCAAAATAAGGCCCAAGCCAAAAAAGATGCAAAGTAGGAATACTAAGTAATGTTGCCAAGTAGGGAGGAATAATACCATGGTAATACCAACAAAAATAAACCCACCGGATGAGCCCAAAGAGCCAAAAGATGCGTTAGGTAAAACTGACAATGATTCCTCGGCTGCTAAAACAACAGCACCGATGACCGATGACGGAAGTAAAAAACCATTTAAGGAAGTGCTTAACTCCGCAATGAGTGATAAGCAACTTAAAACACCTGTCAAACCATCGCTCAAGCCAGATGATGAAGATGATGAGCTATTGTCGCTTCTTGAGTTGGCGGGGCAAACAAAGTCGCGCGAGGTAAAATCTAAGGCTTCTGTGACAAATACAGCTGGATTTACCCCGGCCTCTGATTCTGATACCCCAGTCGCCAAAGGTAGCTTTAACACAGAAATTGCCGCCGTGACAGATGATTCTGTTGTGCCAATGCCAGATGATGATTCCGCTCAAGATACAGTAAAAGTGGTTCGTGATACTGACGTCAAACAAACGCTGCAGCCTTTAGGAAAAGAACCCTTGGTTAAAGATCCATCTGTAGTTCAAACAGCTGACTCTTCTACAAAAGTTGTCGATAAAAAGCCAGATCACGCCCTACACGGCCCTGATGTGACTAAAAAAGAGATCCCGCCGGTCTCTCGAAAACTCGAAGATACTGCAAGACCAACAGAAGATCTAGATCCAAAAGTTGCGTTTCATGAACAAAAAACCAAAAAAGTGGATCTCAGCAATCCAAACACAACCGTAGTGGCAGCGGCTCCACATGTAGCACAACCTGTACAGGCAGCAGCCCCGACACCGCAAGTTGCCCCTGTATCTAATGCCAGGGAAACACTGCTTAAACTTGCTCAGTCTATGGTTGATCAAATACAGCTCGTCAAATCATCGGGTCAAACAGACACAACATTTACTCTAAAACAACCACCTATGTTTGAGGGCGTTACTGTAAAAATCACAGAATTTGACAGCTCACAAAAGCAGTTTAACGTTGCCTTTGGCGATGTAAACAACCCAACAGCAAGAGCGCTTATTGAGCAGCAAGACAACCAAGTAAGACTACAACAAGCACTCCTTGATCGTGGCTACACAGTACAAATGGTTACAGTAGATCACAAAATTCCGGGTCTTGCCTCAGCACAAACTGGTGAAGCAAAATTAGGTCAACAAGGCCGTTCTGACGCTGGAGATCAAGCAGGCACTGCCACTGATCAAGATGATGGTGATGTAACGTAAACTAGCTAGTAGTTTATCGTATTTCTAACACCAGAGAGCATAAAGAAAGAGGAACATAAAGGAATTCCTCTTTCTTTATGCTCTCTGGTGTTAGATTCTTTTTTCCAAATTTCACGAATTGGGTTCACGCTTTTACCTGCACCCAATCCTCTCTTAGCTAATACATCAACCATTCTGCACACATGCACAAAAAACAGAGTAAATTCCACAAAACCCCACGATCGTTCAACATAGATAAAGGATTTAATTTTTGTAGCGAATTCTTTTCACTTCATTTTAAGATCTGTACTATGCTATATCGAGGAATAGACAACTCTTAAGGAAATATACCGTGAGCCTCGAAACACAAAATCCTGATGCCCCTGCTATTGCCTGGTCATGGCTAAAAACGATAAGTCGCGATTTGTATAGCCTGGACGAAACTCCGTTATTAGGCTCTAGCCCCGATTTTCCCTGGCTAAAACTCACCGAAGAATTTGCTAAAGCATTCGCCATCGAAAACTTCAAAATCACCCCTGGAGAGCTCGTCTGGAAAGAAAACGATGCCATTATGTCAGGCATCGCCACGCCTGCTCTTTGCACACAAATTTCAGCAACAGGCATCGATGGGACAGCCTCATTTTGGATGTGCCAAGAAGATGTTCAGCATCTTATGGCAAAAGTCTTACAAATCTCAGAAGTAGTCTCTGAACTTCAGGCCGATGATGTAGTAACAAATTTTCATCGCTTTTTAGGAATTGAGACAATCTCTTTACTTAACCAGATAGGCTATGACCCACGACTATCATTTAAAATCACCTCCTACGCTGAAGAGCACCCCACAGCAGCTCTTTGTCAGGACATCCATGTACAGTTAGGCTCAGAACGGATGCTATGCCGCCTTGTATTATCTAGTGAATTTCGCGCGTCATGGAAGAGCTTTTTTTTAAAGCCTTTAAACCAAACTACTGCCTCAAGTAAGCTCGATCAAATAGAAACCACCTTGCACGTGGAAGCAGCAAGAACTACGCTGAAATTTGACGATTTACTAAAAATCCGCGTTGGTGACCTTGTGTTACTCGACCATGTTTTTTATGACCAAAGTAGCGATAAAAGCCATGTACTACTTACACTAAATGAAAGACCACTCTTTCGAGCAAGCCTTGATGCTGGAACCCTCAAAATCATCGAAATACCCTTACAAAATGAGGTATATACTCCTATGACAGAAAAAGTCACACCACCCTCATCTGCTTCTAACTCAGAATCAGAAGAACAAGTTCCCCCTCCTGAGCAAGAAGATGAAAATCCCTTCCCTGATGAAGAAGAAGAGGATGATGATGAAGGCTTAGAGTTGATAGAAGCAGCAGCTAATACATCGATAGAAGATATCGTTAAGGCCCCTGTAAAATCAAAACCGGCATCTGTTGTACAAACACCCTCGCCTACATCTGATGAACTTACAGCCGACGATATACCAACTCAGCTAGTTGTTGAAGTAGCTGCCATTAACCTTAGTGTCCAAAAACTACTCGAACTTAGCCCTGGCAACATGCTTGATTTACACCTAAACCCAGAAAATGGTGTTAACTTAGTAGTCAATGGCCGAGTGATAGGCAAAGGTGAGCTTTTAAAAATCGGTGAGACCATTGGAGTCCGCATCTTACAAATCGGTGTATGACCCACCAACCACCTCTTCCTAGCTTTAAGCAAATCAGTAAATACAAAATCGAAGGACTCATCTCCCGCGGGGGCATGAGTCTTTTGTATTTAGCAAACGACCCTGACACCCAAAAACCACTTATCGTTAAGGTGTTACTACCTCAGTACGTGTTGGAACAAGATGTTGTTGATCGCTTTTTAAATGAGGCACATATCATTGCCCTCGCTGATCACCCAAATATCGTTCGCCTTGTAGATTCAGGACGCTGGGAGGGTGGACTCTATATTGCCATGGAGTTTATTAAAGGCTCATCCCTCAGAAAAATATTTCAGCATCAGCCCTACACTCTAAAACGGGCCATGGACGTTTTACTACAGGTAGCCTACGCCCTAGCCCACCTTCACGCACATGGCGTCGTACACGGCGATTTAAAGCCCGAGAACATCCTTATCGATGAACAAGGCAAGGTCAAAGTAATAGACTTTGGTATCTCCACCGTTTTGTCAGATGAAAAAAAGCAAACACCGGCCCGATTTTTAGGAACGCCTATCTACATGAGCCCAGAGCTCGGACTTGACAGACACAATCTTTCATTTCAATCAGACATCTTCTCATTGGGAATTATTGCCTATGAGCTTGCTGTTGGAAAAATAAGCCATGGAAGAATCATCGTTTCTCTCGCCCCAAAAGGACTACAAAAGCTTCTTCAAAAAGCACTTCAGCCTCGTCCAAGTGATCGATATGCAAATATGTGTGATTTTATTTCGGACCTAAGTGGCTACATCAAATCAGGCGGCATAGAAAAAGACAAACATGGCTCTGATCAATTTTTAGAAGTTTTTGAAAAGCTCGAATCAATCCAAAATGCTCTTTTACCGCACGATGTCCCTCTATGGGATGACTTCAAAATGGACCTTGCCAACGTAGAGGCTATGGGATTAAGTGGACTCTACATAGATTTTTTCGCCCTAGACGCATCAAAAAAACTCATTTTTATAGCTGAAAGCACAAAAAAAGGCCCAGAAGGACTTATCGGCGCATGCATGCTTCGGTCCACACTTCGATCATTTTTAGAGCCTGCAACAAATATTGATCCATCAGAGGTCCCACGACACCTTTTAGAACAGATAGAAAAAAACATATTTACTGGACATATCTCTTTTGCTTGCCTCATTCTTGACTCTAGCAAAAAAACATATGCCTACTATCAATATCAATTCGGACTCTTTGCCTGTATTAGGCCAAATGTAGAAATACCCGCCTTGATTGCTACAAATAAAGTTCCAAACTCCTCAATTCGAATTGCACAAGGAACATATGACGAGACCGATAAATTCCTTTTAATCGCCATATCCGACAAAACCGATCAACCCTTACTTTTGGTAGAATTAACAAAAGAGATGCTTTTACAGCATCCACAAAGCCAGTCAGAGGCTATCTTGCGCAAGATTAGGCTGAATGCAGAGGCTGTTCAAAACGAGCAACCACTTTCAGTTATTTTGGTCGAACCAGTCAATTCTTATGGAAAAAAATTACCTCCTCTGAAATAAATGACCCAATGTGAACAAAAACTCAATCAGTAAAGAAAAAATTTATCATAATGGCACTAAGCAAAAGCCTTAAGTATTTGGATCCCCTATTTATGCTTTTTAATATACGCTCAAAAGTGCACCTCTGCTCACTGTTTTTTGCATCTGCGACTTCTTTTACCACACTCGCACATGCCGAAAGTATCTCATGGAGCTCGAACAAAAATTCATTTGCCTCCTCGCAAGAACTGGGGGCTATGCCTAATCAAGATTATGGCATAATTTCCCCAACTTCCGATGGCTCTGAAATTGCCCTAGCTGATGCACCTGCAGATACAGCTCAAGCTATGCAGAACATGCAAAAACTAGAAAAACAAGAGATAGAAAAGCCTGCGCAGCCACTAGGCCCCGTTATAAACTTTAACAACGTCAGCATTACCGAATTTTTGCGCTTCGTAAGCCGCCTGACGGGGAAAAACTTTATATTTGACCCTCAGTTGCTTCAGTTCCCTGTCACTATCATATCTGAAACGCCAGCTACACTTGAAGATATCTTTGCAGCGCTTTTGCAAAACTTACGAGTTCACG
Source organism: Chlamydiales bacterium (assembly GCA_041737255.1). Taxonomy (GTDB): domain Bacteria; phylum Chlamydiota; class Chlamydiia; order Chlamydiales; family FEN-1388; genus SZAS-7. The sequence continues at coordinate 19,771 of JBGSSB010000079.1, read as the reverse complement.
GATTTTTTCTTGTAGAAGAGGGCAATAACTTTCTCATTCACCAAACGTCGGGCATAAATACACCTGCTGGCATTTTGCATGAAGATGAAAATGGCCAACTAAGCCCAGACATTGCCACAGCCGTCTTTCAGATAGCCAATGTATCGCCTGCTAGAATTGCCGCCATCATCAAAACAATGTCCACCGACGATGCGATCATAGAAACGATGGAAGAAACGATGCGTATCGTTGTGACTGACATTGTAGCAAATATAAGCAAATTCTCTGACCTTATCAAAAAACTTGATGCCCCAAATAGTGGCCTTGAAATTGGTCAGTACGTATCGCTTAACAACTCCCCTGTTGCACTAATTTCTGTTGCACAGCGTATTGTCACACCGATTGCTGGCGACAAAACCCTTATTTTGGTTCCATATCAGGCTTCAAACAGCATTTTCATTATTTCAACCCCTTACCTCGTTGAAAAGACACTTTCAGTACTTCAGTCACTCGACCTTAACCAAACAACATTTGGGCTGCTAAACATTGATCAAATGAAGTTTGACTCTGAAGCTGCAAGACAAGCGCAAGAAGAGCGCCAACAACAGGCACAAAGAGAACGGCAAACACCTATACCGCTAACTCAAGAAGAAATAGACACCTTCACTGCGCGTGAACGCAATGCTATTCTTCAGGCAAAAGGTCTTACACCAGAGCAAATAAGCAAACTCTCAAGTGACCAAGTTGTTCGTATGCTACGTGAAAAAGGCTTAACTAAAGAAGAGCGCCAAAAAATATTTGGTGAGAAAAAGGGTATCTACGAAAGTGACCTTCCGTTAGGCCAAGCAGAGTCAACGCAATTTTTTATTCACAGACTTCAATACAGAAAAGCAGAAGACGTTGTAAAAGCGCTTCAAGCTATCGCTATCAGCTTAAGCGGTAGCGGTGGTCAAAACATGCCAAACATCAATGCACAAAGAAATACACTACCACCCAGCGACCTTGTGGTAACACTTACAAGTGTTCAGGCTCTTGTTGAAAATAACGCACTTGTTTTCACTGGTACAAGATCGACTCTTGCTCGAGCAAAAGAACTTATCAATCAAATTGATATTCCTGTTCGTCAAGTACTTATTGAAGCGCTAGTTTTAGATACAACAATTGGCAACACTCTAAACTTTGGCGTGGAATGGGCTGGCAAATATCAAGCAAAGAACTACGCCTACTCTGCTGGATTTTTAAATGGCCCAGCATCTGGTGGGCAAAGTGCTATACAAGGCCCTCTTGCAGCTGTTACTATACCAAACCCAGTGCCTACAGTGCCACCAACAACACTTGATGCCATTAACCTTAGTGATGGCTTAAGCGCCGGCGCCATAGGACGTCAGATTAGACAAGGCGGACAAGCCTTCAGAACCTTTGCTTCCTTCATTAACTTTTTGCGTGCAGATAGCGATGTCCAGCTCGTTTTAAACCCAAAAATCGTTACTGAGCATAACGTTCCAGCAGAAATTTTTGTGGGTCAACAAGTGCCTATTAAAGGCCAATCGATTGTAAACTCAACGGCAAACAACGCTACAAATACCGTTTCAACAAACTATGAAACCGTACAAACAGGAGTTGATCTCAAAGTAACTCCGCTTATCAGCTCAGGTGACACAGTAACGTTAATCATAGAGCAATCGATCAGCAATGCAAACTCGACACAGGTTGCAAACCAGGGAAATAACCAGGCGCCTCCAGCTACGGTTAACGAAACGCGAACGACAACACGTGTCCACATGCCCTCTAACTACTTTTTATTTATGAGCGGTATGCTTCAAACTCAGGTTGCTTCGCAGGTTAATACCGTACCTCTGCTAGGTGGTCTGCCTATTATTGGGTTTTTCTTTAACAATAAAGTTATTACAGACACCCGCCGTAACATCATTATGTATATACGGCCAAGAATTCTCGACTCACCTATTGACATCGAGCAAATTACACAACACGAAGAGCGCATTTACGACGAAGCCAATGACAAAGCTGGTGGATGGCGCAAACAGTTAAACGACTTAAAAGAGCTTCTCAACTTCTAGAGAGTCTCTTACAAAAAAACCCCCTAACCATCTTCGTGTGGTTAGGGGGTTTTTTTATTTTACATCTTGCATAACCACAATTCCCCTACCCCAATCTTGGACTGCTCACGCAGTCCGATTCTTTTTATCTTCTACCCCGGGTTTCACCATGCCCCCTGCCGAGACAATTGCAGAAGTGCTAAATGCATTTTTTATTAGGTGGTTGTTTTTTGTTTTAGAGCTCGTGTAGAGCAACTTATCCTAGCCCAGAGCACCCCTTAGGAAGCTTTGGGAAGAAGGGAAAATTTATGGGAGGCCGACTGAGGACGATTCAAATCACATGTGTTTAGTACAATTTGGCCATAGCATGTGATTGAATCGCCCTTAGTCGGACTCCAGGAATAGTGTGTGGCATTGCCACAGTTCCCTTAACGGTCACAGTGGGCTAAAATAAGTCGCCCTGCGGGCTCTAAAACAAAAAGAAACGGATTGCTCGATGTAAATTATAATTATCATTCATGCGGTTGTCTCTTAAGGGCTCTATGGTAGTGGCAATGGTTAAAAAAAACACTAATTAGGCAAGGGCAGCGGAATTGTGGTTATGCAAGATGTTACAATTAGTACTACTAAAAGAGCAAAAAAGGCTCAAATCAACTTTGCGTTGATTTTTTTAATAAAAACCTCTACACTGTTCATCCTTACCATTTAAGTTGAGATTATGAAAAAGCTTATTAGAATTGCTCTCGTTGGCAGACCAAACGTTGGAAAATCAGCGCTCTTTAATGCCATCTGCAAAAAAAAGATTTCCATCGTAGATGAAGCCGAAGGCATCACTCGCGACAGACTCTATGCCAAAACAGAAGCCTTTGGCACCGCTTTTGAACTTATTGACACAGGCGGCATGGGACGCAAAGATGACCCCTATGGCGACCTTATCTACCGCCAAGCAGAGATCGCGATCAGAGAGGCCGATTCTATCATTATGGTAGTAGATGGCAAAGCGCGTCCGCTAGACTTAGATATGCAAGTAGCCCGATTACTCCATCGCTCAAATAAGCCGCTAAGCCTTGCTGTTAACAAAATAGATCACCACTCGCAACAAAGCTCCCTATATGAATTTTCAGCTCTTGGAATTGAAAAAATGGTTGCCGTATCTGCAATACACGGATACCAAATAGCTGAACTTATAGAGGCGGCTCTTAAAGATGTCCCGGTTCCAGCAGTAGAAGATGAAGTACCTGCTTTTCCTCAAGTTGCCATTATTGGACGGCCAAATGTTGGCAAATCCACCCTTCTTAACGCCCTTGTAGGCGACGAAAGAACTATTGTTAGCCCCCTTGCCGGAACCACGCGAGACAGTATTGACACAGAAGTTGTCTTTAAAGACAAAACCTACGTTTTTATCGATACAGCCGGTATCCGCAAAAAGCAAAAAGAAAAAGAAGTAGTCGAAAAATACGCGCACATCAGAACCGAAGGAGCTATCGAACGCTCAAGCGTCTGCCTTCTTGTAATTGATGCCCTACAAGGAATTACCTCTGAAGAAAAAAAGATCGCTAAAATGATAGAGCAATCCAAGAAGAGCTGCGTTGTTTTAATAAACAAGTGGGACCTTGCTAAAGGCTTTAGAATGGAGCACTGTCTTCAGGGAATTGAAGAAGAAGTACCATTTTTGGCACACTGTCCAAAAATTTGTATCTCCGCAATCACAAAGCGCAACCTAGACAAAATTTTTCATGCTGTCGACGAAGTATTAGAAGCCTATTCAACGCGTATCTCAACAGGCCCACTAAACAAATGTCTAACCCAAGCTATGCAGCTGTATCACCCACCAGTACTAGGCGGAAAGCGCCTGCGCGTCTATTATATGACGCAAGTTGCGATACAGCCACCTCACTTTGTGCTTTTTGTTAACCAGCCAAAACTCTGCGAGCCAACGTACCAGAAGTATTTAATCAACACCCTTCGCAATACTTTTGGCTTTAGAGGCGTTCCTCTTGTGTTCCAACTTAAAGCAAAAGCCCCTCAAAAGAAGAAAAGTGGCTTTGCCCCAAGCTCTACATCATTTGACCGCGACCTCCCATCCTTCAACCCCGCAATGCGCGCAGCACTTGGAATTGAAGATGACGTCGAATTTGATGATGATATCATTGATGGTGACACGGAAGATTAGGGACGGCCTGGATTCGTTCTGCTGACTAAATCTCGGTCTGATAAGCAAATTCCCGACACCATTAGTCAACCCCCACAGACAAAGAAATCCCTTCTTATGATATGATAAGTATATACCAGTATATACCCTCGAGGAGGATTATGTTTATACACACCGTCTGCGATGCCTTTGCGGAAGCAAAAATACCCTATGCTGTTGTTGGAGGCTATGCTGTTGCCTTTCATGGAGCACCCAGGGGAACATTCGATATAGATTTTGCTATTCGCTGGTCGCTTACAAACCTTGAAAAGGTAGAGATGGTATTGAAAAATCTAGGTCTTACATCAAGAATTCCTGTGGACGCAAAAACCATATTTACCTTCCGTGATGAATACATAAAAAATAAAAATCTGATGGCCTGGAATTTTTATAACCCAATAAATCAAATTCAGCAGGTAGACATTATTATTAATTATGACTTAACTGGATCCACCACTAAAACTATTAAAACACACTCTGGAAATATCAAAGTATTAAGCAAGAAAGATCTTATCGCTATGAAACATGCCTCAGGGCGTCCTCAAGACCTCGAGGATATTAAATCACTGGAGCAACTATGAAAGAGCGTCCTGTTCAGTATTTCAACAAAGAGTATCTTGAGCGCTGCAAAGATCTTACACCAGATCAGATCCTCCAATTTCTTGAGGATTTTCGTACTCTTCATGGAGAAGTTGCTGAAAAGTGCCAACTTATCAGCATGAAAATTGAACCCTCGCTTCTGCATGCCTTTAAAACAAAATGCAAGCTATCGGGAATCCCTTACCAAACACAAATCAAAAAGCTGATGAAAGAATGGATCTAAAGCTACCATTATAAGATTGTTAAGCCTGACTCAACTCGAGGGTCATGCCCAATACTGTGTATAAAAATTACTCTAGCTGGGCCAGCTGATCGGCCAGCTTTTTATCTGCTTCTATTTGCTTTCGTACCCTTAAGAGCTCCAGCTGCTGCTCTTCTAGCTCTTTTTCTGCGACTTCTCGTGCAACTTCATCATCTCTGAAACCAAGCGCTGTTACTACCTGCTTGTGGATTCGTACAAGATAGCCATTCCAGGGCTTTTTATTTTTTTCGTAGTCAAACACGTTGTAACAAATAGCGCATGTAATCTTTTTTTCTTTCACATAGTCTTTCAAGCAATCATCATGAAAATAGTTTTTGCAACATGGTGTACGAAAAAGCCTTCTAGCGACAAAATCAGTCTTCTCAAAATCGTCAAGACATATGCTGCAGTCTCTTTCCAAGGCGACTATGTAGCGATTGAATTTTTCTTTAGGCTCTTCTAGGTCAACTTCGTCATCAAAGCAAGCCCCACAACAAAGACCACTAAAAATTGAACGGACACAACCTAGTACCGAATTCATGGCACCTCCCTAAAAATGCACCATTTCCAAATTATGCATTTATTTATTTAAAAATATACAACAAAACCACAGGAACCACCTTCGTGATATTATTTGTACATATCTGCCGGAGAACTATGAGGAATTATAATTTTAGAGGATAGAATGTTTAGGCTTTTATTACCTTAACCCCAGTAGCTCAAAATAGTCAGTGCATTGACCACTTTGAGCTGCCGAATGTAGAGTAAACGTGTTACTCCTCAGGCAATCCCTCTAACAAAGAGATTATCTCATGGCGAGAAAGGCGTTTAACGATTTGGTGATCATCAAAAAAGACTACATCTTCGAGTAAGGTAGCCTTTTGTGAAATAAGCTGATCGATACGCTCTTCAATAGTTGCCTTTGTAAGTAGCTTAAACACCTGAACACCTCTTACCTGGCCAATACGGTGCACGCGATCTGTTGCCTGGTTCTCCCTTGCAGCATTCCACCAACGGTCATAGTGGATAACAACAGAGGCTGGGGTAAGGTCAATACCAAGACCTGCTGCCTGCAGAGAGCCCAAAAAGATTTTACAGTCAGGGTCGTTGTGGAAGCGGCTTATCTCGTCGCCTCGATTTTTTGTTTGGCCACGAATTTGGGCATACCCAACACCTCTTTTTTTAAGAAAAAGCTCGATAATATCAAGCATGGCAAGAAACTGCGAAAAGACAACCACCTTCTGCTCACTTTCGATGGCCTCTTCGACAAGCTCTACAAAAGCCTCCCACTTACCAGATTGATACGCCTCATAGTTGGCGACATCTTTTAGATATGCCGCTGGGTGATTACAAACCTGCTTAAGGGCCGATAAAACAGCAAAGATATGCATGTAAGGAATAGGAGATCCCTCATCTCTTAACTGACGAATAAGTGGCTGCGCCTGTTGAGATGCCACAGTTTTGTAGAGTGTTTTTTGCTCATCAGCTAGATGGGCATAGGCCAGATCTTCTGTTTTTACCGGCAAATCAGGTAAGACATCGCACTTTCTTCTACGCAGTACAAAGGGTCTGACAAAGCGTGAAAGCAGCTCTTTTCGTTTTGGATTATCACCGCGCTCTATTGGGCGCATAAAAAATTCGCGAAAATCAGCATCGTGTGGCATGTAGCCTGGTAAAACAAGGTCAAAAAGTGCTTTAAGCTCTCTTAGATGATTTTCAATAGGGGTTCCTGTAAGGCCTATTTTTAAAATGGCATGAACCTGTAAGAGCGCCGTATGGATTTGGCTTACATGATTTTTGGCAATCTGCAGCTCATCAAAAAAAGCCGCATCAAAGTAGTGTTTGGCAAATTTTTTGCTTTCATTTCGCCAAATTCCATAACTTGTAAGCAAGATATCATAATCGCCTTCAAAATCATCCAGCGAACGTGCCACGCCAACAAAAACCTTTATCTTAAAATCTGGTAAAAAGCGTTCAAGCTTATCTTGCCAGTGGTACACTAAGCTTGTAGGACACACCACCAAGAAGAGACTTTTTTTACCCTCTTTGCGCTTATAGTTGCGCACACCATCCATCAGTCCCATAGCCTGGTGAGTCTTACCCACACCCATATCATCGCAAAGCAGCCCAGAAAGGTCATTTTGATATAAAAACCAAAGCCAATCAACGCCAATTTTTTGATAGGAACGCAACTCGCATTTAAGAGATGATAGCTCAATATCCTGCGTAGGCTTTTGAACAAGCAGCCGCTCTAAAAGCTGCTTAAATGATTCTCTAGACTTCAGACCCTTTGTATCTACATGTATTGTATCGTAAGCTGTAACGCGTAAAAAATCGGCTGGGTTCAGCGTGATATCGCCTTCGCCTTTAGTTTTTGTCCTCTCTTTAACCGTGTCAAGCCATCGGAAGCGGTCTTCTGTTAAATCTATGACGCCAGCATCTGTAGGCAAAAAGCGCTCCTGCTTCTTTTTAGCAGCAATAAGCTCTTTCATGGCAATAGAGCCCTTTTGACTCTCCCATGATACGTCAAGTCCCCAGTCAGATAATCTCATGGGGGTGACACCAGCCTTTTCTTGCGGTGACACCGTAAGGGCTAGCTGCTCAGCCATTTCAAGACGCGAGTCAACCTTGCAATTATACTCTTCTTTTAACTTAGGCAATAACTCTTGAAAAAAACTACTCCACGCCTGCGGATCAGTAGATGTAATTTCACGGGTAAGGTGGGCTGGTCTAAATGGTTGAGGAAGGCGATAAAACCCTTTATCTCGAATAAATACGAACTCATCATAAAAAAAGCTCGAGTTAACATCTTCTGGTACATGCCATTCATACTCAGGTTGAATTTCAATAGTGCCTTTTTTTCTTAACTCTATTTTTAAGCCAACTCCTGATATAGGGTTATCAGCTGTAAAAAAGTCAGGAACTCCCTGCAGAAGTTCTAAATGATGACGAATATATTCTGCCACGAGGTGACGTGGAATCTGCCTTCCAAAAGGAAGCGGCGGGTTATCATCGGTGAAATTTTTTACATAAAAGCCATCGCCTGCGGTGTAGAGCCAATCTCCGAGATCTAAACATTTTTTTGTGCCAGGAAGCCTGTGTAGTACCGAACGAAATGTAAGGTTTCCTAACTGATCAATTTCATAAAGAATCTGCTCTTCGAGCTTTGCTACATGAACGTGAAACCCATCAAACTGACTAAGCCATAAACGGTGAGCCATAAGGAAACTGGAAAGCTCATCTTTTGGCACAATAAAATGAAGCTCTTCAAACTTCCGTGGAGCAAGCTTGACAAAGGCCCCATCTAAATAGGCCCAATCACCCCAAACATGTGTTTGCTCTAAATCATGAATCTCGTTGAGATAGGCCTCTACGTGTAGTCGCGCTTTTGAGTCAAAATAAATTGAATAACGAACCTCTTTTACCTCTTCATCTATTGGCGCATCAAGATATTCTTTAAGAATGTGAAGCGACTCCGTAAACAATTTAATAATTTCGTCTTTTTCTTTTTTAACAGTCTGGCTTTTAGGCTTTGCTGTAAGTGACAAAAAACCAGCCTCCGGTAAATAAAACCATGGGCCATAGGCAATAGCTGACTTTTGGCGAGATGGATCGGCTTGGCCTGAATAAAAGATGAAGGCACCATTATTAGCGTCAAACTCAATACGTTCTAAAGAATACTCGCTCTCCTCTAACAAACGAATGTTTGCGTCTACGGTATTAAGAGAGCCCACAAGCGACAGCATATCAACAGACGCCTCTAACTTAAGCTCTTTATAGGTAATTTCCACCTGCTTCGGAATAGCCTTTAAAGGGGAAAATATAACGGGAATATTTTTGTCTTCTTCTTGTTTAGCAAAAAACCACTTGGCAACATCAGAAAAAAAGGAAAGCTCATAGCGCAAACGAAGAGATGGACGCCCTTCGCGCCAACGATCAAGTTCTTCTTCAGAAAGACTAGAGAACTTAATTGAAGTTTCTTCAGTTTCCTCGGGTTTGGGCTGAAGAAGCTGAGAAAATGCATCGAAAACATCACCTTTACCTTTTACACGAAACAAAAGGGAATTATCTTCTGTGAACACTTCAATTGAGTCCTCTTTTTGCTCTATGCGCGGTTTTCGAGGAGCCACATCTTCTTGCATTTTCAAAAAAAGATGATGCCACAAACTTATCTCAAAGCGCACATGCTGGGGCTTATTGTTTTTGTGATAGACATAGTAGCAAGCCGCGGCCATATGACTACACGCACCCTTTTCGCTAGATTCCTCGCAACTGCAAAAAAGATCTTTAATTTCTTCTTTATCGTCAAATTGCAAAAACACCCACAAAGGGTCAGATAAAACAGGATCGAGAATCTCAATTTGATACGTAGGTCCAGAAAAAACTAGCCCTTTTACAGCACCAGAAGCTAAAAGTGTCTGTCCAGCCAATCTATATGGCTCTAAAAAATCAGGTATATGCATAGAACCAGTGGTTATGTTAGAAATTCATCAGCAGAGTGATACTTAAGACCTAGGTCTTGAGCGACATCAAGGTTTGTGACCTTACCCAGCGCGACATTTAATCCATTTTTGAATCCATTATCTTCCTGCAAAGCTTGCTTATAGCCTTTATTTGCAAGACGAAGTGTATAGCTCAAAGTAGCATTCGTTAAGGCTTGCGTAGCTGTTCTAGCACAAGCCCCTGGCATATTAGTAACACAATAATGCAGTACTCCATCTACTACATATGTAGGCTCAGAATGAGTTGTAGGCCTTGACGTTTCTGCGCAGCCACCTTGGTCGATTGCCACATCTACAATAACAGCTCCAGGAGTCATAATTTTAAGATTCTGCTTTGTGATAAGCTTAGGCGCAAGCTTTCCTGGAATTAAGACAGCACCAATTACTAAATCAGCCTCTCTAAGACTATCTTCCAGTGTTGCAGGCGATGAGTAAAGCGTCTTTAAACGAGGGCCATATAAGGCATCTAATGCGCGAAGCCGGTTAAGATTTGTATCGAGTATCGTAACATCTGCACCTAGCCCTAACGCCATACGAGCAGCTTCTGTACCTACAACACCCCCTCCAATAACTATAACCTTGCCAGGAGAGACCCCAGCAACGCCACCAAGTAGCACGCCTTTTCCACCATTGGCAATCTGAAGAGCAGTTGCTCCGGCTTGAATTGCAATGCGCCCTGCAATCTCACTCATAGGAGTAAGCAGCGGCAGTCTGCCTTCATGGTCGGTAACTGTTTCGTAGGCAATCCCTATTACCTTTCGGTCTAAAAGAGCCTGGGTCTGAACTGGGTCTGGTGCCAAATGAAGGTAGGTAAAAAGCACCTGCCCCTCTTGAAGTAAGGGATACTCAGCGATCTGAGGCTCTTTTACTTTCACAATCATGTCAGCTTGCAGATATAACTCTTTGGCGGATCCAATAATCTGGGCACCGGCTTTGGCATAGAGCTCATCACTAAATCCAATTTTTGCACCGGCCATAGTCTCGACAAGAACCTTGTGACCCGCAGCTACTAATGCAGCCACAACAGCGGGGGTTGCTCCAACTCGATATTCATGATTCTTTATTTCTTTTGGAATACCAACAACAATTGACTGCCCGACCGCCATTTATTACCCCATTAAAATAATGTTTAATTGGAAAATAATAACATAAAGTTTCGTTATAAGCTAGCTAGAGATTGACTAATTTATAAAATAGCCACAGCCCCGGCAGGGCTTTCTCGACGCTTGAAATCAAGTGAAATAATTTGAGAGACACCCTTTTCGGCCATTGAAACCCCTATCAAAGTATCTGCTATCTGCATTGTCTTTTTATTATGCGTAATAACCAAAAACTGGGTTCTATCACAAAAAAGCTTTAATAAGTTGCCGAGGCGCTCAACGTTTGTTTCATCAAGAGGGGCATCAACTTCATCAAGGATACAAAAAGGACTTGGCCGGGCATCAAAGCAAGCAAACAATAAAGCAAGGGCTGTAAGTGTCTTTTCACCACCTGATAATAGCTGCATCGAGCGCATCTGCTTGCCGGGAGGTTTTGCAAAAATATCAACGCCGGCATCACCTTCTGTCAGCACAAGGTCGGCCTCTCCGCCTTGAAACAGCGTTTGAAAATGCTTTTGAAATGCCGCTCGAACTTCTGCAAAAGTTTTGCTAAAAGCCTTGCTGCTTTCTTTTTCAAGCTCAGAGACTATCTGAATAAGTTCAATTTCGGCGTCTCTTAAATCTTTAAGTTGACTCACTAAAAGCGCATGCCTTTGGCAGGCTGCTTCATGCTCTTCTGGAGCTAAAAGGTTTACATTACGCATTCTTTCTACTGAATTTTTGAGCTTAACGATATCCTCTTCCGTAGGTGTTACGTCTTGGAAGTTAGCAAGCCCCTCAGGAGGCGCCTGTCGTAGGGCTGTATCGTAGGCTAACAGCTGCTCTTGCAGATGCTCTAGCTCTGCCTGCTGACTTGAACTTGATTTGATATGCTCTTCTTTTTTAGACTGAAGCACCTCTAGCTGTCCATCAAGACTTTTCGTTTCGGCCTCTAGCTTAGTAGCTGCCTCTTTTTTCACCAAGAGCTGCTCTTTTATTACTGTAAGCTCTTGATTTTTGCCCTCTAATACTTTTGCTGTATCTTCTTTTTTGCCATCTAAAGAGGCACGCTCTTGCTGGATGGTCTTTTGCAGTTTTTGCTCCTGCTCTAACCGGCTCGTTACTTCTTTTTTCTGCACAACCAAAAGTTCAAGTGCATGGCGCTCTTTTTCAACAGTTTTTAAGCATTCATCATATCTATAAAAAGATTTTTGTTTGCGATCGTTACTTGAAGACATCACACCTCTAACGGCCTGAACCTTGGCTTCACATGCTGTAAATTCAGCCTCTAGCTCAGATAAATCTTTTTTAGCCTGTACAAGCTCATCTTCTTTTGTTTGACGCTGCGTTTTTAATTTTTCTGTAAGCTCATTAAGGCTTGCCATTTCGCCTTCTGAGCGCTCTACATCTCGTTGAATCTCCTGCAATCTCTTATCAGTAGACTGAAGCTGAAAGTTAATCGATACAACCTGCATGTCCGCTTTACGCATCTCTTGATCCTGGCGCTGGACATCGCTTGTAAGAAGCTGCTTTTTTGACTCTTGCTCTTTTATTTTGCCTTCTATTTCTTGAAGCGTAAGAGACAGCGCATCGATATCTTTTTGCAGGGTCTTTATTTCCTTTGAGCGGGAAAAAATATTTTCACCCTTGGCCTTTGCTGAGTGAAGTACGCCAAAGCCATCTACATAATACTTATTCTCAAACCATGTTTCAGGGGTGACTTTCTTGGTAAAATGGGCAACGAGCCCTTTCGCATCTTTTATCCCTAAAAGCTCAAGGCAGACAAATGAGACATCCTGGCTTTTAAGCTTTTCACAAAGCAGTAGAGCTTCTGCCAAATCTTTTTTTGTATCCACAAGAAGGCTTGCGTCATACAAACGCCCTAAGAGCTCATGCTCAAATGTTACGCTATCTGCAAGAGGGGTAACCTTTTCAAATATGATAGATCCGGGCTTTTTTGCTTCTTGCAACAGTGCTTTTGCGCCAGAGGTATACCCTTCCATGTGGTTTGCAAGTTGAGACAGCGCTTTACAACGGGCACTCTTCTCATACAGCTCTTGCTTAATTTTACCTTGATGTTCTTTTTGTTCGTCAACTGCACGAGAGTGCTCTTTTAGCAAAACCGTTTGCTCATCAAGTGCCTTCTTTAGCTTTTCAACAAGCCCCAGGGCATCTGCTAGCTCTTTTTTTCTAGAGGCTGCATCTTCAGCTGCCGTTGCTTTAAGTGCTTCAAATTTTTCTTTTTGGAGCATGCGGTCTTGCACTTTTTCTCTGGCGACCTCTTCTGCTAGCTGACATTTTTTAAGATCAGACTCGCAAGACTGCATGCGGCTTTGCAACGAAAAGCGCTTTGAATAAAAGCTCTTTAACATATTTTCGAGCGACTCTTGCTCTTGGTGCCCTTTTTGCCAATCTGTGAAGGCAGCATCTTTTTGTTCTTTTAAGGTGACAAGCTCTTTTTCTTTGAGTACTAGCTGCTTTTCAAGAGCTTCGGTTTGCTCAGACAGTGCCTTCATACGTGCATCAAACACGTTTAGTTGAGATGATGACTCTTTTTCCTGAGAAGAGAGCGTACCCTTTTTTTCTTCGCAGAAATCGATATCTTTTTTAATTGCCTGGATAGATCGCTCTAACAGATGCTCTGCATCATGAAGGTCGCTATAGGCTTTTTGGCACTCTTTAAGGGCATCTTTTTGTAGGTGGAGATCCGATTTTAACTTGGCCTCTTTTTCTGCTGCCTCTTTAAGCATTTCTTGCGACGACTTTGATAAGCTCGAAACCTTTGCACAGGCACTTTTTAGTTCGTTAAATCGGTTTTGGCACAAAATACGCTCGTAACAAGCAAGCTTTTGACGCATCTCTTGGAATCGTCTTGCGTCATGCGCCTGCTTTTCTAGCGCCTTCATCTGCGCCTCAACCTCTAAGGTGACATCATTTGCGCGTGATACATTAGTTTTTGCAAGCTCTAGCTTTCGCTCGCTCTCTTTTCGTTTTAAAAGAAAGTGCGAAATTCCGGCAACCTCTTCAAAAAGGCTACGGCGATCTTGCGGGCTTTGGCTAATAATTTCAGAAACTTTTCCCTGCCCAATTACAGCAAAGGCCTCTTTACCGACACCGGTATGGGCTAAAAGCTCCACGATATCCTTAAGACGTACTGACTGCTTGTTAATGAGATATTCTGATTCACCATCGCGATAGAGGCGCCTTGTAATGGCTACTTCTTTGTACTCTATTGGCAAAAGGCCTTTTTCATTAGAGAGAATTACAGTAACTTCTGCCATACCCTGAGACTTGCGACGAAGCGACCCTGCAAAAAGAACATCCTGCATAGATGAAGCGCGCAAAGTTTTTGCTGACTGCTGGCCCAAACACCACAAAAAGCCATCTACGATATTTGATTTACCGCAGCCATTTGGCCCGACAATGGTATTGATGCCATCGCAAAACGCTATACGTATGCGATCTGCAAACGACTTAAACCCAAAAATTTCAATACTTTTAAGCCCCAAACCAGCCTCATAGTAAAGCAAAAAAGATACCTCAGATGCCCCTATAGTTGCAACTAGTGTCTAGTTGCCTAAATTTTCACCCACCTGGACTGCGTGAAAGCCCCCACCTCTTTTTATTCTTTAAAAGTCCACGTTAGGCTATCTTTCATCATCTCATCAAGCCCTCTTACCGGACAAAAACCAAGCTCTTTAATAGCTTTAGCTGGATTTGCGACAAGTACCGCAACATCTCCATTTCGCCTCCCAACTATCTCATATGGCACCTGGCGTCCCGACACTTTACAAAGCGCATCAATCATTTGCTTAACGCTATAGCCCGCTTGCGTGCCCAAATTATATACTCTATAACTCTCTAAGCTCTGATTTGCACCAAACATCGTATTAAGAGCCAGCACATGTCCATCGGCTAGATCCATAACGTGAATATAGTCGCGAACAGCTGTTCCATCGGGTGTTTCATAATCATTTCCGTAGACGCTAAGGTGGGAGCGCTTGCCTTGCAGAACCTCCATCATATAGGGGAGAAGATTCTGGGGAACACCAGTTGGCTTTTCACCAATAAGACCACTTGCATGGGCGCCCACGGGATTAAAATAACGAAGGCTAATAACCTGACTATTCTTATCAGCTGCCGCCACATCTTTTAAGATCTCCTCGATCATCAACTTCGTTCTTCCATACGGACTTGTAGCGCTTACGGGATGTTTTTCGTCTAACGGCAGATACTGTGGCTGCCCATAGACTGTTGCCGATGAAGAAAAAATCAATCGATGACAGCCATACTCTTGCATCACCTCTAACAAAGAAATAGTAGAGATAAGGTTGTTCCGGTAATAAACAAGTGGTTTTTCGACTGATTCCCCAACCGCTTTAAACCCAGCTAAATGAATAACCGCGTCAATTTTATGCGCATCAAAGACTAGACGCAGTTTATCTTGATCAAGTAGATCAAAGGGGTAAAAATTCTTTATAGGCTTTCCCGCAACGGCTTCTATGTTGGCAATGACTGTGGGTTCTGAATTACTGAGGTTATCAACAAGCACAACGTTGTACTCATTTTGAAGCAGCACGGCTGCGATATGTGAGCCAATATAGCCTGTACCACCAGTAAGTAGTATGGTTTTTCGGTCTAGATTCTGGACTGCAAACAAGTGTGCAAGAGGAATTATCAGAAATGCAAAAAAACAAACCACTATTCTTTGCGCTGTAACAAAGCTGTTCATGTAAATCACCTCTTGAATATTCAATGAGTATACCGAGAAAAAAATTAGCGAGGAGCAAAAGATTGCGCCGAACGTGATAATTGCAGAAGCGTTGATTGCAATTTTTATTACGCAATTGGTTTCTGTTTGTATGTGACCATATGACAGTCTCCACCATTTTTGTGGTTTTAATTTTACCAAAATGGCGCAATTGGAGCTGTCTAGTTTTTGGGGCCACTATATTAAAAAATATTTTTAGTGAACGGTATTGAGGTCAGAGAGAGTGAGTTGGAATAAAAAAAGCGGCGCACAAGAACTGCGCCGCTCAAGAACTAGCTAAACTAACTACTTGCTTGAATCATCTTTGTCGATGATTTCAACTTCAGCATCTTCGATAGTATTGTCATCTTGTGAACCTGATGACTGAGCATGACCTTCGGCTCCTGGCTGTTCATGACCATTGGCTCCTGGCTGCCCTTGGGCTTGACCTGCGGCCTTGGACATAGCTTCACCAATATGCTGCATATGATCTTCTAGCTCAGTGCGAGCTTGCTTGATGCGAGCCATATCATTTGATTCAACAGCCTTTTTGGCGTTGTCAATTTTAGCTTGCACATCAGCTGAAATATCTTCAGGAATCTTATCCTTGTAGTCGCGAAGAGCCTTCTCTGCACTAAAAATCACGGCGTCGCAGCCGTTTTTAGTTTCGACTTCTTCTTTTCGCTTTTTGTCATCTTCAGCATGAAGCTCAGCATCTTTGATGATGTTTTTGATTTCATTTTCATCAAGTCCAGATTTTGCTTGGATACGGATTTTTTGTTCTTTACCCGTTGCCATGTCCTTAGCATGTACGTGGAGAATACCATCAGCATCGATGTCAAATGACACTTCAATCTGCGGCATACCTCTAGGCGCAGGCGGCAAGTCGGTCAAATCAAAACGGCCAATCTCTTTGTTAGCATCTGCCATTGGGCGCTCACCCTGCAAAATGCGGATTGTAACAGCCGTTTGGTTATCACCAGCTGTTGAAAACACCTGTTTTTTCTGAGTTGGAATCGTCGTGTTACGCTCTATAATTGCTGTCATAACACCGCCCATAGTCTCGATACCAAGAGTAAGCGGGATAACATCAAGTAAGAGAATATCTTTTACTTCACCAGCTAACACACCACCTTGGATAGCTGCGCCAATGGCTACGGCTTCATCAGGGTTTACACCTTTATTTGGCTCTTTGCCAAAGATCGATTTTACCATCTCTTGAACAGCAGGCATACGTGTCATACCACCAACAAGAATAGCTTCTTTGATGTCATCCTTAGAAAGGCCTGCATCTTTTAGCGCTTTAATGCATGGCTCACGAGTGCGCTCAATGAGGCTATGAGCTAGTGACTCAAGCTTCGCACGAGTAAGCGTAATAGTAAGGTGTTTAGGACCAGATGCATCCATTGTAATAAATGGCTGGTTAATCTCTGTTGTCGTAGTACCTGAAAGCTCAATCTTAGCTTTTTCTGCTGCATCGCGAAGACGCTGTAGAGCCATTTTGTCTTTACGAAGGTCGATGCCTGTTTCTTTAAGATACTCTTCAACAAGCCAGTTCAAGATAATAGCATCAAAGTCATCGCCGCCAAGGTGAGTATCACCATTTGTGGAAAGCACTTCGATAACGCCATCACCAATTTCAAGAATAGAAATATCAAAGGTTCCACCACCTAAGTCAAATACAGCAATCTTTTGTGCTTGATGCTGTTTGTCTAGACCGTACGCTAAGGCTGCAGCGGTTGGCTCTGGGATAATACGACGCACGTTAAGACCTGCAATGCGACCTGCATCTTTAGTAGACTGACGCTGAGCATCATTAAAGTAAGCAGGAACTGTAATTACAGCCTCCGTCACTTTCTCACCAAGATAAGCCTCGGCAGTTTCTTTCATCTTCACCAAAATGTAAGAAGCCACTTCTTCTGGCGTAATTACTTTTCCTGCAATTTCAAGTGCCGCATTATCGCCCTGGCCTGAAACAACTTTGTACGACACGATTTTTGCCTCTTCAGCAACTTCTGAAAACTTACGGCCAATAAAGCGCTTTGACGAGTAAATCGTATTTTCTGAGTTTGTAATAAGCTGACGCTTAGCAGGTATGCCCACAAGCCGCTCTGATCCTTTAATAGCAGCAACTGATGGAGTTGTACGTGAGCCTTCAGCAGAAGGAATAACAATAGGCTGGCCACCTTCCATAATGGCAACACATGAATTTGTTGTTCCTAAGTCAATACCGATTATTCGTTGTTTTTTTGGTTGTTCTGACATGAATGTTCTCCTAAAATATTAATCTTTATTCTTTCGGCTCATCGCCATTTTCTTTTGGGGCCGTAGCTACTTTTACCTTTGCAGGGCGAATGATTCGTGTGCCCATCTTGTAGCCACGGCTAAATTCTTGTGTAACAGTACCCTCGGTAAAGGATGCTGTTTCTTCAGTTTCTATGGCTTCATGAAGATGAGGATCAAACTCTTCACCTACCGACTCAAAAGTAGTGATGCCGTTATCCTGAATCACATGCTTAAGCTGCTGTAAAATCATTCGAAAGCCTATCGCCCAATGCTTTACTTCGTCCGAGGCATTTTGCGAAGCATTTAAAGCCTGCTCTAGGTGATCAAGTGGCTGCAAGAAATCTAATACAACATCTTGAATAGCAAACGATTGAGACTCAATTTTTTCTTTTTGCAAGCGCTTTCTTGTGTTTTCCGTTTCAGCAAGCGCCCGAAAGTACTTATCTTTCCACTCAGCAAGTTCAGCTTTAAGCTTAACAAGCTCATCCTCTTCAGCAGCAATTGCCTCATTGGCGTTAACTACATTTTCTTCTACTTCTTCTGATGTCATACTGTACTCTCTTTTGTGTGATCCTCTAAAAGGCTATTTGGTGTCGGCCCCGCAAGGAGCTTCCGGGTTTGATAGTCTAGTTCGTAAGGAGCCCCTGGTACCTTGCGAAAATCTATCTTATATTTATATAGATTTTTGTCTAAAAAGTGAGAGATCTCCGCGGCTATTGAATCAATTTTTGCAAATAGCTGTGTATACGGCACTCTCATTGGCCCAATAATGCCCACGCTTCCAACACACTTATGCCCAATAAAGTAAGGAGCTGAAATTAACGAGCAATTAGGCTGCGTAGGTAAAAAAGCAAAAAGATCTTCGCCAATCCAGCACTTCATTTTTCCAGCACGCTGCACATCACGAGCAAGCGAGCGAAGAGCTGTTTGGTTTTCAAATAAACTAAGGCTTGCGGCTAAACTTTCGGCTTCCTGAAATTCTGGGTAGCGCAAAAGCTTTGAAAAGCCTGTACGAAACACATCTTCCTGGCTAAAGTTTGCGTAATTTACTAGATAGCGCGCCATTGTTTCTTGGTAAAAGCGCAGCGCAAGCTCGTGTTCTTCCTGAGACAGAGGCTCACCTTCAAGCTCTGTATTCATAAGACGGCTATGAAAATAGCTTTGAATGCGCTGGACACCATGTGTGCTTATTTTGTGGGGAGCGTGCAACACTTCGGTGTACACCTGGCCAAAGCTCGTTAAAACAACAGCTAAACAGCGACTAGAATCTAAACAAATAAGTTTAATGTCGTTTACAAAGTCCTGATCAAAACGAGGAGCCGAAAGAAATGCGGCACACTGGGTATGCTCGGCTGTGGCTTCTGTCATTCGTTGTAAAAAAAGTGCTACGGCCTTTAAGTCCTCGGCATCATCCGTAGAAGCTACATGATCGTGGCTATCTTGGCGATTACTTCTCTCAAATTCCTCTAAGCTCTCCTTAGCATAAAAACGAAAAGCCTGCTCTGTTGGAACCCTGCCACCTGAGGTGTGGTGCTGCTTGAGAAAGCCCTCTTCTTCAAGATTGGCAAAATAGTTGCGAATGGTAGCGGAGCTTAAGTCTGGAAAGCCCACATCTTTAAGCGTATTAGAACCAACAGCTTTACCTGTTTTGAGGTAATATTCGACCAAAGCTGTGAGAACGCGCTTTTCTTTGTCGCGCTTTCCGGCGCGTTTAGTAGCTGACGTATCGACCAACTTCATTGTAACTTACTCCCTTTTCTATGAGTATAAAGGGAGACAAATTTATGAGTCAAGAAGATTTAGCACTCAATGCGCTAGTCTGCTAATTTTCCCGATAATCCTCTAGGATTTGGTAGCTTCCAGTAATCACAAAAGCAGTATCTGCCACCTTATGCGAATCTGGCGCCTGTGAAAAAGCCTCCAATAATTGCCTGGAGGAGAGCTCTACGAGATATGATCAGAAGTTGTGTTTGAAATAAAAAGAGTGTACCCTCAGTAAGGTTTTCGTCAAAAAACAAATAACAGAGGGTAACTCATGAAAGAGTATGTCAATTTCACAGATAAAGATCATGTACAAACTTTCGAA
>JBGSSB010000076.1:0-13212 GCA_041737255.1 Chlamydiales bacterium | reverse complement strand
AATATCTGTTTTCATCCCAACTCCATTAAAGTAGGATAATTTATCATTTATGTTATAAAATGTACAGTATTTTGGAAGACTTTTGGTCAACTATTTAAATAAATTATAAAATGGAAATTTCCAAATAGTTGACAGCCCAGGCCTGACCCCGTTTTTGCGTTTTGCTTGGGCCACTCGACTTTTCAATTTATTTTGACCCCAATTTCGATAGCCTAGAGCAGGATCTGCTGCTGCATAGTTTTTTTGAGCGCTACTTCCCTGAGCCTGCTCCTTGTGAGCTAAAATAGTGCTTGACAGCCCCCCCCCCCCAGCTGCAATAGTTGGCTTAACTTTAAATTTTAGGAGATTTATGAAATCGCTTTGTATACACATATTGGCTTTGTGCTTCATGATATGCAGTCCAGGATATGTTTTAGAGGCAAAACAGCAGGCGCATTGCAAATCCGATTGTGCAAATGTTCACGCTATTGCCCAAAAACATTTTAATGGTCATCACAAACACAGCAAAACGCTGGTCATTACAAAACCGGGCAACTACTGCCTTGCTGAAACCATTCGCTGGTGCCCCAAAAAGCGCAATAAAACTGCCATCATCATCGACTCTAGCAACGTGACACTTGATTTAAGCGGTCATGAGCTTAAACAGGTAAATGGCCAAGGCAGATGCTCAGGTATTCTTGTAACATCGGGCCATGACACCGTTAAAATTGTAAATGGCGCCGTGCGTGATTTTACGCAGCTTGGCATTGTTGTAGAGGGTGGCACATCCAATATCTTCCTTGGCAATAATGACACTGTGCTTAAGGTTACAGGCTGCGGATATGGGTCTACCTACTCGTTTTTTGACAATGTAGACCAAGAGGCTATCTTACAGGGTGGTATTCAGTTGGGGCAAACTCAGGCACTGGCTGGACGTGGTTACTATACATGGCAAGGGAACGTTGATACAGCAGTATTAACAAATGTGTTTGCTGAAGAAAATGGACCTGTCGGCATGTACTTGGGTACTGGTACGAATATTGCTTCAGAAAATTGTTTCTTCTGCAGAAATACTGATGGAAGACAAGCAGGTAATACAAACCCTCTTGCGCTAGGTAGTGAAGATGAAACCCGGAGTTTTGCTTATGGTCTACTCTACGTCGCGAATAAAGAAAGTGGGGATGTAGATTCATCAACCATAGACTTTACTAATTGTCATTTTGATGAAAACAAAGTTACAGGCGCTATTCAATCATGCGGAGGTATGATTGCGGGATATAATATAAATGGTTTAACAGTGCGTGGCTGTACGTTCAACTCGAATAATGGAAAAGGTGCTTTAAATCGGTCTGGCAGCGGAACAAGTGGAGCTTTGCTTGGGGGATGCCAAGGAGTTCTCTTTGAAGATTCACAGGCAAACAACAATTACTGTGAAAATGGTCTAGCAGAAGGAATCCACCATAGTGGTTATAATGGGACATTTGACAATATTACAAGTCCATTGGGAGTGATTTATCGCCGATGCGCTGCAAATGGCAATGTTAGCAGTGGAACCGATCCAAGCCCTATTGCAGTAGGTTTTAATTTATTTTACATGAATGGCATCACGGTAGAAGACTGTGTAGCATTAAACAACATTGCTCTTTCTTCCGACCCTACTTCGTTTGGGTATGCTGACGGTCTTTTAATAGCTGGCTTCGCCGATTTAGAATTTGGAGATGTAAGTGATATTGTAGTTTCAGGATGTCATTTTTCTGGGAATAAAACCAATTGCCCGAATGGTGATGTTGAGGGGATCTATCTTCAAGCACCGCTTACTAACCTTGCTATTAAAAATTGTGTAGTTCAAGACAACAACGGAATCGATTTTAATTCTGGCATTTGGATAGCAGGGGCATCTGATGGTACAATGCACGGAATTGTTATTGAAGACTGTATTATTGAGAATCAATCACTGGGCATCTACTCCAACGGAGATGGCAACAATATCTACCAAAACAACACCATCACAAATGTTGACTATGGTGTGCTTTTGGATGGCAGCTCATGCAATTCAATTAACAATAACTACGTCACAAATGCTGTAAATGGCTTTGTAGATGTTGCAAATCCAAGCTCAAGCCTGTTTTCAAATAACAGGGTGTTTGGAGCTGTAACACCGTATGATGTTACCTATGCATTTGGACCTCTTCCTGTAGTAAGCGGGTCGCTTGTGACCGGCTTTCCAACTGGTGCTGAAGTACTTGATAACGTCTTTATGGATAATCCTACTTGTACAGCCGTGCCAGTTGCAGCTACATCAGTGGCAGCTGCAGCAAACGCAAAAGGGGCCCTAAAGGCAAAAGCTGCTAAAGCGCTGAAAATGCGCCAAGGGCAGATGGATAAGCTTCTAAAGAGATAGTTTGGTTGGTATAACACTGAAGCCGTGGCAATTTTCTGCTGCGGCTTCACAGTACCATGACCCGAAATTTTTTTTAGCGAACAGTTGCAGCTATTGGGTAGCTTGCCATTTCTGAATGTTCACCAATAAATGCATTTTCTTTAGCGCCTACACATTCCTCAGGCTGGCGGTGATGAGCTCGGAGATGTCTGGGGGCTATCATAGGTTTCGAAGGTGGATTTAACGCCGCGCTCAGCAGCAGTTTGGTTGGAATTGGGGTTCTCTAATTGCGCATTGTCGATGTTTTGCAGCGTCCTGAGCTCAAATGGGAAGTTACAGTAGAAGCTGCTAAAAAATAGTACTAGAAAAAGACGAAGGGGCTATCATCGCATTTTGTGTATTTATGTCTCCTTCTTTTATTAATACATTATGAATTCTGCATATCCTGTTCAAGTGCTGAGGCTGGTATTCATGCAAATATTTATTTGATTGCACAGACCTGTTTTATGGCTACTTTTGCAGCTGAATCTCGGGGATTTGTGCTTGGATGAGGGCTGCATCTTTTTTTAAAAAGAGCAGTTTTATGTTAGGGCCGGCATCCATGGTGAAGTAAACGGGTAGGCCATCGCTTCGTAGCTTCCATATTGCATGCATGCAGGCAACAGATTCTGGAAGCCAGTAAAGGACTGGGGGAGTTGCGGCCATCATGGTGGCATGCATGGCAAGGGCGTTGCTTTCGGCAACTTGTCCTAAGGTCTCAAAGTCTTGTTCGCTTATCGCTTTTCGCATGAGGCGTAGGTCGTGTGCTACCTTTTCTGGCCAGGAATGATACAGCGCTGATGTTTCAATGGTGTTTTGCATGGCTCGGCGTGAATCTATGGGCTTTTGCTTATCGGAGATCATCATAAGGCCAAGCTGTAGTTCTGGCCATTCATAGGGTAGTGGCTCACTAAAACTGTCGAGGCCGTCCTCTTTAGTGCCAGCATGCCATTCAACAAAGCCTTTATGCAGTGATCTTGAAGCACTACCGCTGCCAAGGCGTGCGAGTATCGAAAGCGTGCGGGCATCTTTTTGCCAGCCAAAGAGGTCGTTTAACGCCAAAATAAGTGCCGCAAAGCCAGATGAAGAGGATGCAAAACCTGCCGCTGTTGGTACTTCATTTTTTGTGTCGATATGAAAATAGGTGCCAGCTGGGCGAAAGAGGTCACAAAAAGTAAAAAGCCGTTTTGTAAAGGCATCATCGGGCGGGCACTCTTTGCCGTTAAGAGTGCAGGTGTCCTTTGGTGCTACTGTAATAGTTGTATGGGTGCCAAGTGACAAGGATAAAGAAAGGCTGCTTGTAACGGGCAGGTTAAGTTCGCTGTTTCGTTTGCCCCAATACTTTATGAGGGCAATGTTTGCCGGGGCAAAGCTTGTGGCTTCATTTTTTGTAGGGGAACAAAAATTTCCAATGAGTTTTACAATGATATCGCGTTTGGTAGTCACAAAAATAAAACTCCTTGTTGGGATACTTGGATGGGGATTTGAGCGTATTTTGAGCCTAGCGTTGTCTCTCCTACGCCAATGGCGCAGTCACCAAGGCCAGATCCTGAAATTTTTGCCCCATAAATTTTAGAGTCAGCGCGCAAGAGATGGACAATTTCAGCTAGGGGCCCATTACAGGTGCCAATAGCCTCTTGTAGGCCGTGGTGAATGTTGCAAAGCTTGCCTAGTCTTTGCAGATCATCATTTGCGATAGCTTCTTTTGCTTTATCGACTACGGCATCCATAGTGTTAAAAAGGGCCTCAAAAAGCTCTGGGTTTAGCTTTTGACTTGCCTGGACGCGGTCAATCACCTCTTTGGTTTTCATTTTACTTCCAGAGTAGATGAGCGATAGGGGGATAGTTTTTTTGAGAGGGGTGATTTGGCGAGGGTTCATGCGATAGAGGACTGTGCCACCAAAAATAGATGCGGCCACATCTGCCCCCGAGGCTATTTTTTGAACGCTGCGTATTACGTTGATGCTTTTGTCAAAAAGGTCATGAGGTGATATTGATGGGCCATAAAGGCATCCGAGCGTAGCTATGCATACAGCAGCAGAAGAGCCAAGGCCTACTTCATGAGAAAATTCTGATTCAATAGTAACTTCAAGGCCGCATGTTGCATATGCTAAACAGGCAAGGACAAATGAAAAGCGGGGGTCCGGTTGCAGGACATGTCGACTTGATTGGTAGTTTCCAAGTGATGAGTGGATGATGATTTGATCATCTGTTCGTTTTTGCATGCGCACCGTAATGCGCTTGTCAACAGCGCAGCTTAGAGCCTGTTTGCCCTGAAGTACGGCGTGTTCACCCATAATCATTAGGCTGCCAGGTGCACTACACGACAAGTCTTGCCCCAAGGCTTTCTCCCTCTGCTTGAATTACGCTATAGCCATATTTGGCAGCAAGCTCATGTGGTGGGTTTTCACCCACCGTAAGTAACACGCCGCTAGAGTCTCCTGCAATGGCTCCAGCGCCACAAATTTTTGCAGCGCCACCCATGTTTTCTACGTCGCTGATAAAGGACTGCACCTTTTTAGGGACAACTCCAAGTTGTACAAGTAGACGGTGGTTTTGGCTGATGATTTGTTTTAGGGCTGTTATATCGTCTAGACTGAGAACTTGTTCTAGTTGCGTTGCAATGTCGCCAAAGTCACCCCATATAGAGCTTTCTTTAAATTGTGATGCCACTTTCATCACGCACTCACCAGTTGTTGTTTTTGGCTTTCCGGTGTTTACAATAAAAAGCGAAAGGTTATTTATATTGAGGTTTCGGGCCTTTCCTTCCTGAAAATGGACGCAGCCGCCGTTTAAGGATATGTAGGAGTCTACTCCGCTAGAGTGGCCGTGCTGCAAGCGCTCAGCTTCTACGCTTAGCTTGTGTAGCCATTCTTGTTTGATCTCTAGTCCTAAAAATGAGCTAAGAGCGCGTATTACCGAGACCAATGTAGCGGCAGATGAGCCCATGCCACAGCCTATAGGGATGTCAGAGTGGAGGTTGATGTGAAAGCCCTTTTGGATTTCCATTTGAAAGGTGTCGATTAAAGAAATAAGGGCAAACTGGAAGATTTCAGAGGGTTTTTGCAGTACTTCGAGTATTGATAGCTGGCCTTTTAAACAAAGGCGATAGCTTTCTAACAGCCGCTCTTTCATGATGCGCAGGGCGCGGATGGTCGATGAGGCTTTTTGCTTAAGGTCATCCAAGGTAAGGCATATATCGCCGGATACCCCTGGCAGAATTTCTGCATAGGCAAAGCGGTTTACTGCCGTTACAATGGCGGGTTGTCCGTAGACAACAGAGTGCTCGCCAGTAAGAATGATCTTTGCAGGCGCCAATGCGGTAAAATTTTTGCCTATTTTGTTCATAAGATCCTTTTATCGTCTTATTCTAAAAAGCACGAGCAAATCTTTTGCTCGAAAGATCCAGGCGCTTGCTAGGACTAAACCCATATAAAATATGCCGGGAACTGCCAAGTACATAACCTGATTGAAAAAGGATGTGGGTAGGGTATCTTGAGTAGCCTTAAAGAGCTGAAAAAATTGCGGTGTATGAAAGTAGTATATCTGCAGTAGTAGTGCACAAAGAGCAGCGCCCAGACTTATCGCAATAACTTTGGCAGATTCAAACATTCCTTCGGTGCTGAGTATTTGGTCGTAGTGTTTTTTGAGGCAGGTGTACAAATAGAGAATATTAGCCCAGGAAGAGATACTTGTGGCAAGGGCTACACTTAGAGCGCTAAAGCCAAGGCCAAAAATAAAGATGCAGTTTAAGATAAAGTTTATCACAAGGGAGAAGATTGCTGCAATAGCTGGGGTTTTAAAGTCTTTAAACGCGTAAAAAGCAGGTCCAAGAACGATTATTAAGCCCATAGGCAAAAGCCCTATAGCATAGGTGTGTAAGCAGCCTGTTGTTGTAATGATTGAGTGAAGCTGAAAGTCGCCTCTGCCAAAGAGGCAATTAATTAGTGGTGTGCCAAATATAAAAAGACCCAGAGTGCAGGGGAGTAATAAAGCAAACACCCGTCTTTGGGCAAAATCTAAAAAGCGTAAGTACTCATCTTTTCTGCCTGCTTGAATGCTGCGGGCTAGTGGTGGCAAAAGTGCCCCTGATATAGCAATGCCAAAAAGTGCAAGAGGTAGCTGTAGTAGCCTTTGAGAATACCAGAGTTGTGCCGGGCCTTCAGGGTCTGCCCATCGTGCAAAAAGCGCATCGATGCCATTGTTGATTTGTGTGGCCCCAACGCCAAGGAGGCCAAGTGCAAGAGGTGCGCCTAGGCGACGAATATCTTTTGAGTAAAGTTGGATGTTTTTCCATGTTTTAGAACCAAGATGGGCCTTTAGCGATTTATAGGTAGGAATGCAGGTTACACCCCACTGCATCGCGCAGCCTGTGACAATAAATATTGCCACATAGGGCATGGCGGCGTTTGGATCCCAGCCATAGAAAAAAACACTTCCGGAGGCTATGGCAATGTTAAAAAATGCAGGGGCTATACCTACTGTAAAGTAGTGCTTTTGGCACTGAAGTAGTGAGCTGTTAAGTCCGAAAAGACAAATAAAAAATAAACTTGGCAAAAGAAGAATCGCAAGATTTATAATCTGGGTGTTACCTATGCTCCAGTCAATTAGGGCAAATGAGCCCCCAAGCGTCATCATGCCTAAAACGATAAATACAACAAGAAAACAAGAAAGTAAAACGCTTAGGTCTCTAAAAAAGCTAAAGGCTTGCTTTGGTTCTTCTTTTCTCATCTCTTCAAAAAGAGGGATAAACGCAGATTGAAGTGCGCCTTCACCAAAAAGTCGTCTGGCAAGTTGCGCAAGTCTGTAGGCAACAAAAAGGGCTGCTAGGGCCTCGTGAGTGCCAAAACAAAAGGCAAGCACCATGTCGCGCATCATTCCTGTAACGCGGCTGAGGGCAGTGCCTGAAAAAAAATGCATAGCCGAGCGCGTAATGGAAGAGATAGAATCAGGAAGTAATGCAGCAGGCTGCGGCTCTCGGGACACTGATGGTTCCACCGACACTGTAACCCCCAAAATAATGATTCGTTAAAACAGTGCTAACCATCATAATGCTATTTCGCAAATTTCAACAGGGATAATTTTGTATGAAGTCTAAAACTAAAGAATTACTTATTGGAGCTCATACCTCTGCAGCTGGCGGCGTTCATAATGCTTTGTATGCAGGAAGAGATATAGGAGCCACTACTATTCAACTTTTTACATCTAATCAGCGCCAGTGGAATTCACGCGCACTTACTGAAGAAGCCATCGATTTATGGAAGAAAGCTCTAGAGGAAACGCAGCTTAAAAGCATAATGAGTCATGATAGTTATTTGATTAATTTAGGTGCGCCAGATCCTGAAAACTTAGCGAAAAGTAGAAATGCCTTTCGTGAAGAGATTGTTCGCTCACTACAGTTAGACTTAGCCTTTGTGAACTTTCACCCGGGGGCTGCCTTAAAAGGTGGCATAACGCCTTGTCTGGATCTCATCGTCGAGAGTCTGATCGGTGTAAAAGACCTTTTTACTGGGAAATCTTCGTTAAAACTTTTACTTGAAGCAACTGCTGGACAGGGGTCGACTGTAGGATCTAAATTTGAAGAGCTAGGCTATATAATAGAACGAGTAAAAGGGGAGATCCCCATAGGCGTCTGTATTGATACCTGCCATATTTTTGCTGCGGGATACGACCTGCGCACTAAGGCTGCGGTAGAACATACACTTGATGAATTTGATCGAATTGTCGGTATTCAATACCTTAATGCCCTCCACATTAATGATTCGCTAAAGGATTTGGGCTCTCGAGTTGATCGCCATGCTGATCTTGGAAAAGGGATGATTGGTATAGAGTGCTTTAAAACCCTGATGCAAGATCCAAGGGTGCGCGAGTTGCCTAAATACCTTGAAACACCAGGTTTGAGTGAAGTGTGGAAGAAAGAAATTGCACTTCTTAGATCCTTTGCTGAATAAGTACCAAAAAATGAACAATAACCGTATCATATGCACTTTTTGGAGGCCACAGCATGCGCATAAAGATTAAGTCACTACTCGCTCAAGATCACGCAGAGATTTTAGGTAAAGAATTTACCGTAAAAGGTTGGGTAAAAACCGTTCGTAGTCAAAAAACAAACACCTTTGTTGAGGTAAACGATGGTTCATGTTTTACGAACCTACAGGTAGTTGTAGATGCAACCATTGCGGGCTATGACAAGCTTATAGCGGGCCTTTCAACAGGCGTTGCGGTTGAAATTGTTGGAAAAGCAGTTGAGAGTCCAGGACAAAATCAGAACATCGAGATGCACCCAGATAAAATGGTGATGATTGGTAGTATCGATTCTGAACACTATCCATTACAAAAAAAGCGTCATTCATTTGAATTTTTACGCACTATTGCTCACTTGCGTCCACGTACAAATACATTTGGTGCAGTAGCTAGGGTTCGAAACGCAGCAGCAATGGCAACACATCTTTTTTTTCAGCAGCGTGGCTTTTTGTATGTGCACACACCCGTAATCACGGCCTCAGATTGCGAGGGTGCTGGAGCTATGTTTCAGGTAACAACACTTGATATGTTAAAGCCTCCTGTAAAAGATGGGAAAGTAGACTATTCACAAGACTTCTTTGCAAAGCCTGCCTATTTAACAGTATCTGGGCAGCTCAATGCAGAAACTTATGCGTGTGCCCTCTCTGATGTGTATACCTTTGGGCCAACGTTTCGTGCTGAAAATTCTAATACTTCTCGTCACCTTGCAGAGTTTTGGATGATCGAGCCTGAAATGGCTTTTGCTGATCTTAAAGATGATATGGAATGTGCTGAAAGCTATATTAAGTTTGTAGTTCAGTATGTTTTGGAGCATTGTCAGGATGATATGGCTTTCTTTAATCAGTATATTGAAACAGGGGTTATAGATCGTCTCCAAAAAGTAATAGAAGGGCCTTTTGAACATTCCACCTATACCTATGCAGTTCGTGTGCTTCAGAAGTCTGGCAAAAACTTTCAGTATCCCGTAGAGTGGGGCCTAGATCTTCAGTCAGAGCATGAACGCTATTTGACCGAAGAATTTTTCAACAAACCTGTTATCCTTACAGACTATCCACGCAAAATTAAGTCCTTTTACATGCGCGACAATGACGATGGCAAGACAGTAGCTTGTATGGATGTGTTAGTTCCAAAGATAGGCGAAATCATCGGTGGTAGCCAAAGAGAAGAGCGTATCGACGTTTTACAAAAGAAGCTCCAGGACTTCAACCTTCCTGTTGATGCATACCAATGGTACTTAGATCTTAGAAGACATGGTTCAGTGCCTCATGCAGGATTTGGTCTAGGTTTTGAGAGGCTTTTACAGTTCATCACGGGTCTTGATAACATTCGCGATGTTATACCTTTCCCGCGTTTCCCAGGTAATGCTGAATTTTAAGTTGAAGTTTGTGCGAGGCGCTGCTAGATTGCAGCAAAAGCATGGGGATTCGTATGGCGCTTAAAAACATTGTTTTTTTTCGTAATAATAGAAGTTTAGGTGGCGTCCTAGAGGCCTTTACCAAAGGCCTTGAAGAGGCCTTTGTGCGTCTTGGGATTGCCTGTACAACGTACGACTTTGATGATTTTGAAAATGGCAGCTGTATCCCCAAAATAGCTGCAAACGTGCCTGATTGCACTATCGGCTTTAATATTTTATTGCCAGAGGACTCTCCCTTAGCGGATTTAAAGATTCCTCATTATGCCCCTCTATGCGACTGTGCGACCTATTATCCTGAACTTCGCCTTTCAAACCACATGCTTGCAAGCTTTATGGAACAAGATTCCTGTGGGTTTTATAAAAGGCTTGGTGTGGAAAATATCTTTTTCTTGCCTCATGCAATTTCTCAGCAGCGATTATCTCAAAATGCACAAAATCGTGATCTAGATGTTGTTATGGCTGGTGCCTATGTTACCCCTGATGCTATTAGCAAGGTGTGGGGCGAGCAGTTGAGCGCCAAAAGTCGTGATGCTATGCTTGAAGCTGCCGAAAGAGTGCTTGCTAGCCCTCACATATCGCACCTGCAGGCGTTTGGGGAACTAGTAAAAGAGGGCAGCCCAGTCGAAAAAGAGCTGTTGTCAAAAAAACTCGATTTTTTCAGCCAGCTAAATATGCTCGAAGTATACATCCGAAATACTGATCGCTTAAGAATACTTCAAAATATTGAAGGCAGAACCATCCATATTTTTTCAGCAAAAGTTTTTACAAATGCATGGAAGCAGGCATTAAAAAATAAAAAAAATGTTGAATTTCATGATGAGGTGACTTTTGATGAGCTAACGCATGTTTTTGCACGGGCTAAATGTGTCATTAATAGCATTCCTACAATAAAGCGTGGGCTGCATGAGCGGTTTTTATTGGCCCTGTCACAAGGTGCCTCTGTATTAGTGAACGAAAATATTTTCATTTCAAACCAGTTTGATCAGCCAAAAGCAGTGGTTAATTTTTTATCTCCTAGCTATGAGATGATAAATGGCTTGCTAGATGCTGCTTTTTCAAATGAAGAGGCAAGGCTTGCCGATGTGTATGCTACACATAAAATAATCAAAGAGCATCACACCTGGGACGTACGAGCTAAAACTCTTGTAGAGACACTTCCGCCGTTTCTTAGGCGTCTAGCCTAGGATTATGTAGTGAGGCCATCTATTGGCTTTTAGTTACAAATGCTGCAATCGTCTTCTAATCCAAATAGTTCGCAGTATGATTGAGTTTTAACTGGTTGCGACGTTACCTCGATATTATTAAAAATAGATTCTGAATCAACAGGGGTCAATGGAGGTGGCCGTAATAATAACTTTTGGGGAGGGGTGTCGTTGTATCCAATATCGATAGAATTTTCCACAAATTGCTCAAGTGCGTTAACTTGTGAAAGGAACTGATCAATCTTTATTCTTTCGTGATTTGATGGGTGAAAAAGGCCTTCAAAGAGTGCAAAAATGGCTTTTTGTACAGAGCTGGCAGTACTATCCATGGCTGATGTTTTACAAGTAGAGTAAAGGTCAAGTTGCGCTTGTTTTATATATTTTTTTTGTTTTTTCTGTTTAGTCATAAAAGAGTTCATGGCAGCAGCCCAAGGAATTTCTGTAGCAAATACAAATTCATGTAGTGTACAGCCAAGCGCATACATATCTGAGGCTTTTGCGGCCTTAGATATGCCAGCACATGTTGTTGGGAGACTGTTTCGGTTTAGAGACTCTGGCGCAGAATGCTCTACTGCCGAATAGCATAAAGGATTAATCCCTTTGGGGAAGTCTTTTTTGACGGTAAAACTTGCTGCAAAATAGCCAAGTGACCATTCATTGTTTTTGCTGCAAAAAATTGTATCAGTAGTAAGGCTGCCATGTATTACATTATCGTCATGCATGCGCTTTAGTGTGGAACCCACTTTTTTACACAGATCTATAAAAGGCACGAGATTTGTGTTTTGAGGGCTATGCGCCTGAGAGAGCCTGTAGCTAAAATCAGGCACTGTAAAGCAGCTTCTTTTTTTTCCTTTTGTGTTGCTGTACGAAACAGCACTTCGAACGGAGCCATATTTTTTAGTATATTCTAATTCTGACTCAGAAAAAAGGGGGCATTCTTCATTTCTAATAACACAAATAGTTTCTGCAATGTTTAGGCCTTTGGGTGTAATGGCTAGTTCGATTGCATTACATTCTTTTTGTAGTTCACTGTGTTTTTCATAATAGTGGCCAAGATTTTTTAAAATGATAGTGGCGCGTCTGTTTGTATAGTCGATAAGAAGGTCGCAGGGTAATTGAAGAATTTTTCTGGAGCAGTATTTTGAGCCGGCTTTATTATGACCTAAGTCCCATACAGAGTGTTTCACTAACTCTATGATTTCGTCTAACTTTACTTTGTGACAATCTTGTGAAAGTGCGGCAATTTGGGTTACAGCCTGTTCAATTAATTGTTTGGGGTAGTTTGCATCTACTATGTTTATTTGCATAATCTCACAACAAAATGAACATAAATATACAGAAACGCCTCTTTTTTGTAATTGTAATCTATGGGTTGTAACAAGTGCTAGATTCTCGATTGCTGTGTTCAAACCATAGATTCGGTTTATCTTAATAATTCTTTAACTTTCAATTAACGGTGTGCGTGTTTATACTTTTTGATCTTCTCTTCTATTTTTATTCATTTAAGGGTTTTCCATGATTCCACAAAGTACTGATTCTATTGCCACTGTTAAATATGATGGCCAGGCCTGGCGCACCGTTTTGCAATCTTTAAACAAAGAATTATATATCCACCAGGTTGTATTTGCTACAAAGAAAACGGCTCAAGTAGCGGCTAAAGCTTGGGCAGAGAAGAATAAATTTGTATACGTTGGTCCGCAAAAATATTTCGTGACGGTTATTTCAAACACTTCTGAGCGAGGGGGTATGCGAATTTCTATGCCTACCTTTTCAATTGCTCTTATAAACTCAGAAAAAAATATGATGACAGCTGGAACTAGATTTATAAGTTTTTCCGGTGCTATGAAAGAGGCTGCAAAAATAGCAAACTCTCAACATAAGCCCTTTGTGCCTAATTTTGCTGTTCTCACTACCTCTAGTAACAATTGCTAGCAACAAAGCAAAGTGTGTTAGATACATTGAGAGACATGTTTTTTGCGGCATATCTCAAGGGTATTTATAACAGAAAACACTAACAAGATACGCAAGATCCGCGAGAGATATGATCAGAAGTTGTGTTTGAAATAAAAAGAGTGTACCCTCAGTAAGGTTTTCGTCAAAAAACAAATAACAGAGGGTAACTCATGAAAGAGTATGTCAATTTCACAGATAAAGATCATGTACAAACTTTCGAA
>JBGSSB010000036.1:0-20726 GCA_041737255.1 Chlamydiales bacterium | reverse complement strand
TTGACGAAGGCTCTGCCTTTGGACCAATCCAGGCTGCGCTCAATATAATTTCAGGAATGCAGAAAAAATGACTAACTCTAGATGAAGCAAAACCCAGAACACCCCTCCTCAACAATATGAGGAGGGATATTTCTATTTTTTTCGACCAATAAGATAGTCCAGCGAAAACTTACCCGGACCAAAACTAAACACCACCAAACACATCACAAGAAAGTTGTATGGAGACTGACTCATAAAGGCACCTGGATCACTAAACACATTTAGTAGCGCCGCCCGATGTGCTGTTGCATAAGCTGTTAAGAGAATCACTGCCAATGGTATGCTAACAAGCCTGGAAGCAAGCCCTAGCATAATAAGCACGCCCCCCGCCACTTCAAAAGAAGCCACTATGTTCACATTAGCCTCAGCAAAGGGAATGCCAAGCCCATGAAAAGAGAGTACCGCTTGTGGAAAGTTTGTAAACTTATACATACCAGCTTGATAAAACAAAAAGCCCCAATAAAGGCGCATTGCAAGCACTAAATAGGAGCTAAAAGCATCCCCCGCACGAACAATCGCTTCATAGAAGCGCACAAAAGCTGATGTCATACTGCCCTCATATATTTTGAGCAATAGATTCAGCTTTAGTTAATTTTATGTCACTAAAAATTTGCCAGAACAGCTTGTTGCTTAGATCTAAAATGTACTGCAAGCTCTGGATAGTTTTCCTGTAGCCAGTCGTACAGTGGCTCGAGGCGCTTTAAATCTAGGGCAAAGCGCTCTTTATTTTTCATAGATTCTTTACGTGTGATTTTTCCCGTGTCGATATAGATTGCAGAATCTGGCAAAAACCCTAAATTATTTTTACGAATAAGCTGATTATCCATATCGGCAATCCCCTTCTTAGCGCACGTCACAAGCAGAGTAAAAATTTGATCGATCCGGACTTTAGCATCAGCTACCCTACCCTCTTTCATAAGCTGGCTTATAACTGGCTTTATTGGCAGGGCCTTTTTTTGAAGAACAAATTCGTGCTCGTCTAAGTTTACTTCAAACTTAGAGCCTGCCTTATCATAGATAGTAACAACAGGGTACTGAGCTTTTGTTTTGTTTAGATGCACCAGAAGCATCCCTGTTTCTTCCGGAACATCCTCAAAAGCTACCTTTAAGCTACGGAAGAGATAATCTGCCCGTTTTTTGCCTACGCGAACTTTTTCTTCTTTGATTGACTTAAAAATGAATATATTTGGAAGCCACTGAAAGATGACATGTGGCTGCAGGCGCTGCTGCCTAATAAATTTAAGGACATACTTATCATCTTTGCTAACAAAGGCATAACACTGAAACCCATGGGCCAAATAGGTATAAGGCTGCTCAAGAGCCTTATTGGCAAAGGCCACCTGGGAAGGCTCTGGCTCAATATCCCATCTTGGGTCGTCTGAAAATATCGAAGCTATTCTGTGTGGGTAAAAACCATCTGTTTTTTTATCCTGCCAGCGGGCAGCAAAATAGCAGGTATACCCAAACAGTATAAGCGCTGCAAATAAGTACCATTTTCTCATATGGCTATGATACTCGATAAGGCATGATAATCAAAAGCTATTACTTCTTTATAAAGGATGCTTTTTG
Organism: Chlamydiales bacterium; assembly: GCA_041737255.1. GTDB lineage: Bacteria > Chlamydiota > Chlamydiia > Chlamydiales > FEN-1388 > SZAS-7. Next base: position 19,118 of record JBGSSB010000036.1, on the reverse strand, counting down.
CGCCTCTAGCTGTTTGATTTTTTCTTCAAGCTCTTTTACTTGCTGCTGATACAACTCTTGCTTTCTTACTGCTTGTCTGTAGTCTAACCAGTTTTGGCCTAAAAAACGATCAGCATCACTTCCGGCTTGGTAGGCCCTCATTTTGGCTACATCTCTTGCGTCTTTAAATTCTTTAATCAGCTGCTCAAGCTCTGATAGCTGATCTGAATGAGCAGAAGCAGGAGCATTCGCTGCAAAAGCTACCGTCGGCATAACCGCTGTTGCGCAAGCAAATAACACCGTAAAAATTTTTTGCTTCATAAGTCCCTCTCTTTTTTTTTGCTTACCTGCATATTTATTTTTTGTAAAGATCTGTAAAAGTAAACGACCCCCCATCAAACAGCCCCTTATCACTCAGTTTTAGAGATGGGATAACAAGCAAAGCCATAAAAGAAAGCGTCATAAAAGGAGCATGAAGCCCCGTTCCTAGCTCTTTTGCCTTTTTATCTATTTTTGAATAGCTTGCCGCTACGCTATAGCCATCCATATGGCTCATAATCCCTGCTATAGGCAAAGCGAGTGTATCTACAACCCCTTCTGCGGCAACTGAAATACCTCCTTTATTCTCTATAACAGCATTAACTGCCTGGCAAATATCACGATCATCTACCCCAACTACAATGATGTTGTGCGAATCGTGTGCTATGCAAGAGGCCAAAGCCCCTTTTTTTAAACCAAATCCAGTAATAAACCCAAAAGCTACGGAAACTGGCTGGTAGCGGTTGATAACCGCAATTTTTAAAACATCCTGACTAACATCAGATACAAGGCAGTTATCTACCACTTTTGCATGAGCTTCTAGCTTTTCAGTAATAAGCTGACCATCTAGTGCTTTAATTACCCAAATGGACTCGCTTTCAGCTGGAACAGTAAAATCTTGCTCTCTCTTGGGTGATATGGCAAAGTTATTTACTGTATCACTTGCGACAGACTGAATAAGTGATTTGCCCTTTTCTGCTACAAGCTTACCCTTTACATAGGTCTGCAAAACAGAAAAGTCTTGAAGATTCTCTACTACAATACAATCTGCTGGATCCCCCACCTGAAGCAGCCCCACATCAAGTTTATAATGTCGCACAGGGTTGAGACAGGCCGCGCGAAGAACATCCATAGCATCATACCCATGCTCTACAATAGAGCGCTCTACAAGCTGGTTGATATGCCCTATAACAAGATCATTGGGGTGTTTGTCATCGCTACAAAACATCACCTTGTCAGGATGTGTAGCAATGAGTGAGTGAAGTGCCTCGTAGTTTTTAGCAGCAGAGCCCTCCCGTATACTAATCATCATGCCATATTTAATTTTATCTAAAGCCTCATCAAGCATATAGCATTCATGATCTGTCGTAATACCGGCAGAAATATAGCGCTCAGCATCTTTTGCCTTTAGCCCAGGTGCATGGCCATCTACGGGCAATCCAAGCTCTTGAGCTACCTTGATTTTATCCATAACCAACGGGTCGCGAGCGAGCACTCCGGGATAGTTCATCATCTCACTTAAATAAATGAGTTTATCTTCAGTAAAAAGCTTGCGAATTTCATCTGCCGTAATGGTAGCGCCAGCTGTTTCAAATGACGTTGCAGGCACACAAGAGGGGGCCCCAAAGTAAAAATTAAAAGGAACCTGCTTGCCATTTTTATTCATGTAGCGCACGCCTTCAATTCCCAGCACATTGCCGATTTCATGCGGATCAGACACCGTTGCCACAGTACCATGAACAACAGCAAGCCTTGCAAACTCAGATGGAATGAGCATGGAACTCTCAACATGCACATGAGCATCAATAAATCCTGGCATTATGTAGTGATTATCGACAGCCCCACTTGTAGGCTCAATTGATGCGATTTTGCCATCTTGTATGGTGACAATACCGGGGAAAATTTTTCTTCCCACCAGGTCAACAACATTTCCTGAAAGAGTATAGTGACTCATAAGTTAGCTCCCAAAGTAGCCTTCTTCTTACAACAAGCAAGCTAAACAGAGCAATAAAAAAATTAACTTGCAAGCTTGCAGCACCACTGAACTAGAGGCTTTGAGGCTGTAAACTGCGAAGCCTAAATACTTGTTATATTTTATCTTTTTGTGTGTTGGGAATGTCGGTGAGAATAGCTGGCTTCCAAATGGTTCTAAGCGAGTTGAGAATAGCACCAACATCGATAAACTCTTGTATAATAGCCCCAGCCACCGGCGTAAGAAACCCAAAGGCTGCAAAAAACATCCCAACTATAGACAGAGCCATACCGCCGAAAGCACTTTGTAATGCTATCTTCCTCATCCTGCGACTTATGTGCAAAAATTCATCCACACGCTCTAGGCTGTTGTCCATAATAACGGCCCCTGCTGCTTCAGCTGTGATGTCGCTATTTCTACCCAGGGCTATACCTACTGTTGCTGCAAGAAGTGCCGGGGCATCATTAATGCCATCTCCAAGGTAGGCAGTTTTTGCTTTAGAGGCCTCTTTTACTACGATCTCAACTTTTTCTTCGGGGCTTTTACTTCCATAAACCTCAGAGATTCCAACCACATTTGCCAAGTAGCGCACCTCTTCTTCACGATCTCCTGATACAATCATCACACGGTTGATGCCATGACTTGCTCCAAGATGATGGATAAATAATTTGCTATCAGCCCTTGGCTCATCGCGCATGCGGTAGTAGGCAGCAAGGTTTCCATCGATAATTAGCACACACTCAAGGCCCTCACCTTGTGGCAAGAGGGCAGCTTTGTCCGCTAAACCAAATTTAGGAAGCTGCTTTCTGCTTGTTATAATAACTTCGTGCGCATCGACAATACCACGCAGTCCTTTTCCTTTTGGCTCGCTAATCTCTGTGGCATCTACAAGGGCAATATGGAACTCTTTAGCTTTGCTCAGTATAGCAGACGCCAATGGGTGTTTTGAGTAGCGCTCAACGCTTGCTACAAGCTTCAAAATATAGGCTGAATCAAGGTCGTTATAAACGAGCTGATCAATAAGCTCAGGCTGTCCGTATGTAAGGGTGCCTGTTTTATCAAAAATCATTGTACGGCACTGATCTATCTGTTCAAGCACGATCGGGTTTTTTATTAAAATACCCCTTTTGGCGCATAGTGAGATAGAGCCAATTATAGCAACAGGTATGGCAAGAAGGAGCGGACAAGGTGTTGCGATGACAAGCACAGCAAGAAAACGTACAGACTCCCCAGAAATCACCCAAGCTGCACTTGCTACAAGAACTGCAAAGGGGGTATACCAAGCGCCAAGTGAGTCAGCAAGGCGTATAAGCCTTGGGCGTTTTTGCTCTGTCTGCCGCATAACATCCATAATTTGGGCATAGCGCGAGTGGACGGCAAGCTTTGAGGCTTTTATGGTAAGCGCTGTTTCGCCATTTATGGCTCCTGACAGCACAGAAGTGCCTGGCGCCTTAGAAATCTGAAACGGCTCTCCCGTTAAAAAAGCCTCATCCATTACCCCATTACCGCTTATCACCTCTCCATCGACAGGGCAGATCTCGTGGGGAAATATATGCAGGGTGTCGCCTATGGCAATTTTTTCTACTGGAATATCTTCCATGCCGCTTGCACTTTTTCGGTGTGCAATCTTGGGGGCGCGCTTTGTAAGGGCATCAAGCACCCTCGATGCTGTTCTCATAGCGTAATTTTCAAGAGTCTCCCCTCCCGCAAGCATAAGTACGACTAAAGAGCCTGCTAAATACTGATCCAAAAATATTGAGGTTACAATAGACATCCCAGCAAGCAAATCGGAGCCAAACTGAAAACTCATAAGTTTCTTGAAAAGGTCATAGACAAGCGGCCCACCACCTGCAAAAAGCACTACATAAAGAGGATAAGGGGCATACTCGCTAGCTGCTGGCACTAAAAAACGCAAAACAAGATGTGCTGCTATGCCGATAAGTGCAAGAGTGGCAATATATGCCTGCAACTCGATGGATGTTGGTGTTGTTTTAGGTTGATCGCTCATTTTGCAACCCTATCAGATACCTGCTTTAGCTTTCAGTAAAAATTTAAATTACTTTTTTTGCGCACTATCTTTTTTACCTAAAAATAGAGCATCAAGTAAATCAGCAAGCCTTGCAAACTTGGATGAGATTGGCCCATCTTCTGCGGTTATAGTAGAATAAAAAACCTTTCCTCAAGCAACATCGTCAATATTTTCAGCAAAAAGTATAGTAACCCATCTTGCCCCGGATTAAACGTTTTTTATCTAAATTAAAATTTAAAATGTAAGCCTACAATTTTTGCTATTTGCTTTCATTTTTTTTGATACCCATTTAATCTGAAGCTGTAGCAAATTCAAAGAGGATACATGGGTAATTTTTTAGTGATTGCCGCAAGTAGTGGGATTGGTCAGGCAACTGTTCATTTACTAAAAGAAGCGGGGCACACAGTATTTACAACCGCTAGAGACAACAGTAAAATCACCCCTGATGCATATCTTGACGCAACAGATTTTGCTGCAGTAGAAGACGTTTTCAAACAAGCTGGCCAGATCGATGGAGTGGTCAATTGCAGTGGATCATTGTTGCTTAAATCTGCCCACCTAACCAGTAAAGAGCAATACCAATCCGTTGTCGACGCATCACTTACAACTGCTTTTGCAACAGTAAGAGCTGCAGGCAAACACATGACAAAAGGCGGGTCGGTCGTTTTAATATCATCAGCTGCAGCTATGGAAGGACTTGCCTACCACGAGGCCATTGCAGCAGCCAAAGCTGGAATACTAGGCCTTACAATATCAGCTGCTGCAACGTATGCTAACATGAATTTACGGGTAAATGCGGTTGCCCCTGGCCTAACCGTAACACCCCTTACCACAAACCTTACCAGCAACGAAGCCTCCCGAAAATTTTCAGAAGCCATGCACGCACTAGGGCGACTTGGAAAACCTGAAGATGTTGCACGCGCAATCGTATTTTTGCTTGATCCGCTAAACGACTGGATTACAGGACAAGTACTCGGCGTAGATGGTGGACTATCAAGAATTAGACCAAAGTCGACTGTATGAAGCAAAAATACACAGAAGCTTTTATAAGCGACATCATACGCATGGCCTGGGCAGATGAAATTTCTTTTGATAAAATCAAAAAAGATAGAGGACTTTCTGAGGCTGAAGTTATCAAAATCATGCGTGCTAACCTAAAAGAAAAAAGTTTTAAGCTTTGGCGAGAACGAGTCACCGGCCGCCGCTCAAAACATGAAAAACGCACCAAACTTCTTAGTCAAGATACTGAGTAAAGAAGAACAGAAGCTTATTGAATTTGAAAAGTTAGTAATATTTCCTAAAAACGAGCCTTAAGCAGGGCTACAACAACCATGAAAAAATTAGACGTCAGCTTCGAAAACAGAGAAGAGCTTATTGCCTACGTTAAAACATTGGCACCATGGGCTAAAGGTAGTGCCAGCCATATCGTCGGCAGCCGAAAAATTGCCAAAGCGGCCCTATCGAAAATAGATGCTATTGCTTACGCTAAAAATCGCAACTACGGCTTAGGAAAAGTAACGAGGCTTTCACCATACATCCGACATGGTATTTTAAGCCTGAATGAAGTACGTAATTACGCTCTTAAAAGCTGTAGTAAGCCTGTGGAGATTACCAAATTTATCCAAGAGTTAGCTTGGAGGGATTTCTGGCAACGGGTGTACAAGAACCATCCTAAATGGATTTGGGAGGATATTGAAGCTTATAAAACAGGATTTAGCCCGGAGGATTACTCAGATACTTTACCCGATGACATTACAACAGCCAAAACAGGCGTTGCCTGTTTAGATACCTTTATTAGCGAACTTATACAGACAGGCTATATTCACAACCATGCAAGGATGTATTTAGCAAGCTATATAGTTCATTTTCGAAAAGTCAAATGGCAAGCAGGAGCAAAGTGGTTTTTGCACCACCTGCTCGACGGAGATGAAGCAAGCAATAACCTCTCATGGCAGTGGGTAGCCAGCACATTCAGTAATAGACCATACATTTTCAATCTTGAAAATGTTGATAAATATTTCGGCAAAATCGCTGACACATCACCAATAAACAACATGCCCCTAGATGCCAGCTACGAAGAACTTACCAAGCGCCTATTTAGAAATAAGGAGACCTCGTGATGGCGAAAAATGTAATTTGGCTTCACGATGAAGCTCTTCGCCTATCACATCCAGTTTTTTCTGCGGCTCCGAGCTGCACAAAAGCACTATTTATTTGGGATGACACCTATTTGAGAGAGTCTGATTTCAGCTTGAAGCGTCTAGTATTTATATGTGAAGCCCTTTGTGAATTATCTTGTGAAGTTATTCAGGGTAAAACACTAAGCGTCCTACAAGAACTTGGAATCCACACACTGTATGTACCCTACAGCAATAGCCCTTTCGTAAAAAATATAATTTTAGAATTATCGAAAATAATGCAAGTTCTTGTGGTAGAAGATGAGCCCTTTGTCACTCTACCCGAATCTTCAGACTTTAAAAGATTTTTCCAGTACTGGAACCGCGCACAGAAAACAGCATTCATGCAAAATGGATACCTAGATGCCGAGAAACGTTAAAAAATCAGATCTCCCAAATAAAGTATGCGTACGATGTGACAGACCTTTTGTATGGAGAAAAAAGTGGGAAAAAGACTGGAGTGAGGTCAAGTACTGCTCTGAAAAGTGTAAGAAAAAGCGGAGCTGATCACTCATTGCCAAGAAAACATAAAAATTTATCACACCCCCTCTTTTTTATTTCCCACGAAAAAATGACGCTACAGCCATTTTTTCGTAGGAAATAGACGCATTGCAAGCAAATCTCACCAATCTACAAATCAGATTTGAGTTATTTCCAAAGCGAAAATTTACGAGTAAGCTCTGACACCTTTTGCCAGTCACCAAAAAGGACAACACCATAATAAATTAAGTCATCATCCTTCACTTGCAGGGTGCGCTCCATTTGCTCTACATAGGTGCCTATTGTCATGGTATCAGTAAAATCAGCGTACTGTATGCACGCTTCTTGGGCGGCCTTTCGGAGTGCTCTGATTTTATTAGAATTTGCCTTCAAAATCATAAAGGGCATCTCGCTGATGTTAGGATGGCTTCCACCATCGGCATCTATATAGTTGCAAAGCCGCAATGGCTCTTTGCCTATCTGAGCACCAAAGCCTATGCACATATGTGCCAAGGCATTCATGATAATGCCTGGCTCAATTTTTTCATTCATAACGGCAACTAATTTATTTGAAAATTGTGAATTCATATAGTTTCCCCTACTTTAGATAAAACGGTTTCCTTTACAAAAAGCATACTAAAACCTGCTGTGCCAACAAGCAATGCAGCGGGTATCACAGAAACTCCCCAAACAAGCGCCTGCGAGCTACCAGCGCCTCCTGTAGCCTGCACAATAAAGCCAATTGCCGTATGAAATGCATAGCCAAAAACCATGATAATCATATTTGCTACCGCTGTTGTTAGGCCCGCAACTTCTTCTGGCACATAGGTTGAGGCCTTATAAATTGCCAAAATTTGATAGGCCGAGGCTATGCCTACAAGCACAAAACTGCACATAATAGCTACTGAGCCAACATTCATAGTAAGCAAAACAATAAAGCTTATAGCCATAACGATGCCAGCTCCTAGCACAACACTAAGAGCACTCCCTGCCTTTTCAGCAATATAACTTAAAACCGGGGCCCCAAAGCACATCCCCACAAAAATCATGGAGGGCATGCTAGCAGCTTCGGGCCCTTGATATCCATACACCTGTTTTAAAAACACACTTGCCCAAACATCGGCAAACCCCTCTAACGGCCCTACCATAAGTCCCGCTGAAACACAGCACCAAATGACACGCCAGTTACCAACTACCTTCTTTATGCTTGCCAAAACAGGCCCCTGAGATACTGTTTTCACATCAGGCACAATACAGTAAGTAGCTAAGGCAAGAAGAGTGCCTCCAATAGCAAAGCCTTGGACCACTGTGAAATAGCCAAACACCTCACGAAGATAACGTACCGGCCCACCGCCGTAAATGGCACCTAAAAGCCCAATAGTCACCGAAAGGCTTAACATTCTGCTAAAGCGAGCCTCACTAAAAGTCATGCGTATAATTTTAAAAACGCCTAAAATTGCAGCAGATGAGCCAATACCAATAAACACCCTTCCAACCACTGGATAAACCCAGTTAGTGGCAAAAAGAAGTGGCATCACCCCAACTACTGTAAGAAGAATGCAGGCAGTCATGATTTTTCTTGGGCCATAGCGATCTAGCATAATACCGACAGGTATATGCATGAGTGAATAGCCTATGTAGTAGACACCAGAAAACTGGCCAAAAAGTAGAGCATCCATACCAAATTGCTGCATGATGTCATCCAACATAATGTTGGGCATGACTCGTATAATATACTGATATGCATAGAAGACAGAGGCAACTATCCATACCATCCACGCACCTTGGCGTGAATATGAGACGGGAGCATTCATAAAACTAGTCCTTAATTACTTAAAACAGCTACTTGAAAATTTAAAAAAGTGGTAGAAACAAGAAAATTAATGTGCCTGTCGGCACAGCAGAACTAGAGAAAGAAGAGATGAAAAAACCGCTACCTCAGCTGTCTGAGGCTTGCAATAGGCAAGGTGTAGCATGGCTCTTTTTGTGTTCATAAGCAGTATTTTATCCGATTACTGTAAAATAAACAAAGTAAAATAAAATGAAAAAAGTAAATTAAGAGAACCCTTCAGTATTTTTTTTCTGAATAGCCCCCCAAAGAGCATCAAGCATCTCTTTTTGAACAGTATGCCGCGCAAGAAAGGCTGGGGTGAAATCTATGGCAACAGCTTTTTTAACCGCTTCCATAATTTCTCTCACAGGATCTTCCCACTCAGGTGCATCAGGCACAAGCGCTGGAAGCTGCTTGATAAAATGTTCTGCCGCGTGTTTGATATAAGCCTCAAAAGCAAATTTTTCTATCAAGTTTCTTTTGAAACCCCCTTGAGGAAACTTAGATTGCATCGCAGGTTCCAATGCATCAATTAAGGGATCTCGTCTCTTATTTTGAGTAGCCTCTGTAATCTGGCCAGTGAGGTATGGCTGTAGATGAACATTCACAGCTATAGAAATAAACGCAAACAGCGTCAGCCTTTCAAGCTGGGCCTCTAATTCTTGAGATGACACAATAAGATTCTTATAAGAGGGCACAACAAGAGCTAAGATTTTGTGATACCATCGAATTTTTGATTTACAAACTTTTTTGTACGCATTTTTCAAATCGAGCAATTCATCACAAGCAAGCTCATCTTTTTTTGCAACGATGCTCCCCACAAACTCAGTTATGTCTGTAAAGCTGCTTGCAAGCTTTTTTGTAAAGGTTCTACCGGCAAGTCCTGAAGCCTTATCGACTACAAGGTAGCCACTATTGCTTGCCTGCTGACAAAAAGAAGCTGTTGAGGTGTGAGGATCTATCATATCTCGAGCCATAGCAAATATATTATTTTACAATCAAGCAAATTACTCTATTTTAGGTGCAGCAATCTCAGAAATTTCGTAGACTCGTTATGTAAAAATAATAACTTTCCAAGGATTCTTTATGCGCATGTTATCAAAATTCATTTTAGCTTCATTTTTATGCCTCGCAACAGCTTCGGCCGATGAAGAAAAAACCCACGACATCACCCTTCAAATACATATCAACTGCCCAGAAAGTGAAGAATTTATGGATTTTGTAAAAACGGTTCCTGAACCGGGCCACCATGCCAAAGACTTTGAAGAGTGGAAAGAATCGTTCATCGCAAACATGACACGCATTATTGCTCTGGTTGAAAGCGAGCAAGTAAACAACTGCTCATGGGGCGTTAACACAGAAGTGCACGTTCCACAAGATGATACAAACGAGATACAAGAATAACTTGCAAAAACAGTATGCGAGCCATTTTTAGGCTCGCATGCTACACATCAAAATACTCAATGCTCTATTCATTTATACTTCTCTTTTTTCTTTGGACCTCATACGCTCACGCACTTGTTTTAGAAGAGCTTATTCAAAACAACACCCTCGAAACTACCCTACAAAATAAAAAGATTGGCTATTTTGTCGGATCATTTGATCCCGCCCACAAAGCTCACGAGGCAATCGCAGAAACTCCACTTACGCTTGGACTTTGCGATTATGTCATCATCCACCCAGTTTGGGGAGGCGATATATATAAAGTACGATCAAACGTTGACATACGCCTAAAAATGCTTTTTAGTCTCTTTGCTGATCACCCAAAAATCATCGTAAGCGCTTTTACCCCTCAAGCACTTCAAAATGCCCTCACAACCCCCACTAGCGATACAAAAACAGCCCCTGCTTTTACTGGCACCACCTTTATAGGAATTCTTGGCTCAGATACCGCCTTATATCTCGCACCTAATCCCGAAACATCTGATGTATATATGACGGGGCTTAAGATCCCCGAAGAGTATTATTGCCACACCTGGGGCAGCTGCATGGCCCTGCCCGTTGATTCCTTTATCGTAGCTCTTAGGGGCGAAGATGACATAAGCCCGCTTGCAAATAAGCTACGCGAGCGACCCATTATTGCCACATTCGAAATCAACGACAAACGAACAATTTCCTCCACTGCCTTAAAGAAAGCCCTTCAAAACAAAGAGCCTCTACACACCGTAGCAAGCGACCCCATCATCGAACTTATAGATCAGCATAGCCTCTATAAGTAAAGAGATCCTAATAGAAAAAAAATGACAAGCAGAAGCGTTTTTGAAGTAATCGCTTCAAAAAATCATAACCCAAAACCTAGAACGAGTACTTGGCTTTAGAAGTCATTTTCTTCTTTTCGCAATTTCACCTCTTCAGGACTCATAGACTCTTCCTCTTCGTAGTATTGATCGTCCTCTGCGTCCCCTCGTTCATCCTCGGGAGTCTGGAAGGGCTCTTTTAGGTTATCACTAGTTCCCGTCTCTTCGGCTTTATCAAAGTTCAGAGGTTGTGGGTCATCAGGATTTATTTTCTTTTGTTCATCAGCCATCTTGTTAGCTCCATTTTAAAATTTTAAATAATCCACATCAAATCTGCGACAATATTATAGAGATCCCCAAACCAGAGATTCTGCTGTTTACGTTTAAACGTGCCACCTACTACATAGAGAGGACAGCACCAAAAACCTGGCATGTGCTCTTTTTTTCACAATATGTGCATTTTGACTAAGGTTTACCTATACCACACTCAACAAATTTACCTTCAACAAATCGAGTAGCCACCAATCAGCCACCTTTGACAACGAAGCTCCTACACTGGAACCGTGGTCAAACCTGGGATGAAACGAAGATAGCTGCCCCAATGGTGTCAACTTAAGCTATTTTTCTCTTAATCACGATCGGGCCTTGTTTACCTTTTCGGTCAAATTTCACGCCCGCTACAGTATATTTATAAAAATAATTGAAACACAAAGACACAAAGGCCGAGAGAGCGCTCCGCGAAGCTGGCAATTTTTATCTTCTTACAACTAATGGGCATTATTTGCGAAAAAAATACCCAAGGGCATGCCCCTAAGGCGGCAATGCTTCGCCTCGCTGTTAGGCTGAGGCTGCTGCAAGGATATGCGATCAATAAACATATTTTTCAACATACACCTAGTTTCAAGGCGAAGAGTTACCGCACTGCGGTATGCCATTTGGCTATTTTTTCGCAAAAAATTGCTAACAACCGTGACCTACATATCATTAAAATCTCCACGAAGTGCTTTGTGTCTTAGTGTCTTTGTGTTTAATTTTTTTTCGCGGATGAACAAGGTCCTCTATCGAGATTAAGGAAACTGGCTTAAGTTGACACCATTGAGAGCTGTCCTCTTACACAAACAAGCACTGGATAATAGAGGGTTAAGAAAAGTTAGCGGAAATTTCATCGCGAATTGCCTGGATAACTCCTTCTAAAGGAGCAAGCATGCCTTGTGCTGCCTGAACAGCATCTTTTCGACTAGCCAATGACAATTCGTAGGCTTTTTGGAGTGTTGCAATCATATCTTCGCTTACAAAGTAGTCATCATTTGCCTTCAAAATAAGTAACTTCCACATTTTTGGGAATTCATCAACACCCATTTCAACCTGCTTTGTAATGACATCTTTTTTAGCGGAGGCTCCAATAGTTTCTCTGTAACAATCCATGAGTGCAGATTTAAAATTAAACACCCCCTCTTCAGTATTGCAAAACCTAGTTAAAAGCTGATCTGGGGGAAGATTTTTCAGGGCCTTAAACTCTTCGGCAATCTGTGCAAATTTTTCGTGGCTAAAGAGTGCTCGATACTTTTTGTCAAAATATCCAATCCTATTTTGCACAGGGATATCTGCATTATAAAGCCCTGTAAAAGCTTGCATGTAACTTGCATCTGTATTAGCAGTAGTCTCTTCTAAAACCTTCTGTACCACGCCTCTCTCTTTACTAAGCTCGCCTGTAACTAGATTAAGTGTGTCGAGCTTAATCTCTTGTATAGCCTGAGCTAACGCCTCTATAGCCATTTTCTCTGAACCAAAAGAACATTGGCTTGCTATTGAGTGTAAGCGAGTGATTGTACTGTCGTACAATACTGACGGATCATCCATCTGCAAAACAAGCTCCTTCATAAAGGCGGTGACATCTCCCTGAAATGGCTTACCATTTATCAACGAGTCTACTTTGCGCCAAGGACTTTGATGTTCTTTTAATGGCTCAGCTAGCCGCTCAGGACTGTTTTGTAAAATAGAAGCAAATTCTTTAGCTAGTGCTGAAAAATCAGGGCTACTCGTGGCAACACTGGCTGTCTCTTTGAAATAGGCAAAACAAATGTCTGATACGTCATGATCTGCAAAACGCATATTCATTTCAAGACCGTCTAATTTTTCCAATCTATTTTCAACAGACATAGCCTCTAAAGCTTGCAGATCCTTATGCACCTTTTGCACACTTGACAATGTTTTAAAGGGCTCAAAAGTCTCTGACTTTGCCTTCAAGAGATCTATTGTAACCTGCACTGGATCACGTAAGATTGTTTCAAAATTCTTAGAAGCTTCCTGCTCTGCTTTTTTTGCCTCTTTTAGTTCTTTACCTGATTTCGTAAACCCAAGGCGAGACAAAATACCTTTTGTTTTTTTTGCTACATCAAGCCTTGTGGTTGCTAAGGCATTAATATTAGTGGAAATGTTTTCTAAATTTTCATTTAGACTCTGTAAGAGCTTTGCATCGAATTTTGATAGCTTAGGCTCAATGCTCTCGTATTGCTTCAGCAAATCAGCTACTTTTGCAATATCAGCTTCTACCTTCATCAGCTGCTTTGACTGGCATGTTTTACCGGTTCTATTCAACCACCCTTTAAGCCCTTTTTGAGGAAGCTGCCCACGTGAGCCATCAATGGCTCTTTGTCTTGATTCCATTGACATATGAATTTTTTCAATATTATCTGAAAAAGGATTAAATGGTCCTTCCAGGCTCATCACTACCCCCGCATAGATGCATTCCCTCTGTATACACCATTATACGTTATATATTAAATAAAAAGTATATAACTACACACAGGAACTACCTAGGCAAGCAGCACAGGAGATAAGAAACTTGCACAAAAATCCTTAGAGCACTGCTCCACCACAGCGGGTAAGGAGCGACTCTTTTTAAAGATTTCCTTTTGACGAGAGGCGCCGTTGCCATTTTTAAGAATAGTTTTTACATAAAGAAGCTCATCATAGCCATTTAGCTGCTGGGCCAAGGGTATAAGCTTATCTACAAGCGTGCTCACTTCGCCTTTAATTTGCTTTCGAGTTCCAGAGAGATCTGTGACAATCATTCCTTGCAGGCCATCTCTTGCAGCTATTAAAAGGTTTTCAGGTGCAATCCAGTGCTGCTTTAGATCCCAGCCCCAGGCATGTTCATTACTGTCCAGCCAAACAACAAGGCTTTGGATAAGGGCAACAATCGCCATAAGATCATCTAGTGAGCTCATAGCATCGCAGATGCGAAATTCGATTGTCCCAAACTGCATATTTGGCCGAACGTACCAGTAAAGATCTTTTGGCGAGGTAAGTACTTTGGCCCTCATAAGAGTTTCATAGTAGGCCTCTAAGTCACCCCAGCTTTCAAGATAGGGTGGGATACCACCTGATGGAAACGATTCCATAATATTAGGTCGGCAAGCCTGCATACCTGTAAACTCGCCATGCCAAAATGGAGAATTTGCGGACAGCGCCAAGAGATGTGGCAAAAATCGAGTCACCTCTCGAGAAATACCTATTGCTTTATGGGCATCAGAAACCCCTACATGCACATGCAGGCCATACACGTTCATCCGCTTGGCAAGCCAGCGAAATTTGTCATGAAGGCCCACGTAGCGAGGGGTTGGATAAATTTGACGCTCTGACCAATTTTGAAAAGGGTGCGTACCACTTACAGAAATACACAGGCCAAGCTCCTCTGCAATAGAAAAAAGTGATGTAAGTGTTGACTCAAGACAGGCGCGGCACTCTTTTACATCTTGAGATACCCTTGTATCCACCTCTAGCATCGACTGATGAATTTCGGCTTTAACGTGAGTCAACCCGCGCGCTTTACACAGGTCTAATATGTCTTGTGCTCTTGGAACCAAATCCCACGTGATAGGATCAACAATTTGCAGCTCAATTTCGACACCAATAGATGGGCGATCTGTCCCTTGAAAATGTAGCGGCATGTTTGATCTCTCCTATAAAAGCAGTTGAGCAAAGATAGTACCATATAACTCTTACCTTTAGCAAAGGTATTAAAGATCACATAAACTAACTTTTAAAGTTATTTAGGACTAATTGGTGGAAATTCGATTACCCCAATTTTTGCAGCTTTTTGAGGATGTTGTACTATATAGCGAATGAGGTTTAAAGATGTCACCCCTAGGCCCTAGGGTTAATGGTGCCAGCTTAAACACCCCCCGGCAAAAACAATTGCAGAAGTGCCGATTTTAATTTTTACAAATAAACCCTCTTCTTGTTAGAGAGCTTTCAGAATAGAGAAGTCGTTGAAAAAGCTACTCTAGAAAAACAGTTTCGCAGAACTCTCTCTGTGCGTTCTTTGCGACCTTTGCGGTGAACTATTTTTTTCAATCTGTTGTTAAGTTGCGGAAATAATTTTATTGCGAAGCCACAGCAATACCTGCCATGGAGATGCCATTTGCTGGCCAGTTAATCTTCTCGCTATACACTATTTTTGCCCAGACGTTGCACAAAAGGATGAGTAACACCGTAAAAAGTGGGTAAATGATAGCCTTTTCAATGGCCGTATGGGCAACTTCTGTTGCTCGCATAAGGATAAACCCCGAAATAGCAGATAAGACGCCTCCAACAACCCCACACACTACAAGGGGCTTTTTTAAACCAAGGGGTTTAGAGCGCGAGCCCGGCAAAAGCTTTTGGCAAAAGGCGGCGGCTAAAAACATGCTTATCAAAAAGCACTCTCCATCTTCGGCAGCGCAATGAAACGGCAAAAGCACCGAATGTGGTAGACCCTCTTTTAAAGCAAGCGCCCTCCATTGAAATGAAAGCTGGTACAAAACCCCACAGCTAAAGGCTCCTATAGCCCATACAAGCCAGGATTTGCGGCATGCCATATTTTGCGTGCCCTGACTTTTGGCCATCCAAATAAGCCCCAATAACACAAGAGAAGAGCCTATAAGGTTAAAAAGCGAGTAGCCATGGCCAAATTTTTGGCCAAAGACAAAAAACATGATAACTGGGGGCACAATGCAGGCACCACTTACAACAATAAAGCTCAAAGCTGGCGGGCCATACTGTAGTGATCTACCAAGAGTATACTGCAAAAGCCCAAGCAGTATGCCACTCATCGCTCCCACTAGGAGCATATTAGGCTCAAACGAGATCCCCCCATGGCGCAGATAGATCACAAATGCTGTTGCTATGGCTGCTATAAAAAATCGTACAGCAATTAGCGGGTCCCCTTTTGCTCCCTCAATAGCATCCAGCCCTTTTCGAATGAGAAAATTAGAATAAGCGGTAATTAAAGCTGAAAAAACTACTAAAAAAGCAACCATATAGCACCACGTAATAATAAAAATGCGAATTATACAAAAATTCATTATTTATTATCACGAAATACTTTAATTGTTTTTATTATCTACCTGGATTTTATAGATCGCCGTTGCCAAAGGAGCCACGCTAAGCTGGATGCCATAGGGCCTCCCATGGCCATCTTTTAAAATATTTACAGGTAAGTTCGATTTTCCTGAGCCTCCGTAGCGCACATCATCACTATTAAAGAGCTCCTCTACTGCAACAGCGCCACCGGCATGGAGTATATAATCCTCATGAAAGGCTGCTGTAAAGTTATGAATACAAAGAAGAGTTGCCTCATCACTTTTACGTAGGTAGCACATAATGCTATTTTTTTCGTCCTGAAGGCCTACCCATTCAAAATTTGAAGCCTCATCAGCCCATAGGGCATCTTGCTGCCTATAGAGGTGGTTAAGATCCTTAACACAGCTCTGCAACCCCTTATGATTAGGGTACTCAAGAAGGTTCCAATGAACCTCGGCCTTACAGTACCACTCATCCCACTGCCCTATTTCACACCCCATAAAAAGCAGCTTTTTACCTGGCTGGCACATCTGATACCCCAAAAGCAGGCGCACATTAGCAAATTTTTGCCAGATATCCCCAGGCATCTTATTTAGTAAGCTTCGTTTGCCGTGAACTACTTCGTCATGTGAAAAAACAAGCACAAAGCGCTCTGAAAAGGCGTAGAGCATACAAAAGACAAGGTCATTATGATGATATCCTCTATAGATTGGATCTTTTTCAAAATAGTGGAGGGTGTCGTGCATCCATCCCATATTCCACTTATAATCAAAACCCAATCCCCCCTTTTCTAGCGGGTGTGAAACACCCCGAAACGCTGTAGACTCTTCAGCAATCGTTATAACCCCAGGATAGTTTGTATGAAGTATTGAATTTACATGCTTTAAAAACTCAACAGCCTCCAGGTTTTCATGACCTCCATAGCGGTTCGCTACCCACCTGCCATCTTCTCGGCCATAATCAAGATAAAGCATTGAGGCCACTGCATCAACTCTAAGGCCATCTACATGATAAAGATCTAGCCAGACAAGAGCACTTGTAATCAGAAAGTTTTGCACCTCAGCACGACCAAAGTTAAAGATAAGAGTGCTCCAGTGAGGATGCAGCCCCTGCCTTGGATCCTCATGCTCATAAAGACATGTCCCATCAAAGCGCCCAAGAGAAAAGTCATCTCTTGGAAAATGGCCTGGCACCCAATCAACGATAACCCCCATACCCTCTTGGTGCATGTGATTTACAAAGTATTGAAAATCAAGAGGTGTACCAAAACGGCTGGTGACAGCAAAAAACCCAGTTACCTGATAGCCCCATGATTCATCAAGTGGATGTTCTGCTATGGGCATAAGCTCAATATGGGTAAAGCCCATTTCTTTGCAGTAGATTGCAAGCTCATGTGCTAACGTTCTATAATTTAAAAAGTCTTTCTCACCTTTTTTCCACGAGCCAAGATGGACCTCATATATAGACATGGGCCTATTTTTAGTAGATGCCACACGATTTTGCATCCACTCATCATCGCTCCAGCTAAAGCCATCGACCTCCGCTACAACAGAAGCTGTCTTTGGCCGCAGCTCACTAGAAAGGGCATAAGGATCAGACTTTACGCAAAGAGAGTCTCTTTGCGTGTAGATTTCAAATTTGTACCTCTGACCTACTTCAAGGCCAGGAATAAAAAGCTCCCAAACCCCAGAGTTACCAAGCGATCTCATAGGGCTCACACGACCATCCCAGTTATTAAAATCACCAACTAAGGACACAGCCTTAGCCTCTGGAGCCCATACTGTACACTTTACGCCGCTTGCGCCCTGATGTGTAGCAAGCCTAGCTCCCATCTGACGATGGAGCAAATAGTGAACGCCTTTGTTAAAGAGGTGCTGGTCAACCTCACCAAATGTAGGCAAAAAGGCATAGGGGTCATGAGCCAAGAGGCCACTGTCGTGATAGATTCGATAGTCTAACGGTGAAACATCGCATGAGACAACATATTCAAAAAGGCCTGAATCATCAACTTTTTTTGCCTCTACTACTTCACCTAAAACTTCAAGGTACACAACTTCGGCATTTGGCCTAAAAATTCGGATGACTTTATGTTCTGCATCTTGCGGATGCAACCCCAAAGTAGCATGCGGATCATGTCTTGTCATAATAGTGTTCATGGATTTTCTTTTATAAGCAGCATAAGTGAAAAGGCCTCAACGGGGACTTTATCACCAACCTGGTAGCGTTTGTCTAACCCAGATTCATCAACATCTGCAGTATCTAGAATTTTTCTCCACGTAAATTTACCATTAAAGCTTGGCAAGACAAATGGCTGGACGCAGTCACGAGAGTTAAAAATCAAATAAAAAGTGTCATCTTTAATAGGCTCACCCGTTGCCGTAATACCTGGCAACGACTCTCCATGTATAAAGACCCCCAAACTCTTTACAAACCCCTGTTGCCAGTCCTGTTCAGTCATTTCATTTCCCTCATAAGTCACCCAGGCAATATCCTTAATATCAGACCCATGAAGCGCCCTACCATGAAACCACTTGTGTTTTCGAAATACAATATGATCTTTGCGCAGCTGGATAAGCTTTTTGGTAAACTCTAATAGCTTCATATCTGCCGCCTGCCAATCAAACCATGAAATCTCATTATCCTGGCAGTATCCATTATTGTTCCCCTGCTGCGTTCTGCCAATTTCATCTCCTCCCAAA
Source organism: Chlamydiales bacterium (assembly GCA_041737255.1). Classification (GTDB taxonomy): domain Bacteria; phylum Chlamydiota; class Chlamydiia; order Chlamydiales; family FEN-1388; genus SZAS-7. The sequence goes on along the minus strand of JBGSSB010000036.1, from coordinate 329 downwards.
ATCATGGGAACACCCTGCGACAACAATATAGTCGACAAAATATTACGCCTTTGGCGCTCACGCAAAGCTATAATAGCTGGATTATCTGTTGGGCCTTCAGCACCACAGTTCCACGACCTATTATGACTTTCTCCATCTCTGTTATCTTCGCCATTGGCCATGTTATGCTTTTCATTGTAGGAGACAAGATCTGTAAGGGTAAAGCCATCGTGTGCCGTTACAAAGTTGATACTTGCATATGGGCGACGGCCACTACTTTCATAAAGATCAGAACTTCCTGTAATACGATACGCTAAATCACTAAGCGTCTGATCAGCCCCCCTCCAGTA
>JBGSSB010000035.1:0-14321 GCA_041737255.1 Chlamydiales bacterium | reverse complement strand
GGACCGATAGCCATCTCCAAGGCCCCTATAAACAAGGCCATGGAGAAGGTTAAAGAACTGATTCCCAGAGGGACTCATCTATCGATTGAGAACACGGTAAAGACCATAAACTCATGGTTTACCGGTTGGGCATCTTATTTCAAGATGACACAATACCCAGCTCAACTGAAAGCTATAGAAGCCCATGTAAGAAGAAGGTTGCGCGCGATGCTCATTAACCAAGCAAAGAACAAAAGAGGATTACTCTCAAAACTAGACAAGAGAGGGATAAACAAGAAAGATACCAAAATGGTGGTATACTCAAACCGTGGTCCCTGGAAAATGTCCCATGAAAGAATAGTTGAGAAAGCATACTCAGTGGAATGGTTTACGTGGCAATTAGGGGTGAAAATCGTCTCAAACAAATGCCTAGATCACTGGTTCGACACTAAGAAATGGGTGAAGTTAGCATGAAGAGCCGTGTACGAGAACCGTACGCACGGTTCTGTGAGAGGTCGGGGCCTCTGGCCCCTCCTACTCGGCGTGGAGAGCAGGCGGTAAACATAAAGCTTCCCTTCACGCACGATACGCGTATCAACCGCAAAGACCTTGTTTCTGCCCTTATTTTTGGCTGTCGTATCTCTCTGTTTGTAGGCTTTGGAGCCACGCTATTAGCGCTGGTAATAGGCGTTCCTACAGGGCTTATTTCAGCTAAAATAGACATTGTCATCTGCCGGCTTGTAGAGGTGTGGGAGGCCATGCCTGTGTTTTTTATGCTGCGTCTTGTGGTGAGTATTTTGCAGACAAAAATCGATTTTTGTAGTTATTGCCGTGATATCTGTTTTTAGCTGGATGGGCTCATTTCGTTTTGTGCGCGCCGAAACCTTCCGCCAGCGCGAAATGGCCTATGTAGATGCTTCTAAGGCAATAGGCTTTCCCGATAGGTTTATCCTGCTGCGTCATATTTTGCCCAACAGCATTTTGGCAGTGCTGGCACTCTTGCCCTTTGACATTATGGCTGCAGTGACAAGGGAAGCTGCCTTGGCTTTTTTAGGCCTTGGCGAAGAGCAGTCTTGTTCATGGGGCGTACTCATGGATAAGGGCAGAGCCGCCTTTCCTGCCGACAGCGACCTATTGTGGCCGCCGGCCATCGTCCTTACCATCGCGCTTGTTGCCATAGCCTTTGTGGGCCAGGCCCTGCATGCCGCCATGGACCCTAAGTCTGAAGAATAAAGCCCGAAGAATAGGAGTTAGCTTTTGGAATTCCTATCCTTAAGTTTAAATTTCTTGTACGAAATGATGCGTCGTTTTAAGATCCGCGTTGTAAAAAACCTTTAATTATGGAGAGGTTACAATGAACCGATATGTACGACATTTTATGAGCTTTGGGGCACTTGCTCTAATGGTATTATTTTCATCTTTTAGTCATGCAGGGCAAAAAACACCCTCAAAAAATCAAGCACCAAAAAATGTGCCGACACCCCCACAACGAACACCTACAATCACTCGAAAGCCTGTACGGCAAAAGCCACCTCAACAAGGCGGGATAATTAGCCAAGCAATAACAAAACCGCAAACTGCAGCTAACGTAGGCCAAAAGAAACCTGCGGCTCAACACAGCTATGCAGATGTTATAAACAATCTAAAGCAAGATGGCACTGTTGACGCTGTTGCCAATGCAAAAGTGCGCTATGCCGGCCGCAGCAAAAATGCTGATTTTACCAATCGTGTAAGCAACGTTAAAAAGCGCTCTGTAGAAAAAATGGCAGCACGCTCCAACAAAACAAGCGCTGCTCTTTTTCAACCAAGTTTAGATTGTCAAATACCTGTGCAGTTGATTCAGGAAGACACTGTCATTATCGATGAGCCAGGCTATTACATTCTGGACTGTGTGAACCTTGACTACGAGGTCAACCCATTAGGCTTTGTGCCGGCAATTCAGATTGTTTCTGAAGATGTTACACTTGATCTTAATGGCTTAACAATCAGACAAGCAGATCCGAGCATTCCCTTTGGCTATGCCATCCAAATAGGCTATGGATATTTCCCGGCAAATTTGGCCCAGCAAAACTTTGTTGCCAAAAACATCACCATCAAAAATGGTACCGTCAAACAATTTAGTGGTAATGGCATTTTAGCCTTTAATAACACCTTTGGCACATTATCTGGGGATCCAGCGACGACAGAAGCCCCTTTTGAAGACATCCATCTATACAATTTGGATGTGCTGGAATGTGGTGTAGTAACAACAAACATTGACGACACTGATCTATTAGGTATTTCAGGTATTAGTTTTTTTGCCTTGAATGATGGTGGTTCTTTTGGCGATACACCAACATACGGTTTTAAAAATATCGTCGTTGACGATGTCCATGTAAATGACTCAGCCGGTCCTGCACCAACGGCATTTACTATCTTTAGAGGCGAAAATGTCATCATCAGTAACACAACGGCTAATAACACCATTGGCACTGAATTTGATGATCCAGGATATCCTATTCCTTACTCTGTTGCAGCTTTCTACGTTGAAGGCAAGAACATTCAGATGTTTCAATGCCAAGGAAATGGCACTAAGGACCTGCATACTGGGGTGTTTTCCCAAGGAGCCCAAATCGGTTCATTCTTTCAAGGATCTTTTGACTTTTACATGAGTGAATGCCAATTTAACGATACCTATGGTGAAAATAACTTAATTATCAACGTCAATCCCTCAAACACAATTGGGTGGCTTGCCGAAAACTGCCAGTTTAATAACAATCAAGGGGGTCTCGGTGCAGGAATTGTCTGCGGCGTCCATCTGTCTGATTCAGTTCCACAAGTAACGACAGCAAATGGCATGAAATGGGTTAACTGCCAATTTAATAATCACAGTGTAAATCCTGCCAACACCAGATCCAGCTTAGTGTGTGGGTACATCGCAATTACTGCAACTAATGTGGAATTTGATAATTGCCAGGCGTGCAATATTACTTCTGAAAGCTCGGCGCACCGGGCTATGGGCATACTTAACGCAACAGGAGCAACTGATCCACTGTTTCCGTTTGGCAACGTTACAAGTACGGTTTTTAGAGGCTGTACAGTAAGTAATATTGTCGGTAACAGAGGTGTATATGGTCTTGGAGCAAGCTACGTAAGTGGTAATCGCGCGCAGCAGTCTGTTTCTAGCAACGTCGTAGTTGAAAACTGTGTTGTTTCAAAACTTCGTAGCTATTCAACAGATCCGCTCGATAAAATTGCAGGAATTGCCCAACTTGATCTAATTCCATCTGAATCACAACCTGATGCATTTGTACTGCCAATATCAGAAAATTTTCTTGTGAAAAATTCTCGCGTGTCTGATGTCCATCATTATCCAGATCGCAGCCAAAGTGAAAAGCCGAATACCAATTCAGCTGGTATTTTGCTTGAATCTGTGATGGCACCAACATTACTTGAAAACTCTGTTACAGACTGTGACAAGGGTATTTTACTGACTGGAACACGCCGCATTAATCCTAATGCGTTTCAGCTTGCAACCTCAGAAGAAGATGCACTTGCTAATCCGCCAATTCCGATTAATATTGGGACATCGACCGTCCTTACAATCACCGTTCCTGGATTGCCAAATCCACTGCCTGCCAATTATACCTTTTTAGGGCCAAGATTGGAAGTTCCATTAACAGCAGAAGTTGAAGTTGCTGATCCTCAAGGTGCCTGCTCAACACTTGTTAATGATTTAACTGGCAAGATCGGCATCATCATTTTTGAAGGTGCCTGCCCAATTGATGAAGCTATCGAGAGGGTTGAAGCCGCTGGCGCAATTGCAACAATAATCATTAATTTTAGTATTCAAGGGACTCCAGTATTTAGAGGAATTCCAAATCAAACAAAGCCTGCGCTATCTCTTAATGCAAACGAAGGACAGGCTTTACTTGATCAACTAGATCTTGATCCTAACCTTGAAGTAACAATCACCCCGTATTTTCCAGAGTTTGTAAACGTAACAAGAGGAAATGAATCAGTGGTGGTTAGCCTGGTCGATAGAGCAAGGGATTTATTGTATCCAGATGAAGACCTTACAGCACTAGGATGGCAAGTGGGCGATGAAATACAATTCATTGCAAATGGTACCACAATTGCCGGGCTCGTAGATGGTGGAATATATTCCCTTATCGTGTATCGACCAGGGTTTACTAAAAATGGTGTGATCCAGGATAACGTAATCCAGAAAAACCGTGTGTACGGTATTCAGGATAAAAAGTTCCCTTGCACCTCCTCTCAGTTTGTTACCAACAATTCATTTTGCAACGGTACCACCCATGAGGACAATTATAGGATACATTGGGGATCAAAAGACCATATCCCTGTTGCCCAAGGAAGTTTAAGCAACTATCCTAAACCAAAATATTGGTCATACAACATATCAACTGTATGTGGCCATTGTGATTGCGAAAAGAAAAAGCATCACCATCATCATAAAAACCATTAATTTGATATTGTAACATATCAATTAAGTAGACCGCAGCAATGCGGTCTACTTATTTCTCGTTCTAGCATCTTCTGAACCTTTAGCTTTTTCCAAAAAAACCATATTATTGTAATTTTCCATTTGTAATACCCATTGCAAAATATGGCTATTTTGACCTCTACTCCAAATTAGATGCGTCTATTTTGAAACACCGTGAAAATGGTGTCTATGGTGGCGCGGGCATGGTATGAACTTGCTCTTTTTATCTAAATTAACCCAAGTTCAGTGAATGTTTAACAAAGATTGCCAGATTATCAGGCCCGGGCACCCGACACTATTTATTGGAACATTTCATTGGCGATAAATTTTGTAAATGGGATTATTTGCTTATCTACGCTGGCAGCTTCTAATGCCTTAAAATACTGCGCACGATGTTTTACACGGATAACCGTCCAAGGATATCCTCCGGAAGATGCCAAGGCATTCATCAAAAAGCGCCCAGTTCGCCCATTTCCGTCCATATAGGGATGGATAAAGACAAAAATAAAATGGCCCAAAACGGCACGGACGCCTGCGTGAGGTTCTTCCTTAATGCATGTAAACAGTGCCTCCATAGCATCTAGAAGTGACTCTTTGGGCAAAGGCACGTGGCGGGAATTCCGGATAAACACCTGTTCCTTCCGATATCCATAAAGTGCATCTTCGGGGATAACCCCTACGCGGCTAGAAGGGGAAAACAGTGCCCGATACCATTTGGGAAGGCTCTCTTCAACGAGTATTCCAGCATCTCCTCCATGAAGAATTTCTGTGATACTTTTTTTTACTTCACGAAAAGCTTCAAAATAGCCTCGGGCAGCAAGAGCATCTCGTTCTTTGCTATCATGTTTATTTGTATCGGGATTCCAATTTCGTCTTTTAACGCGCTCGATCAAATCCTGATCTACCTGATAGCCCTCTATTGAAAGAGAGTTGTAGGCATCCTGAGCATAGATTTCATCCATAGATTTCAGATATTCTTCAGGATTTTTAGGAAGCCCTCCTTGTGGGGGAAAATGATCAAGTACATCCTTGCGATAGGTTTGCCATAGAGTAAAAATTCTGGCCATGTAAGGGGAACGGGATCTTGGCACTGTTAAAACGGACTGCACCTCAGCAAAAGGATTTTCTTCCTGAACTTTAATTCCACTTTCTACTAAATCATTTTTAATTGATGTAGCCATCCCTTCGTCACCTAGGAAGCGATAGGCACCAATAATTCGTCCTGCCGGTCGTTTAAAGTTGTGTTTTAAAATCACTTGAACAAAGTCGTAATGAGAACGAATAGATTTTAAAGCAATTATCGCCTCTGTTGGATTAGCTTTAAAAAAAGTGGGTGTCACTTTGCAAAGAGCATAAGGCAAAGTCATGACTTGAACACCCCTGATTTTTATTTTCTCATCCGGCAGACTATCAGGCGATCCGTAGACATAAACAGAAGTATCAAAAAGTAATTCTTGGGGCTTTCCTCCGCCTCGCGTTGTAATGGCAAGCACTTGCCTAGGAATTGGAGTAGATCCTACATGGAGCCCAAGAGAATGCTCTGCTGATAAACAGTAGTCTTCCCCGTAGTGATGTTCGAGATAAATTCGAATAAAATCCCAAAAATTAGCATACCACGCAGTTGATTCACCACTATGCACATCCGGCCTGACAAGCATGTACCATCCCTTGATAATCTCTTGCAGCCAGCCCGTCCTCACTAGTAGCTCTCGATCTGCACGCTCAATATCTGTAGAGACAACAATAGTACCACCTTGCTTTTTTGCGACTTCATGCACCCGACTTAGAGTCGCGGCTATTTGTTCTGATAGTGACATGCATCGCACTCCGCATATACGTTTACTATACTTTCATGTTATCAATTACTCGTATTTCGTGCAATCATTTGCTCGACTTTGAAGGCTGTAGATTTAGTTACTTAGAAGAACCGTGAAAAATTTACCGTATTCCAAGAGCCTAAAGGCTATACAGACTATCGATAATATAGTAGCAAACTATAGAAAGCACAGCTCCTGCTGGAATGATGACAATCCAGGCAAGTACTATGTCGCGGATAACACGTATATTTATTGTGCCAAGACCCGCTACTATGCCAACACCACCCAGCACCAATATCCACGTGGGTATTACAGCCTGAAAGGTTGTGCTGCCGGTTTCGGTTATAGCTATTATAGCAGCAAGTGGCCCTATGGCATTTGCTGCATCATTTGCCCCATGCGAAAAGGCCATTAAGCATGCTGTGATAATTTGTAGCACAGCAAAGATGCGCTCTACCCAGTGAAATTCGCCATGCATGCCGTCTGGTACTTTTTCGGGCAAGATGCTCGTAGCGGCATATAAGGCGTGTCGCCACGCCGGTAAGAAGGGCTGCGCCAAAGATGATTTCTAGTTTATCAATCATGTCGCCATTTGGAGCTACCACGTCCCATAGGCCCTCAATAGAAAATACAACAACTAAGCTGCCAACTAACGGGCTTTGCAATCAAAGGTATCAATGACGAAAGAAAAGACATGAGACCTATGTTCGAAATGATTGTCGATCATGTAGCCCCTCCTGCAGGTGATGAAAAAGAACCATTCCTCATGCAAGTTTCAACTATTTTTTATGACGATTACGTTGGCAGACAAGCCTGCGGTAGAATACGTTGCGGCCAAGTAACCAAAGGTCAAACTGTTATGCACGTCGATCGCTCAGGAAATCCTAAGCGTTGCCAAGTAACGCGAATAGAAGGTCACGTCGGCCTTGAAAAACGCGAATCAACATAAGAAGGAGAAAAACAAATCGAGACTTAGTCAAAGAGAGTACATTCATCTAAAAAGCTCCTCACTTTATCGAACTGAAATGAGAATATTCCATCTTGTTAGTTCGGTTGCTTTTCAACCCGATTGATAGACGGGCAATGCAATACTATTGGAAACGGTTTTAATCATTTTTAAAATATTACCCAATCGTTCCTCTGCAAACTCTTTAGATACTGAATCTGACACAAGATATGATTGGCTTACCCAAACGCCAAATTTTTGATTTGCTTCAACAAATGGTCGTAACAACTCATTATAGCGAACAAAGGCACGATTATAGTCACCGCCTGCTGCGTGTAACTCCCCCGCTAGGATATAAGCGCCTACAAATGCGAGGTTATTCCCCTGTCCCGATAAAGGTGAGGCACAATATCCCGCATCACCAACTAGTGCAACGCGTCCTTTAGTCCACGAACTCATATGCACCTGAGTGATTGCATCAAAATAAAAATCGTCACTTTGGGACATAAGCTCTAAAATTTTTTCTGCTTCCCAGCCAAAGTTGCCGTAGGTATCTTTCAAAAATTGTTTCTGTTGTTTTTCGTCGCGCGGGTCATCTAACCTGTGATTCGAGCGAAACATAAAACCAGCTCTTGCTTTTTTGGGGTCTTTATCACTATTAATGGTGAGTGATTTTTCATTGGATTCACAGGTAAGTTCAGTGCGTGATAAATTTAGATAATTTGGAACCGTAAATGTACTCAGGTATGAACCAAGGTTGACTAGTTCATACTCATCTTTATCAAAGACCATGCGCCTTGTTGCTGAGTAAATACCGTCAGTTCCAATGACCAAATCAAACTCTTCAACCTTGCCATCACTAAAAGTAACAATGACACCCTTTTCATTTTGTTTAATATGTTGGATCGATTGATTAAAGCGGCACTCAACATCAGCAATGGACTTGATCAAGATATCGACGAGATCACCACGGGAAATTTCTACTTCGTCATCTTGCCTGAATCCAAATGCTTCCCCATGTTCCTCATGCAGTAAGTTACCTTCTGTATCAACGTGGCGGCCGCATTCAATCTGGGTTCGCATGGCACAAATGTCAGAATAGATGCCCATTTGTTTTGCGAGGCCTGTTGCAACGCCGCGAAGGTCTAAGGCTTGGCCTCCTTTTCGAACCGAGGCAGACTTTTCAATCAAGGTAGGTGTAAACCCAAATTTTTGCAGCCAGTAACATACCGCTGGGCCGGCAATGCCAGCTCCAACTACGAGAATTTTATGAAGAGTAGTCATCTTTTTTCCTAAATGATTTGGGTGATGATAAGATTTTTCAATGTAGATCTCAAGCAGAGATCCTACTTTTCAAATATACTGCGGAATAAAGGGGTGACCTCCCATTTTGCCTACGTACTCTGCTAAAGAAGTTGAGTAAGTTGCCGAAAGTTGTCTGGCTATTATATGTTCTTTTTTCGTTATGTATAGATGCAGTATTGCAATGGCTGACTGCTGGTCAAACATGTACAACAACATTTTTATTGAGGGCCCCTCATATAAGGTTATCTGGGCAAAAGCTTGTTCAAGATCTTCTAAGGACCCCTCGCTTAAAATTTTTAGTTTCATTTTATCAAGGCAATCTATTAAGTAACTAAGGCGTTCTTGATGTTCAGGATATCGTTTTTGCCATAACTCAAGAGCTTTTATCCTCGAGGTAACAGAATTAATCACATGCTCTTTTTCGGCATGATAAAAGCCATTATCTATACCAATACAGCACAGATCTTCGCCGCTGAGAAGCCCTGTATTTATGTAGTTTCTTGATTTAATTTCTACATTTTTTAACCCATATCGTCTTGTAAGCAGCTCATAAATAGGTGCTACTTTAAACTGCTCATCAGTAAGTGGGTAAATTTCAACTGAACTAGTGGATGCAAGGGTTTTGTAAACACTACTTTGCATAGACAATGCTTTTGAGTATTTTTCATAAAAAATGCTGTAGAGCCTCTTGAGTTTTGCTGTGGGTCTGCTAACATCAACATCTTGTTCTAGCGCTGCAAGAAATGACACTACAGTGGTTTCATGTAAAGCAAATGGCTCAGAAAATAGTATATCTTGGCTATCTTCACCAAGATCCGCATGGTATAGATACTCTAGTAACGTACGGCACTGCTCGTAGTTATAAAGCCTTGAAGTATCACGTTGCCTATGAACGCCTAAACCATCGTAGGCTCTATGAAATACTTCTATGTCCATAGATGCACTTTGATTCATCACCTTAGAAAGTTCGTGTGAATCCATTTTAAGAGTTCTTGCGAAATATGCAATAAGCAGGCGTTGATCTATGAGTAGGTCAACTACTTCATCAACGCACACTTGTTGCGTGCACTTCTTACAACAGCCATTAAGTTTTTTTCGCTGTTGCTCAAGAAAAACATCAATTACCTCCCTCGAATAAGAAAGCGGACAGTCGGGCAAGGTGCGTATCGATGCCCCATGCTCTAACATAACATGGACAAATTGAACATGACCGTTACTTGCTGCAATATGGAGAGCACTATTTCCCCTATTATTTTTCACATCGATGATATCAATGCGCCCGATGAATAGGCAAATGATGTTAGCATGTCCGTTATAGGCTACCATATGGAGTGCTGTTTCTGAGGTTTCCTCTAATAACTGGTCAACTTTTGCGCCCATAGCGATCAACTCTTGGGCTGCTTCGAGATTACCCCGTAGGCAAGCGAGAATAAATGGCGTCTCTTTATCGTTATCATAAGCATCCGCAACTACGGCTCTACCCCTAAAACATCGGATGACATCTACATACCCACGATACGCTGCAATATGAAGAGGGGTTTCTTTATTCGATCCAAAGATAACGTTGGGATTTGCCCCCGCATCTAATAACATCGAGACTATCTCACAATGGCCTCGTGAGGCCGCTATGCAAAGAGCGGTTTCATTATTATCATTTTTCGCTTCTAAAAGTTCGTTATTATGTCTCAGCAGATCAATAATTTCTCTATTATCCCAGCAGCTGGCCATATGTAAGGCAGTTTCGTTGCGATTACAGAGCATTTTTGGATCAGCACCTAAGGCTAAAAGCTCACAAGCTGCCTCTAAATGCCCCTTTTGGCAGGCCATATGAAACGGGGTTCTGCCATCTTCTGTAAGAACATCTACTGATGTGTTCAACCCTTCAAAAAGACGTATAATCGATGCATGCCCTCTACGTGCTGCTAAATGAAGTGGTGTCCATCCAGAATTGCCTGCATAAAGCCAGGGATTTGCACCAAGAGCTAAAAGTGTGCGAGCGGCTTGTTCGTTTCCAGCGTCACATGCCATGTAAAACGCTGTATATCCTTTGGACATTTTAACATCGATCGGCGTGTCAAAAAAAAGCTCGATAACAGCAGAGTTACCCTTTGATGCCGCTATGTGTAACGGCCGCATGTTAAAATCACCACAAAGTGCATTGCGAAAGGCCCCATGCTCTATGAGTAGTTTGCACCCTTCTGTGTTGCCTACTGAGGCTGCAATATAGAGGGCTGTTTCGTTATCGATATTTCTTTGTTCTAAATTACTATAAATACCAAGTCTGCTACACAAAACAGCAAGTATATCAGCTGTAGGTAAAGCTGCTGCAATATGAAATGCGGTATTTCCAGATTTTGGATCTTGAACAAAAGGGTCAGCACTGTTTTGCAACAGGTCATGTACTCGCGCAACATCACAAGCAGTTACTGCTTGATGAAGATCAGCAAAAAACTCTGTGGTAGTTAATGGATGCAGAGAAAAAGTATTGGTATAATTACCGACATTCATACTAGAAAAAAATGGAATAAAAGCTATCAGTCCATTGTAATGTAGTTAGAATTATCTGCCTATACGAAAATATGGTACAAATGGCGTTGTTGCATAAACCACCACTGAGTCACTGAACTCAGTGCCTCGGTGGTAATTATGCAACAAGGCCGGTACAAATCAAAACAGACACGAATCATGGCATTTAACTGCAGCTAATACTATTTCATGCAGTGATAACACTTATTTATGCCATCAGCCGCAATAAAAAAAATTACAATGGGGTAAGTTATAAAAATTTATAGCTCTAAAAAAACAGGCAGCGTAGGATTACGTTTGAAAAGGCTATACCATGAAACATAAAACACATCATACCAGCTCGTGGCACCACCTTGAAACTGCTAAAGTTGTGCAGCTACTTGGCACAGACTTGCACAACGGCCTGACGAGCGAGCAAGCTAAAAAGCGGCAAGAAGAATTTGGACCTAACTGCATTACCACTTATCCTGGTCCTTCTTTATTAAAAAAGTTTTTTAGCCAATTTCACCAACCACTAGCCTATATACTCATCATAGCCTCAACAGTCACTGCACTGCTCGGTCAGCTTGTTGACTCATTGGTTATCTTTGCTGTAATTTTTATAAATGCCCTTATTGGCTTTATCCAAGAAATAAAGGCTGAAAATGCCCTTAAAGCCCTATCACAGCTTATAGACCAAGTGGCTACTGTGCGGCGGGACGGAAGAAAAATTCAGATACCATCTAAAGAGCTTGTTCCAGGCGACATCGCTTATATTTTTGGAGGCGATAAAATACCTGCTGACATGCGTCTCTTTATGGCTCATAATCTACACGTTGATGAATCATCCCTTACTGGAGAGTCGCTGCCTGTTTCAAAGCATTGCATGAACATCGCACTCGACACGCTACTTGCAGACCGCAAAAACCTAGGGTTTACTGGAACATATGTTACCACAGGGCAAGCAGAAGGCGTCGTATGGGCTACAGGCAATCAAACTGAACTTGGCCGCATTGCCTGGCTGCTTTCTGAAACCCCGGAGCTCACAACACCCCTTACCCAAAAACTTGAAGAATTCAGCAAGCGCCTTTTGTGGGCCATTTTGGGATTTGCCACTATAGCATTTACTGTAGGGCTAGCTCATGGCCAAACTGTTGCAGATATGTTTATGGCATCTATTGCCCTTGCTGTTGGTGCAATACCAGAAGGGCTTCCAGCCGCTGTCACTATAGTATTAGCAATAGGCGTCGGACGCATGGCAAAAAAGCAAGCTATAGTGCGTAAGCTTCCCGCAGTAGAAACGCTAGGCAGCACTACGGTTATTTGCTCTGACAAAACTGGTACACTCACAAAAAATCAGATGACCGTTCAAAAAATATTCACTGGGTCTAGATTCTACGAAGTAACCGGCTCTGGATATACCACAAAAGGTCGTGTACTTTTAGATGGCGCTTCTATTAAAGCCCAAGAGCATCCACAGTTACTTGAATGCCTTAAAGCAGGTGTACTATGTAATGAGTCCGAAATTATTTTTGAAAAAAGCCAAACGACGGTACAAGGAGACCCAACAGAAGCTGCCTTAGTTGTTGCAGCAGAAAAAGCAGGAATTTCTCACCAAGAGACCCACAAAGCCACACCACGCATCGACACCATCCCCTTTGAATCAGAAAATATGTATCGAGCAACGCTACACAGCCATTCACAAGGCAAAGTTATCTATAAAGTTGGAGCACTCGAACGAGTTCTTGAGCGTTGCCACGACATGATCGATGATAATGGAAACCTTGCATCTCTAGATAAAGCCGCTATCCAAGCAGCCTCAGATGCACTCACAGGCAAAGGCATGAGAGTACTTGCTTGCGCTCGCCGTTTTATTGCAGAAGAAAAACTCACACACAAGCACGTTGATGAAAGGCTGACTTTTCTTGGCTTGCAGGCTATGATAGACCCTCCCCGCCCCGAAGCTATCCAGGCGATTAAAAGATGCCAAATTGCAGGCATAGGTATAAAAATGATAACGGGTGATCATTCCCTGACTGCACAGACAATAGCCGAACAAATGGGTATAGAAGGCACACGGCACCACGGAAAGCTTATCTCACTCACCGGTCGCGACCTAGAAAAAATGTCACCCGAAGCACTTGTTGAACAAATTGAAGAAGTGACAATATTTGCCCGCATTAATCCTGAGCAAAAGCTGCTTTTAGTAAAAGCCCTTCAAACCAGAGGTCACATCATTGCCATGACAGGCGATGGGGTAAATGATGCACCGGCTCTAAAACAGGCAAACGTCGGTATAGCCATGGGCATTGGAGGAACAGAGGTTGCAAAAGGCGCTGCCGACATCGTCCTTACAGATGATAACTTTGCAACAATAGAAGCCGCAGTAGAGGAAGGGCGCGGAGTTTTTGATAACCTTACTAAATTTATCGTGTGGACGCTACCAACAAATGGTGGAGAGGCCACCATACTCCTTACGGCTATTTTTCTAGGCACTACCCTCCCTATTTCACCCATACAAATTCTCTGGATTAACATGGCTACAGCAGGCTTTCTTGGGCTAGCACTCGGCTTTGAACCAAAAGAAAAAGACCTTATGCAGCGCCCACCTCGCGATCCCAAAGAGCCTATACTTACCCGCGAAGTTATTATGCGCACCGGCCTTGTATCGATTATCATGGCAGCAGGAGCTTTTTGGCTCTTTTTTTGGGAGTTGCATGTAGAAAATCAATCATTAGCTTCAGCAAGAACTGCAGTAGTAAATATGATTATTATGATCGAAACAGGTTATTTATTTAACTGCAGGTCACTTTCTCACTCGCCTATAAAACTAGGTTTTTTCTCAAATAGATGGGCTTTAGGCGGGGCTTGTATAATGGCAGTGTTACAACTCTTTTTTACCTATCTGCCAATTATGAATAGTCTTTTTCATAGTGGACCAATTGCCATAGAGTCTTGGGCTAGGATTAGCTTCGTTGCGTTATTTTCATTTTTCGCCGTAGAATTTGAAAAATGGTGTCGCTTTCGCAAAAAATACTAACCAATAACATCATACATACATCCATACACGCGCTTTATAATAGACATCTTGCATAACCACAATCCCCTGCCCTTGCCCCTGCCCTTGCCCTTGCCCGGAAATGTGGTCCGAATAAGTCACGTTGTTTACAGTAAACAAGTCACCTTGTTTACACTTTGGTAACTCACATGGTTTACACCATATGGTATAATCTTTCTTAAATCATTATATGTGAGAAAGATATGCCCTGGAGAGTAACTGATA
>JBGSSB010000022.1:0-4630 GCA_041737255.1 Chlamydiales bacterium | reverse complement strand
GTTAGCATGAAGAGCCGTGTACGAGAACCGTACGCACGGTTCTGTGAGAGGTCGGGGCCTCTGGCCCCTCCTACTCGGCGCATTTGATTGGGCCTTACTGCTGAATTTTTTGGAAGTCGGCAATTTGGCTAAAGAGGCCGGCTACTTCTTGGAGTAGAGCAAGGCGGTTGTGCCTTAGCGATTCATTGTCGTCCATAATTTTTACTTTTTCGAAGAGCTCTCCTAGTGGTGCTTGTAGCTCTTGTAGTAGCGTTAGTGCTTTTGGGTAGTGCTGGGCGTTTATCGACTCTGTAAATGCTTTTTGACGAGTTGCAAAGGCTGTGTGCAGCTCCTTTTCGCTCGGCTCTTGCAGCTGGGCTGTAGCAAACTTGAGTGGAGCGTGGCCATTGATTTGTCCTTGGCAGCGCTTATGCACCTCTACAAGCTTGCTGAAGTTGCCTTGAGCTTTACGGAAAGCATGAAGGGCTGTAAGGCGTGAGTGTACATCAAACAGGTCAGCGGGTCTCACAGCAAAGCAGGCTTCAATTTCATCTTTTCCAAAGCCCATTTCGTTAAACACCCCTTTTGCGCGTAGTATAATGTAGTGTATGACTTCAGCTATAAGAGCGTCACCCTTTTTCTGGATGGCCTCTGGGTAGTTTTTAAGACATGCTGTGAGTGCTTTTTTGAGGTCTAGAGATATGTTTTTGTCTAAGACAATACGGACAAGGCCAAGAGCTTGTCGTCGAAGAGCAAAAGGATCGCTAGATGATGTTGGTTTTAGGTCGAGCCCAAAAAAGCCAAGGAGGTTGTCAATTTTTTCGGCTATGCTTAAAAGTGTTCCGCAAGCACTTTGTGGCAGGGGAGCCTTTTCGCCTCGTGGCATCCAGTGTTCATCTATTGCCATGGCTACATCTTTATGTTCCCCTTGCTCTGTAGCGTAGATCCGACCCATTTGGCCTTGTAGTTCAGGGAATTCTCGTACCATTTCGGTAGCTAAGTCAGCTTTACAGAGGTTTGCAGCTTCGAGGGTGTCTTCGAGGTTAGCTTCTGTATAGTAGGGTGCTAGCGTGGTAACGTGTGTTTTTAGCCGTTCTTTTTTGTCCCACAAAGAGCCAAGGCCTTTTTGGAAGATCACCGTTTTTAGCGGTTCATTAAAGCTGTTTAATGGACGCTTTAAATCTTCGGCAAATAAAAATACACCATCTGCTAGACGAGCAGAAAGTACTTTGCGGTTGCCATGGCGGATTGAATCTGTAGGAGGCACGTTGGCTGTTATGATGAATTTATTTTTAAGCGTTCCGTCGTTATTGGCTACAGGGAAGTACTTTTGGTGTTCAACCATTTCCGAAATAAGCACCTCTTTTGGTACTTTTAGGAAGTCTTTATCAAACTCTCCAAGTGTTAAAAAGGGCTTTTCAACAAGGTGTACAACCTCGTTTGTTACGCGCTCTTTAATTTGTGCAATACCTTGGCATTCATTTTCTAATGCAGCAAGCTGCTGGCCAATAGATTCTAGACGCTCTTTTTGGTCGGCAATCACCTGGTGTTTGCGGAGTGTGTCAAGATACTCTGTTGCATTGCTAAGGGTAAAGCTTGCAGCAGATAGCTGCTTATGGCCGAAGGATATATTTGCTGATGTGATAGGGCCAACCGTGCAAGGTATTACCTGGTCATCAAGCAGGGCGACAATCCAGCGAATGGGTCTTGCGTAGCTAATTTCAAAATCGGCCCAACGCATTTTTTTAGGGAACTCAACGCCCAAAATAATTGTCGACAAGGTCTTCTCAAGGATGTGGTATGCTTCAACAGCGCCTATTTTTTGTTTGCCAAAGAGGTAGTCACCTTTGAGGGTGCGAATTTCTACTTGAGGAATTTTGCCCTGACGTATTGCCTCAAGCGAGACTTCTTCTAAACCCATAGATTTTAAGAAGCCCATACCTATCTGTGTTGGCTTGCCGTTAGCATCAAAGCTCACTTCAACACTTGGGCCTTTTTTCTCAACTTCTTTTGGCACGGTTCGTACAATGAGGTCTTGCACTTCAATGGCTAAACGACGTGGCGTGCCATAGAGGTTAATTTGACCAAAGGTAAGGCCCTCTTTTTCAAGTACGCCTTTAAGCTGGCGCTCAAGGCTTGCAAGGCCGCTCATAACAAATGTAGCAGGGATCTCTTCAGAGCCTATTTCTAGGAGGAAGGTTGTAGTAGGCTTGTCAATTGGGACATAGCTTTTAGTAGGCTTTGCTGGCTCTTGTTTGTATGCAAACTTATCCCATTTATTCATAAGTGGGTAATTAAGAGCTTTGCGGTTTTCTAGGTAGCCTTCGGCTACAAGCTTTGCTAGTTCGCGGATGTCTGCTATATAACTTGCACGCTCTGATACGGAAATAACGCCTCGAGCATCAAGGAGGTTAAAAGTGTGTGAAGCTTTTAGGACAAAGTCGTAAGCAGGAAGCGGTAGAGACAGACTTACAAGTGCTTTTACTTCTTGTTTACACTCTTCAAAGTTTTTGAGCATCATCTCAGGGTTTACGGCCTCAAAGTTGTAGGTGGTCCATTGCTTTTCATTTTCGAGGTAGATGTCGCCATAGGTAAGCTCTTCATTCCACTGGATATCAGCAAATGTATCTTTCTTTTGTAGGTGCATAGCTAAGCGTTCTAGACCATATGTGAGCTCGCCTGTAACAGGTTTTACGGGGATTTCTGCCATTGATTGAAAGTAGGTAAACTGGCTGCTTTCCATGCCATCTACCCACACTTCCCAGCCTAGGCCCCAGGCGCCAAGTGTAGGCTGTTCCCAATCGTCGTGAACAAAGCGGATATCATATTCTGTTAAATCAAAGCCGATGGCTTCTAGTGATTTGAGGTAGAGGTCTTGAATATCTACGGGAGATGGTTTGAGAATTACTTGGTACTGAAAATAGTGCTGCATTCTCATAGGATTTGTTCCATATCGACCATCTTTGGGGCGTCTGCAAGGTTCAATATAGGCCGCACGATATGGCTCAGGGCCTAAGCAACGAAAAAATGTGGCAGGGTTAGATGTGCCAGCACCCTTTTCAAGGTCGTATGGTGATGAGATGGCGCAGCCTTGTTTTTCCCAGAAGTTTGATAGTCGCATTACTATTTCTTGAAAAGTATACATTGAATTTTTCCTTGTAATTGAGTAAGTAGAATACCAAGAGCAGTACTTTCTCTCAAGGCGACTATGGAAGATTTACAACCAGAAATTAGTATCATCATTCCGATTCATCAAGCCGGTCAGCTTATAGCAGATACATGTGAAAGCCTTATATCGCAGCAAGGGGTGCGCTGGGAGGCAATATTTATTGATGCTGGGGAAGTTCTTCAGGCAAGTGAAATAATCACAAGCTATCAGGATAAACGTCTTCGGGTGCAAGCTTTAACTAAGGCATCTCTTTATGCTTTAATGAACAGAGGCCTCCTTATGGCACAAGGTGAGTATGTAAATCTTTTACTCGAAGGGTGTGCCTATCTTTCACCTACAGCGCTTGCTATAGCTATGAAAAGTATACGAGAACAAAATGAGCCAGATATTTTTTATACTGCAAGCTACGTAGGTGATGGTAAAGGGGGGGAGCATCTTTATTATAGTGAGCAATGGGCTGAGGATTTAAAAAAAGGATATCAGCCATCTCTTCTGCAATCTTGCTTTTTCAAAACGTCAATCTTTAAAAAAATTGGCTACTTTGATCAGGGATTAGATAGAAGAGGGATGTTTGATTTTATTTGTCGAGCTACTGAAGTTAAGAGTATTGTCTTGGCATCAGAAAAGCGAGTCTTTGTTGAGATGCACCTTTTTCCTAAGGGGTTGTTGAGCTCAGGGACTATATTCAAGGAAACTTTATTTGTTATCTATCGTCATTTTGGGATCTTTACGGCCTTAGGTTGGCTTTTTTCAAGGCAGCAAAAAGCTCTTTTTGGTAGGCGCTATCCATTAGATTTTATTATTAGAGAGATTTAATTTTAGAGCTTTTAGGCAAAAAAATACCACGAAAAGGTTGCCCTTACGTGGTATTTTAAAATAAATATCTTATGCTACGAGTTGTGTCTCTGTTTTCTTTTCTGACATAGCATCGTCTTTGCCTTCGTCGCCAGTAGTAGCAGGAACATCAGTGTTGCTTGGTGATGAGCCACCAGCTAATAGAGTTTTTTGCTCCATTTTGCCATCTGTAGACGTATCATCTGTCATATCGGGGTTTGAGTTTTCATCAGTTTTCACTGGAGCGGGTGTTGTTGTTGCTGAACAGGAGTTCGTAGCTAAAAGAGCTGTCTCAGTCTCTTTTATGCCTTTTCTGCAATCAATAGTTTTTTCTTTAGATTCTTGGGCAGGAGCTTTTTGGCAAGTTTTGCAGTTAGATCCAGCAAATACCTGGGTGCAGCAAACGCATGAGATAGCAGTAATGAGAAGCAGTTGCTTCATGAGAGCCTCCTTTTAAGGTTAAAAAACGGTTATAGTAGGTTGATAGCGTATTTTTACCATTTCATGTGTTAGAGCAAAGTAGAAATGTCGTGTTATCTAGCAAAGTTGAAATGTCGTAATTTTTCCGTCTCTCAGACGCCTTTATTATATCAAATTTATGTTTATATGTGCTTTTTCGAAGGTTAGGCGGGGGAGTTTGAGGGGGCG
>JBGSSB010000021.1:0-18665 GCA_041737255.1 Chlamydiales bacterium | reverse complement strand
GGGTGTGGGGGCTGGCCCCCGCTTTCTTCACGAGACGGGGTGTTTTTTTTGATTAACCCCCCCCCCCCCCCCCCCGCGTGCGCGCGAATATATATAAGGAAAAACCATTGATTTTGTTTGCAAAATTGTAGCGGGATGTTCAGGCCTTACAGTATCCGGCCCCTTTTTCTTTAATAAAGAATAAGCATAAATCGATAGCTTAGCTAGCCGCGGCGGGCTTTGCAGGTTTGGCTGGAAATGGTTTTTTAGGGCCACGACTTTGGCTAGAGGGCTTCTTGAAGGGGGCTCGGTTACCTTGTTCTGATGGAACTGGAATTTCTTGGAGCTCACCTTGGTTAGAAAGGGTAAGGATGACTCCGCCTATTGGTTGGGCAAGGATTTTCTTTTGCAGAAGTGCTCGTATCTGTTGGTCATTAAGGACTATTGAGTTGTAGTTTTTCCAAAGAACATATGAGCATCCCTCTTTCCACTTAGAGCAGCCAAAGCCTTTGTTTCCTTTAATGATGGGGCTTTTGCATTTTGGGCATTCACCAAAAATTTCAAAATTTATCCTGAAGATATCACTTTCGTTGAGGAGCTGTTTGGTAAATTGTCCAATCTGATCCATAAACTCAGCGGCGGGATATTTTCCTTTTTCTATTTGCTTTAGCTTCGATTCCCACTCGCCTGTAAGCTCGGGCGATTTTAAGTTAGGGTCTTGAATCAAGGCTATGAGGTAGCGTCCTAAATCTGTTGCGACTAGTGCTTTGCCGTTTCGTTCGATGTATTTTCGTTTGATTAAGGTTTCAATAATCGAGGCTCGGGTGGCTGGAGTGCCAATACCTTTTTCTTTTAGCGCATCTTTGAGGGTTTCATCATCAACCATTTTACCAGCAGTTTCCATGGCTCCAAGTAGGGCGTTTTCGTTGTAATAGGCTGGCGGTTTGGTTTTTCCTTCAGTAATATAGGGTGCATGAGGGCCGCTTTCGCCCTTTTCAAAGAGGGGTAGCTCTTGTGGCTCTTCAGCGTCTTTTTTCTCGTCAGACTTTTTTGGATAAAGGCTTGTCCACCCTGGGGTGAGGATGCGGATGCCTTTTGCTTGAAAGTCAAGTTTGTTGGCATTGCCCTCTATAGTGGTAACCTGCTTAACACATGAAGGATAAAAAGCAGCGATTAAGCGGGTAACAATGGCATCATATACAGCTTGGGTCTCGTAGGGGAGTGTATTGGAAAATTTACCCGTTGGGATGATGGCATGGTGGTCGGTGACTTTTTTGTCGTTGATGATGCGGTTAGAAAAGGGCAGTGCCGCTAAATCAAGGGGCTCAATTTCTTTTTCTCTTATTTTTTTGAGCTGGGTGAGCACTTGGGCTACTTGCGATTTCATATCTTGGGTAAGATAACGAGAGTCGGTACGTGGGTAGGTAACAAGCTTTTGCTCATAAAGCGTTTGTGCAATCTGCAAGGTGTCGGCGGCTGTCATGCCAAATTTTTTGTTCATGTCTCTTTGCAGCTCGGTTAAATCATAGAGCAAAGGCGGATGTTCATTTTCTTTTTTGGCAGTGACCTTATCAATTACAAAGGGGAAGTCTGTAATGGTGCTCAGCGTAGCTTCGGCTTCATCTTTTGTCTTAAAGCGATCGCCCTTACATTTAAAGGCTACCTCTTTATATTTTGTAAAAAGCTCCCAAAAGGGTACCGACTTAAAATGGCGTATTTCATCGTCGCGGTTTACAATCATAGCAAGGACAGGTGTTTGCACACGGCCTACACTCCACAGCGTATGTCCTTTGCCGTAGCGAACAGTAAAATTTCGGGTGGCATTAAGGCCAACAATCCAGTCAGCTTCGTTTCGGCATTTGGCAGCAGCGTAGAGGTTGTTGTACTCGCTTCCTGGTTTTAGGGTTTTGAAGGCTGTTTGCAGGGCTTCATCAGTTAAAGAGGATAGCCACAAGCGCTTCCAGGGCTTTTCAACACATTCGGTCATCGACAGAATATACCTAAAGATAAGCTCGCCCTCGCGCCCAGCATCCGTCGCACAGAGCAGTTCTTTTCCTGATTTAAACAGCTTTTTAATTACAGCAAACTGTTTGCGAACGCCCTTATCATCGACAACTTTAAGTTCAAATTTTTGCGGTAAAATGGGAAGCGTATTTAAAGACCACTTTTTTAGGGCAGGGTCATACTCGTCAGGTTCCTTTAAAGAGATGAGGTGGCCAAAGGCCCAGGTAACCTGGTACCCATTGCCTTCAAAATAGCCCTCATTGCGCATTTTTGCGCCTACATGAGCCGCAATATCGCGAGCAACCGAGGGCTTTTCTGTTAAAATAACGATCATAGCGCTTTACTCTACCTGCCAGTGCGAAATTTAGATAATTAACAACGCAAAGACAAAGGCAAAAAGGGCAAAGCTTTCCAAAATACCAATCGAGACAAAGCACTTACCATACACTGATGGCTGCTTGAGTGTCGCCTGGATACTTGCTGCAATGACTTTACCCATAAATACAGCAGAGGCCATAAGGGCAAGGCCTACACCAAGGCCCACGGCAATGGCTGCAATAGGCGAGAGCGTCCCTGCCTGGATGTTGCGATACATCAAGATCATCAAGATAAATCCATAAATAGATTGAGTGGAAGGCACAGATGCCATGGCAATAAATTTGCCGTGACCCTCTTCTGTCCTTGCCATAGCCGCACTTGATGCCATGCCTGCTATATAGCAGCCAATGGAACTTCCACAGCAGCCCATGCTCAATACAATGATTGGGCCCATCTGCTGAAGGTTAAATACTAGACTGTCCATAGTTCAATAACTCCTATTCTAATGTCATAAGCTGTAGTGGACGAAAATCTTTTCCGCCACCGAAAAATGAATAACGGTACCATTCAAGGAAGTTCAAACGCAAACCGTGGATGGTACCACCTAAAATTGCAATCGCCATGTTGAGTATGTGTCCAAATATAATTACAAAAATTGCAAATATAAAGGGCAGCTTGCCTCCAAGCATGTTTACCGTTTCACTTACGATAAAACCTGCGTAGCCTAGTGCATAAATACGCAAATACGAAAGCACATCAGCAAAAAGCTGGACTGCATGCGTAAATTCAAAACACCCCACAACGCCATGCGTGATAATACCTACAATCGTGGCAAAAGCTATGCCAAAGAGCAGCAGCTGCATTCCATATTGCGCGGCAATTTCTGGGTTAAGCCCAAATACAAAGTGGATGATCGAGGTGGACTGTAAGAAAAAGGGGATATACAAATAGCAGCCAATAATAAAGGCAATCCAACCAAAGCCACCAGGATTTTTTCTGATATAGCGCAGCAGTCCAATACAAATGTGGATAGCTCCTAAAAATAAAGAGAGCTCCAAGAGTACGTTGTCAGTAAACTTAGAAGCAATAGGGTTGTGGGTAACATCTGTAGGGTTGTGTGCGTATAAAAACTCTTTTGGAGAGGTGGTTTTTGCAAGCTGGGGATACTGTTTTATATAGTACTTGTGGTTGTCATCTTTTGCTTTTATAGTGTAGTCGGCTTTTTTTTCTATAAGCCACGTCATAAGCGAGTACTTTCGCAAGGGGCTCTCAGGTGAAAATTCCAAGCCAAAGAAGGAGTGCGTGAGGCCTCCCCAAAGAATGCATGTAGTCGATAAAATAGCAATGAGGCCAATAAATCGTTTTGTTGCTGGGGTGATTTTTTTGAGCCTCAAACGCAAGGTAATGGCGGTAGCCAAAAAGATAAAACCGTAGCCTGCGTCATAAACGATCATCGAAAAAAAGAGTGCAAAAGCAAAGAGTACCCAAAGAGATGGGTCTTTATCTTGAATCGAGGGAGTGTCAAAAATGCGAACAAGATCTTCGCCCACTCTTGCCGTGCCTTTGTTTTGCAAATATGTTGGCGGTGTTTGGTGATCATCGAGCGCTATTTCTTCGGTATACACCTTAAAGGATGTGCATAAGGTTTTAAACTCTGCAAGCTTCGTATCAGGAACCCATCCCTCTACTACAAACAGCTGGTTTTCAAGTTCAAATTCACTTGTCTCTTCTGCAAACACTAGGTGAGCTTCGTTTAGCCGCGTGATAAGAGCCTGATGTAAAAGTAGGTAGTAGCAGGTTAGTCTTTTAAGTTCTTGGTGAGCTTTTTCTATTTTTGCGGTGATATCTTTTAAAAGTGCTTGAAGCTCCGAGAGGGTTTGAGTGAAGTAAAGTTCAATTAAGTCATTAAAGACGATGGGTTCGTTTTGAATTGCAATGAAGTAGTCGACGCCATCTTCTTCGTTCACCAAAATCAGGGCAGGTTCAATTTCGTTGAGGTGCTTTGCTGACTTAGCGGCAAAAAATCGTACTCTTCGTTGGCTCTCTTGTTCAAGCTGTAGAAGCGAAGATAAAGAAAACTCACCAAAGGGTTCAATACGTTTGATTTCTTGTGTTGTTTCGTGTGCTTTGTGTTCAAGTGTTGTGAGCTCTTCTTTGATGGCGATAATCTGCTTTGCGATAGAAGGAGCTTCACTATCTTGTGTGGGGGTGTTTTGCTCTTGCTGTACGTATCCACGCAAAATCTTTATGGCATGTGCAAGGTGTTCTATATCTTCTGGAAGCTCTTGCTTTTTTTTGCCTTTAGGGTTGATGAACTCTATGATGCCAGCTTCTTGTGCTGCCTTAAAAAAGGGGAGCTTATCCTTTGAGGCTCCCATGAAGAGAAACTTGCGGACATCATAACGCATGTTCTACCTCTTGTACCAGTTCGTTTTGCATCATTTTTTTTTGGATAATTTTTCTTTTTGCAACTTTTGCTTGCGAGACGGCAGCAAGTTCTTGGTCGCCAAGGAAAACTTTAATTTTTTTGATATTTTTCTGAGCTCGAGGAATGAGGATTTTTTCAAATAAATTTACGCGGATCGATACTTCTCTAAGCTCTTTTTCAAGTATTGTCAGTTTCTCTTCAACGATCGATAGTTTAACCTTAGCTTCACTTACTAGACGAAGCCCGTAGATGGTACTTTCTAACCAGATAGGTGTTTCAAAGAGGTTGTAGGTTATCGGCTCAAAAGATACGGCCTCAAAAAATGGCACTTCCGCTCCTGCTATGTTTTCGTAGCGCTTTGATACTTTGGTAATCTTTGCAAAAAGGCTTACATCGCAAGGAAGGCTCTGTGTAAAGAGTGAGGAATAATCCTCTACATTGCGTTTTTGCATTTCAACCTCTTCATCAAGTGTGTAGCGCTCCTGACGAGATTCGGCTACTTCAGATTGCAAGAGGGCCTTTTTAAGCTGAAGAGTAGGTAGATACTTAAACAGCTGTCCTAGCTTGGTTTCCTGAGAGCGAAGCTCATTTTTTGTCATCTTGATTTCAGACATTTACATCTCTTTGGCAGCTTGTACTCTTGTATTCCAAAACTTATCAACAAGGCTCTGTTTAATTCCCACCTGGTCTGGCTTAAAGCATTCAGCAAAAATTGTCCAGCCCATATCTAGTGCTTCTTCGAGGCTAAGGTTTACCTCAAGGTTCATCATTTTCTTTTCAAAAAGATTGGAATAACGAATGAGCTGTTCATCCCACTTAGAAAGCCTAAAGCCCATAGACCTGCGC
The DNA here is from genome assembly GCA_041737255.1 of Chlamydiales bacterium. Classification (GTDB taxonomy): domain Bacteria; phylum Chlamydiota; class Chlamydiia; order Chlamydiales; family FEN-1388; genus SZAS-7. The sequence goes on along the minus strand of JBGSSB010000021.1, from coordinate 13,090 downwards.
TCGCGAGCTTTTTTAGATTCAGCATAAAGCCGTATCATAGCGTTGGCAAGATCTCCATGATCTTCTCGTGTTACTTTGCCAATTACAAGCTGTTTTAATCGTGAAAGTGAACCAAATGGGTCGATTCTTCCCCCATGAAGGTAAAACTGCCCCTCAGTGATGTAGCCAGTGTTATCAGGGATAGGGTGGGTGACATCATCTCCTGGCATTGTTGTTACGCTTACAATGGTAATAGAGCCGCCAGCTTCCATAGAAACGGCTTTTTCATAGCGGGATGCAAGGTCTGAATATAAAGAACCTGGATAGCCGCGATTTGAAGGAACCTGGTCCATGGTGATGGCGATTTCCTTAATCGAGTCGGCAAAGGATGTCATATCTGTAAGAAGTACAAGGACATTGCGGTCTTGAAGGGCAAAGCGCTCAGCGCAGGCTAAGACCATATCTGGCACCAAAACACACTCTACAGCTGGGTCTGTTGCTTTATGTACAAACATAAGCGTTTTATTCATGGTTCCAGCACGCTCGGCGTTTTCGATAAAGGCCTGATACTCTGCAAATGTAAGTCCCATGCCTCCAATAACAACCACATCAGCATCTGTTTGGTTTGCAATACGCATTAAAAGGGCATTATAAGGCTCACCCGCTACAGAAAAGATAGGGATTTTTTGTGACATGACAAGGCAGTTGAACATGTCGATCATAGGAATATTTGTTCGCACCATATTGCGAGGGATAATCCGTTTTACAGGATTAAATGAGGGGCCACCTATTGCAATAGAATCACCTACAATATCGGGACCGTTGTCGATAGGTACTCCAGAGCCGCTAAATCGTCTACCAAGTAAAGACTCTGAAAAGGTTACCTGCATAGGGTGTCGTAAAAATGTAACAGTGTCGCCCGTTGATATGCCTCTGGTGCTTTGAAACACCTGCAGGGTAACTTTTGTGTTCTCAATTCTGAGCACTGATGCATACGCATGGCGGCCATCTTTCATATCTATGCGAGCAAGCTCGCCCAGGCCTACATTTTCAGCAAGGACGGAGATAAGGTTGCCGCGCATGTCGGTAATTTTTTCGTAAATCGTTCTCACAGCACTTTTTGGGTATGAGGGTTAAGCATATCCTTGATTGCAGTATGAATCTCTAGATAGCGGGGGGACTCAAATGATGTAAAATTCATATTCTTGATTTTGTTTTGCAAAAGCAAAAAGTATGAGCGAGCTTCATCGTGGTTCTGAAACTGAAATTCAGTATCAAAAATTTTCTTCATAATTTCGAGAAGTGCAATTTGCCTTGAAAGAGGGCTGTAGGCATCCTCTTTGTCAAAAGCATTTTGCTGAAGATAGCTGAAGTCATAAAGCTCTGCCTTCAAAAAGGCAACCATATCTTTTATAGAGGTGCCTTCTTCGCCGACAACTTCCATACGTTTGCGAATGTCGTCACCTTCTCTGAGCAGGTGATTTGCATGCTTGACTGTAGCTGTCCAGTCGGGCATCTCTTTGGCAAGAATTTTGCCTACTGGTTCTAAATATTTTGACCAAGAAAGCAATGGGTCTACAGCAGGGTAGCGGCGTGAGTCTGATCTCTCGCGAGACAGGCCTACGAAAGATCCTACAACGGCTAATGTAGCTTGTGTTACGGGCTCTTCAAAGTTTCCGCCCGCAGGTGAGACAGAGCCGCAAATAGTTAAGGAGCCAAATTGGCCTGTTTTAAGTGAAAGAACTCCCGCTCGTTCATAAAAGGCGGCTATTCGTGAAGCAAGGTATGCAGGAAATGCCTCTTCACCAGGTATTTCTTCTAGTCGTCCTGATATTTCTCGCATGGCTTGTGCCCATCTTGAGGTTGAGTCAGCAAGTAAAAGAATATCTAGGCCCATTTGTCGGTAATATTCAGCAATTGTTGCACCCATGTATACCGACGATTCTCGTGCAGCAACAGGCATTGAGGAGGTGTTACAGATAATGGCAGTTCTTTTCATTAGGGTCTCACCCGTGTGTGGGTCGATAAGGTGAGGGAACTCCCTAAGTACTTCTACAACTTCGCCAGCTCTTTCACCGCATGCTACAACAACAACTATATCAACGGATGAATATTTAGAAAGATGGTGCTGTAAAACTGTTTTTCCTGCGCCAAAGGGTCCTGGTGTGCAAAATGAGCCACCTTTCATTTGAGAAAGCTGAGTGTCGATAATGCGCAGGCCGGTATCCATCATCTTCATGGGGCTTACCCTTTCGCCATGAAGTAAAGGGATTTTGATAGGCCATTTTTGAATCATGCTGAATTCATGCTCAAGGCCATTTTCATCAATTACCTTTGCAACAACGGTCTCAATAGGATAGGAGCCAGGTTTTATAACCCAAGTTACTTTGTATTTTCCAAATTTCGAAAAAGGCACCATGATCTTATGGTGAAAGCGATTTTCAAGTGTTGTTCCTAGGGTATCGCCTCTCTCTAGCACATCGCCTACTATTGCTACTGGAACATAGTCCCAGTGTCTTTTTCTATCAAGAGGTGGTAGGTACACCCCGCGCGGTAAAAAGAATCCTGAAAACTCAGCAACTTCTTCCAGCGGATTTTGTAGGCCGTCAAAGATACGGCTCAATAGGCCAGGGCCTAGCTCTGCTTCTAAAAGTTCGCCTGTAAAAAATACCGGCGTGTCTAGTTTTACATTGCTGGTGTCTTCAAAAACCTGAATTTTTGCGACATCACCCGTAATTTCGATTACCTCAGATTTAAGTTCGCTTCCCTCAAGCTGCACCATGGCAACTTCACCTTGGCGGATATTGCCTTCGTATTTTACTTGTAAAAGGTTACCAAATGCAGATACAGTTTTTCCGATTGCATGGGGGGATTTTTTAGTTTCTTGCGTCATACTACTTCCATCATCTCTTCAACAATTTCAAGTCCCTTCAGCTTATCGAGCTGAAGCCATTCTTCACATATTTCAAGCTGAGCTATATACCCGAGTATACGTTGCATGGAAAAGTTTTCCCATTCGATTAACTCTTCAATAAACCTAAAGCGCCATTCAGAAAGTGCTTGATAAAGATCCAAAGGAGCATCTTTTCTTGATTCATAAAGCGCCTTTAGGTCCGTGTAAGGGGCTGGAAGGGGAAAGTTTTTTTCACGGCTTGCGTCTATAAGCTCTTTTACAAAGGGGTCTTCTAGATCTTCGTTTTGAAGTTCTGTTTCAAGGTCTCGTTTAAGGTCTTGCGCTCTAAGGACAACGAAGACTAGTTTCCATTGCCATTGAAAAGTTAGGTATTTCGATATAAATGAATCTTTACTGGTGCTTTCGGTTGCAAAGTAACGCTGGAGGACAGAAGGGAAATTACGAATAAGGTCTTTTGTCTCTTGGTATTGGTCTAGATATTCTAAAATATACTCAGGGAGCCCTTCTTTAAAAAAAAGTCGCTCTTTAAGATTCTCTTGCGCTATGTTGCCCCTCGGTGTAAAAGGCTGATTTTGCCATATGGCGCGAATGTTATCGAGGTCGATAAGCCGCTTTAGGGTTTGTACTAATTTTAAATCAGAGGGGTTTACATTTTGCTCTAAAAGAAATTCCAGCTCCTCTGAGCCAATTTCAACTGCAGAGCCAACTTTGAGAGGCGGAAGTAGCGTGGCAAGAAAATAGTAATTTGCCATTTTTGTGTTCCCTACTGTAAGCCAAAAAAGACCTTGCGAAAGTCTTTGTGAATAAATGAGCCAATAATTTCCTGAAGCGATTTAGAAGAAATATCAAGGACCATATTTTTTCCTAAAATTTTCACCTGTACACCGCCGCCGCCGGAAATATCTGATAACTCTACAGAGTTGTCTTTTAGTTGCTTTAGAGCAGTTTGACTAAGGTGTGCATTTATCGTGTTGATGTCAAATTCTTGGGGGATTTTTACTGAAAGTTCAGTCTTAATTCCATCTTTATCAATAGCCTTAACCAGTGCTTCTACTAATGTGGCATAGGCTTTGGCATCTCCAAGCTGCTCTTTTACCCACTGTTCTAAATTGGGGTTAAAAAGTGACCGCTCAATTTTTTGTTTTAAAAGCTCAACAGATTGCTTAGAGGCTTGTTCAAGTGATGACTCAAAGATTTGCTTTTCATCTTCTAGTGATTTTCTTGTTTCTTTAATTAGCTCTTCTGCCTCTGTATGGGCGCGATGTAAAATGCGTTCGGCTTCTCGTCTTGCATTTTCAATTATTTCTTGCGCTTGCTCTTTGGCTGGGTCTAGTGTCTCTGAGCGAATTTTGTCGCAAATAACTTGTATGCGCACATCGGCTTTTTCTAGATCGGGCATATGAAATCTCGTCATTTGTAAATTGAAGCGTCGCGGTAGTATACTCCGTAAGAGTACTATTTTCGCAAGGGTAACTATTTACTAGTACATTATTTGGTTTGCGGGGAACTCTTGCACTACGGCCCTGTTGCATAATTAACCACCGAGGCACTGAGCTCAGTGACTCGGTGGTTAATTATGCAACAACGCTTTGATCTATTGAAAATAATGGCTTGAGAGGTGTGACAATTTCGTTGCAATCAACCGCTTGAGTCTCTACGATTATAGATATTTAACGGGTATGTAGGAAGACGTATGTCAGTAAAAAATAAACTTGTCGCTCAAAACCCCCTTATTCTGCGTTGTCACCGGCTGATGGAAGCTTTTGCTAAGTCAGATGACGAACGCGATTTTTATCTCGATCGCTATGAAGGTTTTTTAGTGCACATCGATTTGGATAAAGCTCAGGAAGAGATTAACGATCTCATAAATGAGTTAAACACAAACGAAGATCGCTACTGCATGATCCCAAAACTTACATTTTACGAAGTAAAAAAAGTAATGGAAGGTTTTGTAAACGAGAAAGTTTACGATATCGACACTAAAGAAAAGCTTATAGATATTATTGGTTCTAAGGAAGCTCGAGAGAACTTTTTAGAGTTTATTTACGATCACCATACCGAGCTTGAAAAGTGGCAGCAGTACTATCAAGAGCGTTTTCGTGTACGAATTATCGAATGGTTACGCAATAACCAGTTTGACTTTGTCTTCGAAGAAGATCTTGAGCTTACCAAGTCCATGTGTGAAAAGCTAAAGCTAAATCTTTTTGTGCCAAAGGTACAAAAAGAGCTGCTGACTCAGCGCAAAAATCTTATGGCAAAAGCCAAGACCTACTACTCTAATGAAGCGCTAAACCCAAGACCAAAGCGAGGGCGTCCACCAAAGCAGGTAGCAAAGGTTGAAACTGAGCCTCAGTTTTCACAGGATATCTATACTACGATTCCAAAAACTATTAAATCCTTTCTCTTTGCGCCAGATTATCATGGATCTTCTGCAATCTTTACCTTTTCAGGGAAGTTTGCCTCTGAAGCTGATTTGCTTGCCCATAGAAAACAGCAACTTACAGGTGCTGTTAACCTTGACATGCAAAACCTTAACCAAAAACTTGCAGCACTTCGTACGCTGTCAACAAGCTGGAATATCGATAAGCAAGCAAGTGGCGATGCAGCATTTTCTCCGCTTGGTTTTAGCACGCCTGAACCTCAGGGGATACATTCCTATGATGCGGCCCCCAAAGCACTGAATGGTGAAAATTCAAAACCGTCAAAAAAGGCAGAAAAGCCTGTAAAACCAACAGCAACTAAAAAAGCAGCTGTTGCAGCCAAGCCTGTTGTAGCCAAACCTGTTGCCAAAGCAGTTCCTAAGCCCGTAGCCAAGCCGATTGCTAAATCTGCGCCCAAAGCTGCAGCAAAACCAGCGGTAAAAGCTCCTGTTAAAAAAGTAGCTAAAAAAGCTGCAGCCCCTGCAAAAAGTGCTGCTAAAAAGCCTGCTGCAAAGCCAGCGGCAGCTAAGGCGAGACTCAGACCTCTTCCTAAAAAGGCAAAGCCTGCTGCAAAAGCAAAGGCCGAACCTGCCAAGACAAAGGTAACACAGTTTAGAAAGCTTCGCCGTTCTAAAAAGCGTTAACAAAAGAAGTTCTAAGAAGAGAGCCCATATTCAGGGCTCTTGATTTTTACTATGGAGACTACAATGACCTATCAACCGAAAATTTTGGCTTTTGCAGGTAGCCTGCGAAAAGATTCACACAATAAAAAACTTGTTAAGGTTGCAGCAAAAGGCGCACAAGAGGCCGGTGCTCATGTTACGTATATAGACCTTAAAGATTATCCTTTGCCACTATATGACCAGGAAATTGAAGACTCAGAAGGGCTTCCAGAAAATGCACAAAAACTTAAAGAGCTTATGCTTTCACACGATGGCTTTTTAATTGCATCTCCTGAGTACAATAGTTCTATGTCAGCAGTTTTTAAAAATGTAATTGACTGGACGTCACGTATGTCAAAACCTGACGAGGTCTACCTTTGCTGTTTTATTGATAAAGCTGTGGCTTTATTAAGTGCCTCACCAGGCGCTCTTGGTGGCATGAGAGGCCTTGTGCATGTTCGATCGTTGTTTGGCAACATCAATAGTATTGTGCTGCCTCAGCAAAAGAGCATTTCACAGTCACATGAAGCCTTTGATGAAGCTGGAAATTTGAAAGATGCAAAAGCTCAGGCCGATGTTATGAACATAGGCAAGAAGCTTGCTGATTTTCTTAAAAAGCACAAAGCTTAGAGATATTCTCTAAGTCAAATTCACATTCACTTCGTCGCATATACAAAAAGAGCATAAAGACAAGCAACGGTCTTTATGCTCTTTTTTTTGCAATATGCTCTTGTGAATTTTATCGATCACATGGCTTTTTACTGTAATATAAAAAATAAAACCCCTAAATCTCCTTGTAAAAAATTTTTCGATTGAGGTAGAAGTGAGGCAAAATAAAATTTCTGTAAACGTGCAGGGATTTTTTTATTTCGTCTTCAACTTTAAATGAGGAAATTATGAACCATAGAGTACAACGCTTTCTAATGGGGCTCTTAACGGCTTTTTTGGTAGCACATCCGCTTTCGGCAGCGCAACATGAAAAAAATGATAAAGATAATGCGGTTAAGTATAAGAAAAACCCTTGCTCTGGAGAGGCAAGCTGCAGGATTAAGCAGTTTAATTTGCTTCGTCAACAGCTTCCAAATGAACCAGCTAAGCTTGGTAGTTCTACAGCACTACAAGCGCAGGAATATCTAAATATGCCTTTGCAGGCGGGAAATAACTTTTCGACCGGACTTAAGCTGGAATATGATACGAAAGCAAATAAATACTCACTTCCAGCACTAAGGGTTGCTAATACTTTTGATCTTGTTCCGAGTGCTGAAGAAGCAGGTTCCATGTATAGTGAGGTGTTAAGTGCTGGATTTGAAGGTCCTCCGGCGTTTACTCCTCGGGACAATGCGCAGCAGTGGTATGTTGCGACAATGGATGACGAAAACTTTTATTATACCGTTTGGGGCGGGGGGCTTTTTGACTCTCTTTTCGGAGGTGGCGCTGCGAGTCTTTTCATTTGTCGGCGTCAGTGCGATGCAAAGCTTTTGTGGGTAAAAAGTATACATAACTACACTCTTACAAAAACAGAACCTACCTGGACCGGCTCTTCCAATTTAATTGGTCGTGTAGCTTTAGCTGTCAATAAGGATAGACTCTATATTACCACTATGTTTACAGGTGTAGGGCCTCAACTTTTTGCTATCAACAAATCAGATGGTAGTCCAATTTGGACAATGGCATATCAACCGCCAGAGGTTTTTGGACAAGATTATTTTGTGTCACCTGATACCCCCTTACACTCTTTGCCAAATGGATTTCCTAGTATTACCCTTGGGGATCTTAATGTTACTGTTGCCGAGCTTGAAGATGATAAGGTTAGCGTATTTGTTGGCATTGCCTCTTTTCAAAATGCAGTGAACTTTGGGAGCTTTGGAGGCTTTCCCGAATATAACGATCAAGGAGCCCTTATCCGTGTTGATGATCTTGGCAATACTGCAGAAAAAGTATGGACGATCACTACTTGTGCTCAGAAATTGAATGTGGGCGATACTATCAGTAACGCCGATCCTGACGATATTGTATTTAATTCATTTAGACCAGGTACTGATGAAGTGCTTATTTTTAGAGAAACGACAGCCACTGGCGTATTTGATGCTCCAAACGGTGTATATGGCAAGGTGTTGGATTACAACGGGGCAAATCCTGGATATATTCCTGTTGGATATCCCTCGTTAAACAATGAAACTATGCCTATAGTTTCTAATGTATTTCTTGCAGCAGGAAACCCACCTGTTACAGAGGCTAATTTGCAAAATGTCTGGAGAAATCTAGCTCCCGGAATTGGCAGCACAGCTTCTATTTATACGACCATCGTATCAGCACCAGGTCCACTAACAGCTACAGATCTTCTTATTGAGCTTAATGCAATTCAATCAGCACTAGGTGCTGGACAAACTGCTAAAGTGGTAATTTGGGGATATCTTGATCAAAGCCAGGTTGATGCTGTAGATGCAGCCGCTTGGGGGGCATCAAATGCAGGTGTGCGCTACATTGCTGCTCTGCCAACAGGGTATACAATAGCAAACGATCAGGAAGCAAGAGCGTTAAATTACTATGGCAATTCTCTTTGGGCGCAAGCTCCGGTTATTGATGTTCGTCGCAACCTGATCTATTTTGGTACATCGCAGACACATGATATGCCTGTTGATGAAGTGCTTTTTTATCAAGATCCAGCGATTGATTATTTTTCAAGAAAGCAGCCTGTTATTGACACGATGTATCAGTATGCTCGTATAGATGACTCAACTATAGGGGCGCCATTTTCTACGTTAGAAGATGTTAACAACGAAAAGAAAATATTTATTGATAAGACTGTGGATCTTAGTCTTGCTTATAATGATCGCTCGCCACGTGGAAATAGATCATACTGTGATGCTATTATGGCAGCTGATTTAACTACAGGGGAAATCGAGTTTGGTTTTCGATCACTTCCTTCTGATGCGGCAACATTTATTACAGATGACCCGGTTCTTTTTGTCATAAGACAAAACAAATCTGTTGTAGATGGGGATATGTCCTCTGGAATTATGTATTATGACAATATTCAAGACGAACAGGGTAATTATGGAACCTATTTAGCGGCGCAGAATAAGGCTTCTTGCTTTGTTATTCTTGATATTTCAGGATACAATCCAAATGTTGTGTACGACCACAAAAATCTTTTAGAAAAGGGAGTTGTCCCTACTATGCTTTATGCTGGCCCAGATGGGGCTCTTGGAGGGTCTAATTATGGCAGCTCTCAAGATGGTGGATCGCAGCTTTTCTTTAGTGGAGCCAACGCTGCTGCCTATCAGGGAAGTTACTCATATACCTACAATACGGGATACTATTTAGGCTATGAGTTTGCCGTAACGCAAGATGGACGTGTTTTCCCAATACAAAATTCTTACGCTGCATCAGTGGATGTAGGCCAAAAGAAAATAGTTTGGGAGACGCCTTTAGGGCAACGCTCACACGCTATGACCAATGTTTATAATGGCATTGTTTATATGTCGCGCGGTGATGGCACACTTTTTGCTTTTGATGCAGCGACGGGTAAAGTAGTTTGGAAACTAGACGGCAATGGCGAATATGGCTTTGCAGGTATTAATACGCCTACTTTTTCTGATGGTAAGGCTGTATGGATTGACAACTACACTGCAGCAGGTGGGATTGTAGGTGGTGGTGGCGGAACGGGCGTTCAGATGCGAGTAGACAAGAATTTGTTGCCTACGACATGTGATACTGTTCGGTCATTAACACGTAATAGAAAGTTTTGTTCTTATGATGTGTTGCCAAAATCACCCGGGCCTTCAGTGTTTGAACTTCTAGTCGATAATGAAGAAATTACTCATTCTTGGAGTTTCCAAGGTGAGCTTTTCGCGAAGCATACAGCATTGCCAAGTGGTCAAGAGACTCAGATAGTGCTTAAGGCAAAAAAGTATATCGACAGCAGTCAACAGATTATTTTTGAATCAAACACTGCACAGCAAGGTATCCGCTATTTATCACTTACCTTCTTTAACAGGGATGGGTACATTTTGGAATATCAGCTGTATCAGAATGGTGAGTGGATCAATAAGCAAGCAACGTTTAAGAAAAAGAAACATAGAAAGCATTCAAACCATAGTGTAAAAAGGAGAGCGCCTATATATAAGAAAGGCTAACAGAGGTCTTCTTATTTATATTCAACAAAAAAGGGCCCTTTTGGGCCCTTTTTTTATTGCTGATAGATTATATGGCAACACGTCCTATGTTCTCTATTAGCTTGTCGTTGTCATTACTCTAGTAGTCTATACTATCAAATTCATAGGGGAGCAGTCATTTTTGAGTAAAATAGGTGCTCAGTTGAAAGACGGTTTCTTGTAGCTCACCTTCAATGCTCTATCTATCAATGCACTATCTATCTCAGATTCCGGATGATCAGTTCCTTTTGTGCGAGATCCAAAAAGAATAGCTTCTTTAACGTTAGGCTTTGAATTTACCTTTGAGCTCAAATGGATAACCTCCAAAGACCACCCCTTTTAGAGCAGGCCTTTATTGTGCAGTCGCGCCGAGAGACTATTAAGTAAGCGTTTTACAGTAACTATCTCAAAGATGGCCATATCAAGATTGATAGTCAGAGTCGCGAAATCTGTTAACTATGTTCAGTGGGAGAGTAGAGACGTGTGGCCTTGCGGCCACACGTAAGATGAAAAATGATTACTTCGCAACTTGTGCTGCTAGAATAGCAAGCAACAATAGTGCTACGATGTTGGCAATCTTGATCATTGGGTTGATAGCAGGGCCAGCAGTGTCCTTGTATGGATCGCCTACTGTGTCACCGGTCACTGCAGCCTTGTGAGCTTCAGAGCCTTTGCCGCCGTGTGCACCTTCTTCAATGAGCTTCTTAGCGTTATCCCATGCGCCACCGCCGGATGTCATTGAGAGGCCTACAAAGAGCCCTGTTACAACAACGCCAAGTAGCATGGCACCAAGTGCTGTAAAGGCATTTGCCTGGCCTGCTACGGCATTTATGACGAAATAAAGGACAACAGGTAAAAGCACCGGAAGTAGTGATGGTACAATCATTTCCTTGATTGCAGCTTTTGTTAAAATATCAACAGCGCGGCTGTAATCAGGTTTTGCTGTTCCTTTCATGATGCCTGGGATCTCGCGGAACTGGCGTCGTACTTCCTCTACAACAGCACCTGCTGCTCTTCCAACGGCCATCATGCTAAATGCACCAAATAGGTATGGCATTAATCCGCCCACAAAAAGACCCACTACAACGTATACGTTTTGTAGTAAGAACTGTGCGTTATGTTCAGGGAAATAGTGTTCTAGATCCTCAGTGAAGGCAGCAAAAAGGACTAAGGCTGCAAATCCGGCTGAGCCGATAGCATATCCCTTAGTTACAGCTTTTGTTGTGTTTCCAACAGCGTCAAGTGCGTCTGTTGTCTTGCGAACTTCTGGAGGAAGGTTTGCCATTTCAGCAATGCCACCTGCGTTGTCAGTTACAGGGCCATATGCATCAAGTGCTACGATCATGCCAGCCAGAGCCAGCATGCTTGTTGCAGCAATCGCCAAGCCAAAGAGGTTTGCGTTAGTGTAGGCCACTAAAATGCCCCCGCAAATTACAAGTACAGGAAGCGCTGTAGCTTCCATTGATACCGCCAAACCTTGGATGATGTTTGTTCCATGGCCTGTTGTAGATGATTTTGCAATACTCATAACAGGACGGTATTTGGTGAGTGTATAGTACTCAGTAATCCACATAAGAAGAGCAGTTACTACAAGACCCGTAAGGATGCAGTAATAGAGGTTCATCCCGGTAAATGATTGATCATTTACTGTGTATGAAGTAGTAAAGCCAACCATATTTTCGGTTAAAAACCATAGGCCGACAGCAGAGATAATTGCTGTTGCAAAAAAGCCTTTGTAGAGTGCAGCCATAATGTTATTTGACTTGCCTAGGCGTACAAAGTAGGTGCCTACTATTGTAGCTAAAATGCAAAGTCCGCCAATTGCCAAAGGATAAAGCATCATTGTTTCACGAAGTGCCCCTGTGAAGAAGACCCCAGCTAGTAGCATCGTACCTACTATCGTTACAATGTAGGTTTCAAAGAGGTCTGCTGCCATACCAGCGCAGTCTCCAACGTTGTCTCCAACGTTATCGGCAATTACAGCCGGGTTTCTTGGATCATCTTCTGGGATGCCAGCTTCTACTTTACCAACAAGGTCAGCACCAACGTCTGCGCCTTTAGTAAAGATACCACCGCCAAGACGAGCAAAAATAGAAATAAGCGAACCCCCAAAGCTAAGGCCAACTAGTGCCTCTAGCTGTGTGCGAATTTCAACCCCTTGTGATTTTAAAAAGTAGGTGTAACCAGTAATGCCAATAAGCCCGAAGCCTACTACGAGAAGACCTGTAATAGCTCCTGATGAAAACGAGACTTTAAGGGCACTTGCTAGGCCATGTCTTGCAGCCTCAGTAGTGCGTACATTTGCACGTACTGAAATATTCATGCCTACGTAGCCTGCCAGGCCTGAGAGTACAGCGCCTATTAAAAATCCAACAGCTACATAAGAGCCCAAAAGCCAAAATAAACCAGCAAATATAAAAACGCCAACATAAGCGATTGTTTGATACTGCCGATTAAGATAGGCGCTTGCGCCTTCTTGAATGGCTCCAGCTATCTCTTGCATTCTTTCGTTACCTCGACTGAGGGCAAGAATTGATCGAATCATGTATAGCCCAAACAATAGGGCAATACTTCCACATGCCAGCACTAGGCCATATGCGTAGGTATTCATTAGAACTCCTTTACAGTGTTTCGAGCCGTTAGGGTGGGCTCATTAATCTAAAAAAGTAAAAAAGCTACAAAAGAGCAAGCTTAAGATCAAGGGAAATTCCTCATAGCGGCTGTTTTTCTGACGGATACCTTGAGTTAATAGGTGGTGTGGCATTAAAATATTGGGATTACCATGGCGAAGATTGGCTAAATCTGTAGAATTATTTATGTTAGAGCAAAGTAGAAATGTCGTGTTATCTAGCAAAGTTGAAATGTCGTAATTTTTCCGTCTCTCAGACGCCTTTATTATATCAAATTTATGTTTATATGTGCTTTTTCGAAGGTTAGGCGGGGGAGTTTGAGGGGGCG
>JBGSSB010000018.1:0-1890 GCA_041737255.1 Chlamydiales bacterium | reverse complement strand
AGTATAGGTTAAATAGGTAACAGGCGAGATCAATGCATGACCCCAATACCGTTCACTTAAGCTCCCAACGATTAAAACGATAGAACGATAGGAACGATGAAAAGAGAAAAAGATTCGCACTTTCCGAGTAAAGCGAGGCGATTTTATTTTTTGTATTTTTATCGTTTTTATCGTTTCATCGTTCTAATCGCTTAAGTTTTTTGTTTAAGTGAACGGTATTGTGCATGACCCCTTTTCACAGGTATACCTAATGCAGGGCAACCCCCAATTGTGTCAACTTAAGCGTTCCGCTAGTCAAGAAGACGTAGTGTATCGTACTGAAACTCTAGTTAGAAGTTAGAAGAAATCAGACTGCGGCAGCAGTCTAAGTGGGTAGCCCCGCGTGTGATGGCAGGCCGGCAGGCCTAAAATGGAACGTGGGGTGTCACGGTATATGAAAATTTAACTGCTGCAGCAGTGCAAGACCTTAAGTTGACGCCATTGGGGCCGCCACCACATAGACCATCACGGGAAAATACGCCTCTGCCAGAGGGCACCAAAGCAAATGAGAAATAATGAGGTTGAGTGACCCAAAAAAATCTCACCCTTGGGTCGCTCAACTATCTGAGCCCACTATCTTGTTTGGGGCTAATTCAGAAGCAGATCCTTAGGCAATGCTAAATTAGCATCAGCCATTTTTTCCTGAAGTTCTACGCTTTCTGAAATCCTCTTTAGGAGTGCTTGAGAGGCTGCGTCATCGACTCCGTAGATGTAATCGAGTATTGGGTACTCATCATTACCTACATGAATAGATAGCTGAAGCGCTTCAAGCAAAAGCTCTTCGCTTGCTGCTTCTGCAACGAGTTCCACAACCCACCTTTGCCCGCTTAGAAGGCACGCTGAGGCAATTACAGAATTTTTAGAAGTATTGATACAAAACAGAAACTTTCTCTGTAGCTCGATATTTTCGAGAGCAAACACCTGCTCAAATAGTTCCTTGTACGCCGGTAAATCATGAGTATACCGCTGCTGGCTACTCTGGTGAAGGCTCCAGCTTTGCTGTAAAAGATTATGGAGCATATCAGGACGTGATGCTTCAAGTAGTTGATCGAGTAGGTCAAAATTAAGGCGCTCAAAAAACGCCATCAACACATTGAGGTTTATTTCTCCACCCACAGCGTTTCTGTCACAAGCTAAATCTAATGGAGTTGGCGCATCTAGCTTTTTCAATAAAAGAGATGAAAGCCCCTCGATATCTAGAATTTCATTTACAACGTCATCTCTTTGAACTTGGCTGGCAAGATGTAAGATGTTAGATGACCCTTTATCAAATAGAGCTTCAGAGACACCCTTATAAAGCTTTTGATCATCCGGCATGGCCCGTAAACACCTCAACAGGGCATCAAACGCTTCCTTACATGCATTTGCACGATGACGTTTAGCTCCTGGTTCTGCAAAAGGAGCCAGCTTACGCTGAACTTCTGCAAACTCTTCTGAAACAACGAACTGGTGTTGAGGAGTCACAACCGGCGTCGGATCTACGACCTTCTGTGCAACAGCAACCTCTAGGGCCTTAATTTGCAAACAGCTAAAGTACTTTCTTAGACCGCTTTTATTATAGTGGTCGATTCGCCTGTTAAGCTTGGCTACAGCATCAGACGGAATAGTCGTGGCTAAAATAGGGTTTGTAACTACGCGACTAAAAAGATCTGTTATTTCGCGTAGCTGATGTGGCCCAAAACCAAAAAACGCCTGAATTTTTCTCCCAAATGTTACTGCCGATTTTTTCACAGCTGACAGTGTGATCTCATCGCCGCTTTTTTGACACTGAAGGACCTCATCATCATTCAATTGCTGAATTGCGCCTATTATGGCTTCACTATTAATTTTCATCCAAAGCACCTATTTTTT
>JBGSSB010000173.1:0-29159 GCA_041737255.1 Chlamydiales bacterium | reverse complement strand
TGATATAAATAAAAGGGGTCCCTTTTGCTGATTCCAAAACTAGGTCATTTTATTATTAAGTTTTTAATTAAAATGTAGTTTCTTTAGTTTGCCTTAAATGTTTTTAATTTCAATTAACTCTCGAATGTTTTATAAATAGAGTGAAAGGGGCCGGATACTGCGATTCGTGGGATTTACGATTTATAAAAAGGAAAGAACTATTTCATCTGCGTTTGCTTGCAATTTCGGAGAGTTTCAGACACTTTGAAGCTAATCGAGAAATAATTCCAATGTGGTTACCAATGTTTGCTCATCAACTTGCTATTTTGGACTTGTAGAAAGCAAGTGCAAATCGCACGAATCGCAGTATCCGGCCCCTTTCAGTATCCGGCCCCTTTCACGAATCGCAGTATCCGGCCCCTTTCAGCCCCTTTCAGCCCCTTTCACCGGCCCCTTTCACACACGAATCGCAGTATCCGGCCCCTTTCACAGCCCCTTTCACACGAATCGCAGTATCCGGCCCCTTTCAGCCCCTTTCATTTTCCTATTAGATCCCGAAGAGAACCCTGAAAATGCCCCATGATGAATTTATCGAAGTTCCAATAAAATTAAGGAAAAACATCTTGCAACATTAATGCGCAATTAGAGAACCAAGCTAGGCGTCAAGCTAGGGGTTCTCTAACTTGACCCCTAACTCGGGTTACTCGACTTTTAAGATAGGATAATATCATAGTTATCAAAAATTATTTTATATCCGTGATGAAACCGTAGTTTTTCTGCAAAATTATTCCATTCTATAACAAAGTCTATTGAGTTTTTGGAGAATTCTAAGCAAATAACCTCACCATCCTTGGCAGCCATGAGGTTGTATTGTGCATCTTTCGCATCAGTTTCAATTGTTTTTATTTTATGGAGTGTTAAAACTACTGTTTTTTTTAATTCGTTGATGTAAAACACTTCTTCGAAAATCATTTTTATATCATTGTTATGTCTGACAAATTCTATGATTGTGGATTCATGAAAGTCTAGCTTAGATTCATCGGTCATATTATTCCTTTGGATAAATATGTGATTCATATGAGTGTCGAGGACAAGGGGTGCCATTCATATCTAAATATTCATTCATGCGGCCAGATGCATTAGGGTTGTGATAATGGTAATGATCATGTGCTCCATGACCTGATTTTCCTGCTTTTCCTGAATCAAATCTAATGGTATTTTTTGTTACAGGGTTTTGGAAGGTTCTGTGACCTGTGTTCCCTTGTCTGGGGTGAGTTATTTCTGTATACCCTCGCTTTAGTAAATCGTTTGGGTTTTTTGGTAAATTCCTGACTTCGAGCTTAGTAAGAGTCTGGAAAGGAGCTTTTACGGCTTGTACGGTTTTACTAGTTAACTCTTTCGAAGATGTTTTAATCAACCTGTTTCGCAAGCGTTTTATTAATGATTTGCCACCGATGACCAAACCTTTTTCAATTACACCTACTCCTGCGATGTAAGGATTAAATGAATAGGCGCCTCCAGCTAGCATAAGAGCGCTATGTGCATCCATTGCAAGGCAGATGCCTTCTAGCCCGGACAGTGAATAATCTGCGACGGTGTGCCAAACGCTTCGGCTGTTATCAGCTTCAGTGAAGCCTATTGGTGTGTATATTTTGTCGTCCCAAAAGGAGCTATAGATGGGGTGATTGGAGTAATCAGCATTGGTTGTAGGCGGTGGTGAATCGTCAATATCATAAAAATCTTTATGATAGGCTTCTCGTTTGCAAAAGCCATAGCTTGCGTTGTATGAAACAAGAGGTGATGCGCGGTTGTTGGAGTCGACAGGGCGGTCTAGTTCGTGTTCTACGTAGAGCCCATATGCATCAAATCGTGTCATGGGGCCATTTTGGAGGTAGGCGTAAAGGTTTGGGCCTTCCTTGAAGCCAAGGGGGTCTTGGGTAAGCCATTTGCCTAGGGTTGGGTCGTAGTAGCGGCGGCCGAAGTAGATGAGGCCTGTTTCAGGATCGCATCTTTTGCTTGAAAAGCGCCAAGGGTTGATAGGCGTTTGCGATGTCGTTTCGTTGCCGAAGGCATCAAAGCTGTAGTGCTCAACTGTGTTGCCTTTGCTGTCGAGGATCAGGGCGACATTGCCTTGGCGGTCATGGATGGGGATGTAGGTGGTTCCGTCAAGTTCTAAGGCAACGGCGGCGCCTATTTCTGCACCTAGGCCTTCGCCGAGGATGCGAAGCTGGGTGATTACCATATCTTCGCTCATGGCACCAATTTCATTATCTAGGGCATATATATAGTATTCTTTACTCGTTGCTTCCTTTTTCCACCAGTAGGCGCCTGTTGTTTGGGTAGTGGTGCGTGTAAGGCGCCTGTTAAAGGCGTCGTAGCTGTAGGTGTAGCACTCACCGTTTGTGCGCACTTCGATAAGGCGGTCAAGGGCGTCGTAGCTATAGTCTACGTCGTCGTTGTCGCTTGTTAGGCGAAGGCGGTTACCTCGCTTATCGTAGCTGAAGGTGCGGTTTGCATCTGAGAGTGTCGAGTGAAGGCTGTTTACGGTGTAGCTAGTATTGTTTTTTGTCAGGCGGTTATAAAGTGCGTCATAGCTATAGGAGTGGGTAGCTGAACCACTTTCTTCGGTAAGCTGTGAAAGAAAGTCATAGCTAAAGCTACGGGTGTGTAGGCCTGTGGGGTCTTTTGTTTCAAGTGTGAGCAGGTTGCCTACTGCATCAAAGCCTTGGACGTTTTGAGTAAACTGGTGGTGATTGATGGTTGTAGTACGACCAATCTTGTCTCGGCATATAGTGAGGGTTCCAGCTTGTGCAGGTAGTGTGGTAACTTTTACAAAGCCCGACAGGTCTCGATCGATGGTTTTGTGAGAATAGCACGTTTGGCCGGTTGCAGATTGCCTGGTGATGGAATCTAGAAAAGCAGATTGGCTGTAGGTTATTTTCGATTGATCGGGGAGTAAAAGTTCTTTCACTCTTCCTGCCATGTCGTAGCTGTAGGTGAGGGTGATGCCGGTTTCTAGTGTTTCAGAAGTCATCTCACCAAAGCTATTGTAGCTGCGGCTGGTTTTATTACCCGTGGCGTTGTTTACGGCTTCTACGATGCGGTCGGAGCTGTCGTAGTTGTAGGTGTAGTCTGTTGTATAATCGTTTGAATAAAAGTGTGCTAGCCTTCCTTTTTTGTCGTATCGGTGGTTAAGGATGGTACCATCTGCATGCAGTATCGTTTCTAACTGGCCATAGTTATTATAGAGGTATCGTGTGGTTTTTTCTTCAGGGGTCTCTTTGGCTTCGGTAATTGCTGTGAGGTGGTTATTTGTGTATTCAAAAGTTGTGATAATAGTTTTTGTAGCTGTGGCATATTCTTGGGTGCGGATGCAGTTGTTTGCCGCATCATAGAAAAGCTCCTTTTTTGCGATGAGCGTGTGCATAGGGTCATACTGCAGGATTTGTGCAAGGTTGCCCCTTGTATCATAGATCTCTTCTAGCGTAACGCCTCGGGCATCTATGGTTTCTTTGCGAAGCGTTGTCTGTCCATGTTCGTTGATGTGGCTGTGGTAGTAGTGGTGGAATGTTTTATTGCCCTCGGCATCTGTGCTCTCTTGCAGCAGGCCGTGGGGGTGGTATATTGCTTGCGAGATGGCGTTTTGCCCATCTATGTTTTGCATGAGGCTAGATTGGTTGCCTTCGGCATCGTAGCCATATATCTTATAGGTACGTAAAGAGCAGGTGTGATCGTAGAGTGTTTCATGGACAAGGCGATCTAACTCATCGTAGCTGTAGCGCGTTGCGATAAAGCCATCTTCAAGGATAGATTTTGTTTTGCCAAGGCGATTGTTTTGGTCGTAAAAAAAGAGGGTTTTTCTGCCCTCTTGCTCCATGGAAGTTTGTCGGCCAGCTTCATCGTAGCCATAGTTTACCGTTTCATGGCTTGGGCCTAGTTCTTGTAGAGTATGAAAGGTGTTATATACTATTTCTTGTTGCTCCAATAGCTCGTTGTCACATAGCTGCTTTGACAGAGAGAGCCTGTCAAAGGCGTCGTAGAACAGGTGATTTTCTGTTTTGTTGGGGGCTAGTTCTTTTATGACATTACCCTTAATGTCGTATTCATAGTGGCAGGAGGTGCCGTCAGCAAACTCTTGGTCGGTAACCTTGCCCAGAGCATTATAGGTAGTCTTTGTTGCTTGCCCGAGCTCGTCGGTTTCTGTTACTTGTGATCCCAAGGCCCTGTAGCTGTATGTTTTTGTGGGAGCTATTTTATTTCCCTGATGGTCGTAGAGTTCGGGGTAGGTGATTTTTGTTATGCGGTTGAGTGCATCATATTCATAGTAGGTGGTGTTGTCTTGAAAGTCTTTTACAGCTGTTTTGCGTCCCAAAAGGTCATAGGTAAACTCTGTTGTAAGCTCAAGACCCGAGCTGTGTTTTTCAGTTTGTTTAATAACTCGGCCACATAAGTCGTAGTGATACTGCCAACGAACATCATCGCGGGCCCCCTTTTTTTCTATGAGACGCGCGGTGTTTGTATCGTAGATTAACTCCTCGCTGTTACCCAAGGGGTCTTTAGAATAGTTGAGACGGCCTATATCGTCGTAGCGATAGTCGTAGCAGACTGTTTGACCAGCTTGGTTCATCAGCTCTTGCTTTGCTACAAGGCCTTTGTCGTTGTAGTGATTTGTTGTTCTTTTAAGCCATATGCGCTCTTTTGTGCTAAGGTCGAAGTAAAACTCATTTATTTCTTGGGGCTCGCCATAGTGGGGTGCTGTTTTGCGTGGGGTAATCCACGTCATATGGCGTTCGGTGATGCCCTCATAGTTTTCTTGGTCTTTAGTGTTGCCATCGTCAACTATGTGCTCGGTAAGAATGGCGCTTTCATCGTAGGTGAAAAATTCTCGCTTGATTATTGTAGTTTTATCGCAGATAAACTTGGCTTTTAACAGGTTTGTGTTTGAGTGGTATTCATAGTAGGTGTAGTTGCCAAGAGGGTCGCACTCGCTTTCTTTTAGGTTCAATCCATCGTTAGAGTAGGCATAGCGCGTGACAACTTTATCGCATGTTTCACTATGGGTGAGGTCGCTTTTAAATTTTATGTCGCCTGCATTTTTTGTGATGCGAGCAAGTAGTATGTCCTCTAGTACATTGCCACGGCCATCGTAGTTGTACTTATGGACATAGCGCGTTTTGCCATGTTCATCTTTAACAATATGGGCTCTGAGGCGCCCCTCGTTGTAGCTTTTATTTTCTGCCCATATGTACTCTTCTGACATAAGGATCTTGTTGTTGCTGTCAAACTTGGCAACCTTTACAAGGCGCTTGTCTTTGTTCCGGTAATAGCGGGTTATATTGTTGTAGGCATCGCGAACGCTGCAGTGGCCTGCTCCTTTTTTGCCTTTATAGTAGTTATAGCGGTGTGTGACAACTTCGGTGCCATTTGGCCCCACAGGAGCCAGCTGCATGCGTACACGGTTTTTTACAAACGTGCCTTTTGTGTAGTATTTTGTAGTAAGCCATGAGCCGTCGTCGCAGCTTTTTTTTGTTACCCTTGGTTTTTGATGCTTCTTTTTTTTGCTGTAGGTAAAGGCTATTTTAGGAAGGCCCTGGCGCTGAATTTTGGATACGCTGTAGGTTCCATGTAAGTGGCTCCCTGCAAGTCGCTTAAAGTAGTAGATATGATGGCGCCCGTCACTTGTTTTAACGTGTAAAGAGTGATCTTTTGCAAATTTCTTAGGGGATTTTTGTTCAAATTTTATCCAGCTGAGTAGCTCGTTTGTTTTGTTAAAGCTGTTGATTTGGGTGATTTCGGATTTATCGTTATACCTGTAGCTTGTGTAGTTGCCGTTGGGTTTTGATTCTTTATAAAGCTGGTAGTCGCGGTAGAAGCCAGAGTGATGGCCCTGGTGCTGTTTACTTTGCCGCTGATAAAGCCTTGTCGTGCCATCACCAAAGGTGACCGTGAAAACATCCTTTTTCTTGGTCCACTTGATGTCTATATTTTTAACGTTGGTTTGGCCTGATATCTGGCCATGGTTGAGGTTTGTGAAGCCCGATTTTTTGGTTACCAGCTGAAAATGGCGAAGTGAGCGTTCTTTGTGATCTTCATCATAGTCCGTTTTAAAAAGCAGCCTTCCCCCTGAGGGCTCAAAGAGGGATAAAAATATAGGGTCTGAGTACTCTTCATCTTTCTTTAGTCCTTTTTCTACAAAGAGGTTGTGTAGAAACTGCAGTGGGTGGGTGAAAATAGAGTGTGTTGATGATGAGTTGCTGGGGTGACTTAGGCCGTGGCTGCTTTCGCTGCTGCCTGATAAGTCATAAAGGGTTTGATTGCCAAAAAGGGTCTCTTCGCCGATAGCCGCTTTATAGCCATCGGTCATTTCAATGGGGTATAAAAATGGGGAGTTGTCAAAGGCGTTCTTTCTTACATAATCGATACGACTTGGTTGAAAAACCTCGAGTAGGTAGTGGTGTGAAAAGTTCCAGCCATCACCTAAGTTGCCCTCTTCAAGGCTCGAGCTGCAGTAGTTGTGCCCCAGAATATAGCGATCAGGGCCTGAAACAATGTCATCTTGGTTGTTTTCACAGTAGTCTCCCGTTATTATGTTTACAGAACGGTTAACAAAGCTCGAAGGAAGTGAGGTAAGGTTAACAAGCGAAGGGACGGCATTGTCGTGGACTTCTGATTTAACTTGGGTGTGTGTTGGGTCTTCATCTGCTGCGAGAAAGAGGCAAGCGCAGGTAAATAAAAATGATAATAGTGTGTAATACATAATTAGCGCCGTGAATGTATATTGTTGCTATAAAATTTGTATTATCGGGGGAGATAGTATAGATGTAGGTAGCATAATGGATAAACTAATGCGGGGCATATTTGCAAACGAAAAGTGTTTGGGCGGGTGTATTGTGAGAGTTTGTTTTGAGTTGCCCTTTGCTAGATACCTCTTCTTACTTCTGACTCGTTCCAAGCTCAGCTGCCAGCTGCTTGGCCATCCAGGCGTGGTATAAGAGCCCTTTTGAGCCCATGCCGCCAAGGGAGTAGATGTTAGGCGCGGTGTGGGTGATGAAGGGCTTTTTGTCGCCTGTTGCCGCTCTAAAGTTTGCCCAAATGCGTTTGAGGGGTAGCTTTGCAAAGGTAGGGCTTATTAGGGCTAGCTTTTTTCGGATTTCATCAGCTGCTTTTGCCTCGGGCTCTTCCGTTGTCCATTTGCGCTCGTAGGTGGCTCCCGCCCAAACAGCTGAGGGTTCTACTTGTGCAAGCTGTACGCCTGCGTTGAGGGCAAAGGGCAGTGGGGGTTTTGAGCCTGGCCATTCAAGTTCAAGCGTTTGGCCTTTAATAAGGGTTACTGGTGGGTGGGATACATCCCGAAGGTTGTTTTGTCCTGCCCCAACGGTAAAGATGATATAATCAAAGCCAGTGAGGTCACTTGGGTGGACAATGTGGGCTTGTTTGAAGGTGACGTTCTTTTTTTGGCAGGCAAGCCAGAGCCCTTTTAGGTAGGCCGGGCAGTTTACAGTAATTCCGGAGCTAATGAATATGCCAGGTAGTGGGGCTATCTCTGGAATCTGCTTTTGGCAGGTAGTTGCGTCCCAATAGGCAACATCGGGGTAGTGGAGGCTTTGTGAAAAGTCCATGCCGGCGATTTGTGGGCGAAGGATGCCGCTGTAGCTGCATACCGGCGTGCCGAGAGCCTCTGATGCAACTGTAAGCATGGCCATTGCTTCGGGCATGGCCTCCTGAGCCTTCCAGCTAACTTGTGCTTTTGGGCCGGCATAGGCATGCAGCAGGCCGGCAGTAATACCTGATGCGCCAGCGCCAATGGCTGTTTTATCAAATAGGACTACTTTTGCCTTGTCAGATAGATACCACGCAGAGGCCAGTCCAGAAAAACCTGCACCTATTACAGCAATGTTCATAATATGAATTACCTAGAAAAATAGCAGTAGTATAGTATAGGTCATGGTTTGTAGGGTATTGATATGGCAATAGGATCGTTATTACTTTTGGGTACAGGGGCATCTGCAGGAATTCCTGTTGTAGGATGTAGCTGCGAGGTATGCACATCTAGCGATCCTAAAAATATGCGTTTTCGTGCGTCTGGTTTAATTCGCTATGCAGGGCAAAATATCCTTATTGATGCAGGACCTGATCTTCGTCAGCAGTCTGTAGCCTTTGGAATAAAAAAAATCGACGGGCTTATTATTACCCACACCCATTATGACCATGTTGGTGGCCTTGAAGAGCTGCGAATTTTTAGGTTTATAAAAAAAGCTCCTATACCCTGTCTTTTAACAGCGACAAGTCTTGATCACCTAAAAAAGTTGTTTTACTACCATTTTGATGAGCATAAAGTTGATAAAACTGTCCCAGCAAAGTTTGAGTTTACGCTGATTCCTGACAAAAGGGGAGAAATATCCTTTTGCGATCTTCCTCTTCGCTACTTTAGCTACTCGCAGCCTAGTATGGAAGTAATGGGTTATCGCCTGGGTGATCTTGCCTACGTTACCGACATTAAAGAATATCCAGAAACTATTTTTGAAGATCTTAAAGGGTGTAAAACGCTGATACTTTCAGCACTTAGGTTTCCAGCCACAAAACTGCAGTTTTCGGTAGATGAAGCTGTAGCTTTTGCAAAAAAAGTAGGCGCCGAAACTACCTATCTGATCCATATGTCACATGAAATTAACCATATGCACCTAGAAACGCTGCTGCCCCCTTCGATACGCCCAGCATTTGATGGTCTTGAAATTGCTTTTGAACTGTAAAGGACCAACCATGACCGAAGAGATACAAGAAGATAAACATACAATAGAGTACGAAGCGCTTAGATTTGTCTGGCAGGATAAAACCCTTCAGCAAAATACAAGAGCGGTTGTTGTAGCTGTTACCAAAAGCACCTCTGAAAAAGAAATGGTTCAAGAGCATCTGCAAGAGCTAAAGCTTCTTGCTGACACGCAAGGTATTCCTATTGTTGGGGAGCTTATGATGCCTATTCGGGCTATCAATGCCGCAACATTTTTAACTGAGGGTAAGGTAGAGCAGCTGCATCGCTATGTAAAAGAGCATGCAATAAACCTTGTTATTTTTGACGATGACATCTCACCTGCCCAGCAACGAAATTTAGAGCGCCTTTTTGCTATACCTGTGATAGACCGCACCGAAGTTATTTTGGGTGTTTTTGCTATGAGGGCAAAGTCGCGCGAGGCAAAGCTACAGATTGAACTTGCCGAAGTGCGCTACCTTATTCCGCGTCTTAAGCGTATGTGGACACACCTTTCTCGCCAGTCAGGCGGTGGTGGTGGTTCATCAGGTGGTGGCTACCAAAAAGGTGAAGGCGAAAAGCAAATTGAAATCGACAAACGAATCCTCAGACGTCGTATGGAGCGCCTCCAAAAAGAGATTTTAGAAATTAAAGACTATCGCGAAACGCAACGATCGCTTCGCGAGAGAACAAATATCCCTGTACTTGCTATTGTAGGCTATACTAATGCCGGCAAATCTACATTGATGAATGCCCTTACAAATGCAGAAGTCTATGTAGAAGATAAACTCTTTGCCACGCTAGATACCACTACTCGTAAGCACACGCTGCCAAATAACCATGAAGTTTTATTTATCGACACGGTAGGGTTTATCAGAAAGCTGCCCCACCTTCTTGTTGCTGCTTTTCGCAGCACACTTGAAGAGGCGGTATATGCAGATCTTATATTGCATGTAATAGATGCCACCCACCCTATGGCCTTTGAACAAGCAGCGACTACAGTAAAGGTGTTAGAAGAGCTAAACTCCCATGACACCCCTATGCTTATTGTACTAAACAAGGTAGATCGTTTAGAGTCAGAAGAGGCAACTCCAGCCGAGAAGATGCTTTTTTTAAAGCTAAAACTTGCCTTTCCTCGAGCGCAATGTATTTCGGCCGCCGCTGGAATTGGCCTAGATGCGCTGCAAAATGAAATAATAGAGCGCCTGCAGGATCGACGTACTACGATGCAACTACGTATTCCGCAAAGTGATTACCATATTTTAGCAGCGGCAATACGAGATGGTAAAATCTTTAAACAGGAATATGAAGAAAATGACGTTCTTGTAGATTTAGAGGTGCCAACAAGCTTAAGCTTTCGCTTTGAGAAATATATAAGATAGTATAGCATTAATTTTAAAGGGACTTTATGAATCCAGTGGGGCCTATACAGCAAATACCAGTTCATGCATCAAGCGAGCCACATTTTTTTCGTGCTGTGCAGTCATCCCTTACTGTGCTGTTTGTTGCTACACAAAAGCAAATAGTATCAAGTGCACAAAATTGCTACGATACCTGCCACTTTTGTGTACACACGATAGCTACAACAGTAGAGTCTACCGTTGTAAAGGTTCATTCTTTGTTTATGAATACCTATGCAGCTGTGTTTGAGTCCCGCTACCTTTATTCTGCTGTTACACGAATACTTTCCTTGCTAGTTTTTGATAAAGGCTCACATGAAAAGCTTGAAGCTGCCCGAGAGCTCGTGGCATCCGATGTTAACGGGGACTACTATGTAGAAATAGCGCGCTTTTTAGGTGATTATGTAAGTCAGTTTCTTAAAAGCGCTATGGAAAATGGCTGCACGATGCCCGAGGAGATGCGAGCTCCTTGGCTGGCAGAGCTGTTGTGGCAAAAACCAGATGGCAGCTATACCTACACCTTTAAGGGGCAGGTTTTGAAGGCTCTTGTATGCGAAAACCAAGAGCTTCTTGCAAGATACATCGAGCTTGGCTTGTTGCCTGGTTTTGCAAACTTTGCCAAGCGCATTCAAACAATTCAGAGCCAAAATCAATTTGCCCTTCTAGATTTGACAAAAGAGCTTTTGCAGGTAGCCAAAGAGCATATACAAAGCTGTGATCCCGCATTTGAGGCTTCATCAAGAACTGTGGTAAGTGAAGCTGAGGCTATTCAAAATGTAATCGAGACGGCTCTTTCAATTTTTTTACCAAAAGGGGCAAAAGACCTTGAGCTTCCTGTACGTGATTCAATGGTTAAGCATGTAGGGCCTTACCTTTATTCTGTGATAAAAACAGAGGTGTTGCCTCGATTGCTTGAAGTGGGCCTTGAAGTTGCAAAAACTCCTTATGTAAAGACTCTTTTACTAAATGAAGGGTTAACTCTTGAAAAAATCAATATCGAAAGAGAGTATCATCCTTTAGTCCCTGCCCTGAGTAATGTCTACCCGCAGCAAAAGCGTAAAGAGCTCGAAGAGCTTCTTGTTCCCTGTTTGCAGGTGGGATTTAACTACGTTATGCCAGAGTCCAATGGGCTTTTAAAACAAGCACCGGGAATACTAGCTCCTTCTACCGCTATAACGATGATAGAAGAGATGCCTAAAATACACCTTCAGGATATCGTCCGGCTGGCGCTTGAAAAAGTAGCCGTGGTGCTCGATGATGGTGGGGCCTGGAATGTCCGGGCAGGAAAACGATATTTTCAACAATCAGAGTTTCGCTTTGAGCACACCCAAGAGATGAAGCTTTATAATGATGCCCGCCTTCAGGAAAAAACAGTAGCTGAGCAAGCAAGACTCGATGAGCTAGTCCGAACAACAGGGGCTGATCCTCAGCGACTATTTCAACTTTTTCAAAGTACGCTTTGTCGCACCAATCACGCAGTATATGTCGCCCCATCTGATGGGTCGGAGTCCTATATATCATCAGCACTTTCACGGGTCTCATCATTTTACGGTGATCTTACTAAGCGCGTAGCAGAGGTGCTTGTTCAAAAGGGCAGTGTGCGAGAGTTTATCAGGCAGCTTAACCAGGGGATTGCCAATAAGTTGCTTCTTGCTGAGCACGAGAGGGTGTATGTGCTTTTTTCAGAATGCATACTTAAGATGATAAAGTAATATTTTATTGAATTTTATCTGAATTGTCTGCTATAATTGGTTCTTACATAGGAGTTTTTATGCAGCCAGTAGGTACCTCTGATACACCCAATCTATCACCTGTTCTCATCGAAGAAAAAGAAACTCAGCCTGTAGTGATACCCAGTGATACCGAGACTCATAGCCCACAAAATGCTCAAGATGTGCAAGACATGTTTGAGCTAGGGGCTCAAAATGGGGGAGTTGTACGGTCAATTCGTATAGAAGAACCTGAGCCGGCATTACCAACCTTGTCTCTTGATGAGTATATTAAAAGCGTGCTGGGTGAGGTTTCGCAAGGTATTCAAGGGGAAAATCTTGTTGCTTTTCTTAAAGTATCACCTGAAAGGCTAGAAAAACTTGCAATGTATAAGGAAACAGCTCCTGCAGAAGAGCTTGCTTTGTTTGATCATTTTACAAATCTGCTTTTGGCCCATTATACGCCTATAGTAGCAATGCTGCCAGATTCTTTTAAGCCATTATTTCCACAAGCAATTCAAAATGCACTATTTGAAAAAATGGCTGAATCAGTCGACACTATCCGTAAAATTGACCCTGAATTTTTACAAAATGTCACACTTGCCGCGTCGTTTAAGTCGCACATCGCCAAACTTGGGCAAGTTATGGCTAAGCTGGAGTCTATTGAGAGTGGCCTGCTGCAGAATGTAGTAGAAGCACTTGGAAATGATGATAAAGATTCATTTATAGCTAATAGTGATGTGTCAGCTATTGTAGAGCTAAAGCTCTTTTTAGCTGAGGTGCCGGATCAAATCCATGGGTCGATAGTCGATGGTGTTTTAGCGGGTATTAAAGAAGCGCTAGCTAATAAGTAGTAATAAAAAAAGTTATTTTTTTATTTAATCACCCTATTTGATATATAGAAAATTCTATAATATTATCATGGGGTGAGTGATGCAGGTAGAACGTTTTGTTTTGAGTTTTCCACAAGGAAATTCAGAGTGCTCTTTTAGTGGTGACACAAAATGTCAGATTAAAGGGGTTTCATTGGGGCGCCTTTTTAGGCAGCACCAAGCCGATAGTCCCGAACTTCCCTATTTAATAGCCAAAGTTGGCAATGCAGTAGAAAATAGTCAATTTTTTGATGGTCGCGCTTTATATGAACACCAAGATTTAGTAAAACCTGTTTCTGCTTGCTATTTTGCCTTTGCCTATAGTGACGAAGGTATTCATCACTTTCATTTTGCAGAGAAACAATCACTTGTATGTTTTGATCCTAAAGAGATTTTAGCACGCATAAACTATGTACGAGACTGTTTACAAGCAAAAAAAATTGAGCAGGCAAAAAAATGGATGGAAGCTTGTCTTTGCCTATCTCACACTAAAGATAGTGAAGTGGCCATTGCCCTTGCAGAGGTTGGAAATTTTTTGCGCATAGAAAGAGAAGAGATAGAGCCAGATTTTATTATGGCAAAACGATTTTTAGAAAAATCGCTTATGATTAATCCAGGGTCTGTTGTGGTTTTGAGCGCGCTTGGGGCTATTTATGGTTTGGGTGGCAATGGTATTGCACAAGACTGTGCAATGGCTAAATGGTTTTTTGAGCAAGCTGTTGCATTTGATCCATATAATTCACATGCTTTAGCCTCACTCGGCGAGCTTTATGCTATTGGTGGCAACGAATTAAAAGTTGATCATGCAAAAGCTGTTTACTATTTTAAGCGAGCTAGCAAAATGGATCCTTATGATGCTCATGTACTAGCGAGGCTTGGTGATTGTATGGCACAAACTGATGACGGTTGTCTAGAAGAGATAAAAAGCTTGTTTCAACGGTCGCTCGATTTAGATTCATCAAATGCATTTACATTCGCAGCCTATGGGGATTTTTTACGGTTGCAGGGAGATTCGCGAGCAAAATGGTATCTTGAAAGGGCGTTTGAGTTAAATCCTCGGGACTCTTTTACTTTAGATTGTCTTGGGTATTTTTATGAGCAAATGCATAACAGTGAAAAAGCTAAATTTTATTTTGAGGAAGCGAGAAAATATAACCAAGAATGCTCTGAGGTAACAGTGGCCCTTTCTTCTTTAGAGTTAGACTAAGCCGTGAAAAAAATTAATATCGCATGATCATTTTGGGGTTGATGTAGAATATTCCGTGGCCTTTGAGGGCCATTTCGGCGTGAAGGGTAACATGTTCACAAACGGCAACAGAGCGATCATCAGCAGGCTGCCATTCCATGCAGTTTTTGCGGAAGATAGGAGAGTCCTGTAGTTTGGCTTTGGGGTTAAGTGTATTATAAAGCTGGCTCTGAGGGTGATCTTTTGCAAGGGATCTGAAAATACTTTTGTAATAGCGCTTGAGCTTTTTTGTAACACTTCCTGAGTAGCGGCACTTAGTTATGCTAGCTGTCTTGTAAATGGCAAGGCCCCCAAAGGCTGAATAGACCCTAGGCCAGCTATTTTCTGCTAAGCTAAACCAGCTTCCCTGGCTATCCAGTGGAAGCTGCTTCCAAAACTCATAATCAAGTAATTCAGGTCCAAGGGGATAATCGCGACTTCTGTAGGCAAAGCGATCGTAGTATATACCGCTTACAGTAATGCCGTTGGCCGAAATAGAGTCCCAGTCGAAGGTGTGATTTATCGACTCTACAATCTCTTGAATGGGCCAGGGCTGTCTAAAGTCAAGGTCTGCCATGACAAGGTATTTGTAGCGATTATATTTTTTCTTTCTAGCCTCTTTAAGTACCTTATTTCTGGCGTTTGCAATTCTGACAGTCCTGCTTTTGTTAAGTTTTTTTTGCGACAAGGTCTCAGATAGTACAACAACGCGTGGGTTAGCTTTTGCCCAAGCTCTAAGTTTGTTTAAGGTGTCATCGGTTGAGTTGTTTTCGTAGATGATGGCAGTATAGTCGGCAAAATGGCTGCCTAGTTCTTCAATGTTGTGTATGGTGTTGTCAACACTCGCTGATACGTTCCTGCATACACCACAGATAAGTAGGCGATTTATGTCGCTATTTTCAGCTAAGAGAAGAGATTGAAAAAAGAGGAGTATAAGTAGCGTGCGCATAGAGATGTTAAAACCAGTGTGAGCTTTTCTTTGAGAACAGCTCACACTAGGTAAGGGCTATTTACTTGATTTAAGCTCTTGCTTAGTTTCTTCAAGCGCACGGCTAAGTTCTTGTGCCCATGGCTGTTTTTCGTGTTCTTTTACAAAGCTCATGCCAATGTCACATACTTTTTGAGCGCTAGGAAGATCATTCATAGCTGTAAAAAGGCGGGCAAAGGCAACGTAGCCATCTGCTCTATGTGGGCTAAGGGCAATAGCGCGTAAATAGGACTGTATAGCGCCCTCTGTTTCTTTGCACTGACCATAGGCAAGGCCAAGGCCGAGCCAGCATTCACTTACTTGCGGGGCAATCGTAACTAAAAAGAAGAAGGCGTCTTTTGCTTCTTGGTAGCGTTTTTGAGCTATTAGCTGATGGGCGGCTTCATAAAACTTATCGATAGCTTGTTCTGAAAAGCCGAGAACATCAGAAATTGACTTGCCTTCAGCTAGAAAACTTTTGAATTTCTCTGGATTGTCAAGCATTTTGAGGCCGTCAATTTTTGCCTGATATGCTTTAACATTTTCTTTTGTTTCTTGCTTAAGTTCTTTAATTAGAAGTTGATAGCCGTTGTTGTACGATTTCTGAAAGAGCTGCATAGCATCATTCATACGTTGTGCAGCTTCTGGTGCAAGCGCTGTAGCTTGCTGATTTGAATTATTTTGGTTTTTGTCTGACTTGACCATAGAGTGCTCCTTGCAGTTATACCTTCTAGGTACAAAAAATCGTGATTTAGGTAAAGATAATAATATAAAATTGAGGCTTGTTAGTTCTTTGATCTCGGTTTGAGCTATTTATCTTGGATGGAAGGCAGCTAATGAGTAAAATGGATCCTTATTTATAAGGGGTTTATGACTCAAGATTTAGAGACTAAAGATGTAAAAAAAACATTCGCTATTTCCGCTTTAGGATGTCGCACAAATCAGTACGAAGCTCAAGCTTTTCGTGATCAACTTACTGCACTTGGGTACACTCAGGCAGCCGATGGTGAACAGGCTGATGTTTGTATTGTAAACACCTGCACGGTTACAGAAAGTGCTGATAGTAACTCTCGACACCTTGTTCGTTCCCTTATTAAGCAAAATCCTGATGCAAAAATGGTTGTTACAGGCTGCTTGGCGGAGGGTAACCCCGATTCTCTTAAAGCTATTAACGGTGTAGATCAGGTAGTTTCCAACAAAGACAAAGAAAAACTTGTCAACATCTTGCTTCCTGATGAAGAAGAGATTCCTGAATTTGCCATCACACACTTTGAGGCCCATACCCGCGCTTTTGTTAAAGTTCAGGATGGCTGTAACTCTTTTTGCACCTACTGCATTATTCCCTATGTAAGAGGAAGGTCGCGCTCAAGAACCATTGATGATGTTGTAAAAGAGGTAGAGGGGCTTATAGCTACAGGCTTTAAAGAGGTTGTGATTACAGGTATCAACGTAGGTGATTTTGACGGAGCAGTAAATCCACCTCAAAAACTGGTCGACCTTATAAAGGCAGTAGACAACGTGCCTGGTTTAAAGCGCCTTCGCATAAGTTCGATAGATCCCGATGAAGTTGATGATGAGCTGCTTGATGCTGTTATCAACGGCAAAACTACCTGCCATAGCATGCACATAGTGCTTCAGGCAGGATCAAACATCACCTTAAAGCGCATGAACCGAAAATATACCCGCCAGATGTTTTATGAAACAGTCCGCCGTCTTTTGGCAGCATCTGCTGACTTTACCTTTACTACCGACGTTATTGTAGGCTTTCCTGGTGAAACAGATGCTGATTTTGAAGAGACTTTAGAGGTTATGAAAGAGGTGCGCTTTGCAAAAGTGCATATGTTTCCTTATAGCCCGCGGGCTCGTACAAAGGCTGCTCAATACAAAGACAGCGTTCCTCATCAGGTTAAGCAGGCAAGAAAAGCTAAGGTTTTGGCGCTTTCTGAGCAGATTGCCTTTGAGCTTAGATCTGAGTTTATAGGACGCACCATGGAGGTGTTAACAGAAGGGCAGGCAGATGGGGAATACATCTCTGGGCATACGGCAAACTTTCTTTCGGTGTTGATCCCAAAGGGTAATCTGGAAGCAAATCAGTTAGTGACAGTAGAGCTTACGCACAATACAGCCTCAGGGCTTATTGGCAAAGTGGTAGGGTAATGGCGCTAACAACAACTCTTCGGTTCCGCCCCTTTAGCCATACTTCAGGCGATGTGTGTATGCTTTGTGGTTCATCTCTTGCCTTTCAGATATTTGCAGGGCGTATAGTGGTGTTTGACTATAGCATAAAAGAGCCAGCGCCTCTTGCAACATTTACTATTTCAGGACTTGGTCCACTTGATCAGTTTTGTGTGCTGCAAGATATGGAGCAGGGCAAAATTGTGGTGTCGGGGTTTGCAAAGGGTGGCTTTGTACGATACACTATAGCATCGACTCTTGATTCTAAGTCGTGGACAGTAACATTTTTAAAGCTTCCTGCCGCTATACATTTTGGTGATGCGTTGGTGTCACAAGGTAAAAGCCTTACTTATTCATATGGCACATCTTCACACAGGTCAGCAATTTTTGGGCCAAGAGAGCGACTTTTTCTTGGTGTTGATAAAGCCCAAGAATGGTCGCAGGTGGTACGGCGCTGTCAAATGCAAGAAATACTGCCTTACTTGCACTGGCTTTCTCAGTCGGTGGCTTACGATGGCATTGCGTCTGAAGTACGTGCCGCCCCTTCGCTTTTCACCAATGCACAAGAGGTGGTGGAACAAAAAAAACGAGTCGACGTTGTAGGGAGCCTAAAAGCCTTATTTATTGCTGGATTTGGCTCTAGACTAGTTCCTAGGCTAGAAGATAGCGAACATCATGGATACTTATTGCCTGTTGTAGATTCGCGCTGTCAAAGTCCGCTTGCTCTTTTACAGAGGCTTTTTGGCCTTGTTCGCTCATTGTTTTTTCAAGAGCAGGCAGCTCTTCTTACTATTTTACCACTCTTGCCCCCAGAATTTTCGTGCGGGACGCTATCTGATATCACTACGTCTAAAGGGCATAAAATTGCCTTGGAGTGGACCAAGCATACCATTCGTCGAGTGCGTATAGAAGCGGCATGTGATGATGAGCTTACTTTAAGTTTTCAAAAAGAAATTAAAACATTTCGTCACGGGTCGCATAGATTTGACGCGCCGGCGAAACTAAAAATTCTCGCAAAACAGACATATCTTCTTGATAATTTTCTGAAATAAGCCTATTCACTGTAGCTAGTAATAGAAGGATGACTTCAATGCAAAAGCTACAGACACAAAGCCATGTTCTCTTAGAAAAACTGCTGTATACATCTCGCCATGATCCTCATGGATTTTTGGGCCTGCATCCCTGTGACGATACGCACAAGGTGATTCGCCTTTATAGGCCTGATGCCCCGAGTGTTCATCTCGAAGTAAGAGGTAAGGTTGTTGAAGCAACAAAAGTTCATGAATCGGGAATCTTTGAGTATGTTGTGCCTAAGGATTTAACCTACAGTGACTATCGTGTTTATCATAACAACGGCCTATTGGCACATGACCCATATGTTTTTTGGCCAACTTTTGGTGAGCTTGATCAGTACCTTTTTAGTAGAGGAGTACACTACTCATTGCATCGTCAGATGGGTGGACGTCTTGCGCATCACCAGGGTGTTGACGGGGTAAAGTTTACCGTGTGGGCACCAGCTGCTAAAAATGTTTCTCTTGTGGGCGATTTTAACCATTGGGATGGTCGCACTAATCCAATGAGAACTCTTGGAGCGTGCGGTATATGGGAACTTTTTGTTCCCGGGCTAAAAGCTGGAGAAAAATATAAATTTGAAATCCACACGCAAGCTGGCGCGCGTTGTTTAAAGTCTGACCCCTTTGCTCTTTCATGCGAGATGAGACCTAAAAATGGCTCTGTTGTTGCCGAAATAGATCGCTTTACCTGGACTGACGAAGAATGGATGCAAAAGAGGGTGCATCAAAATAAAAACCGCCCTATGTCAACATATGAGGTGCATTTAGGCTCATGGAAGAAAGGCGAGAGTGGCTTTAAAAACTACCGCGATTTAGCGCACGAATTAGCCGCTTACTGCCGAGAGATGGGCTATACCCACTTAGAGCTTTTGCCTATTGCAGAACACCCTCTTGATGAGTCGTGGGGGTATCAAGTAACGGGATTCTTTGGATGTACGAGCCGTTTTGGCTCGCCCATAGATTTTCAGTATTTTGTAAATCATATGCATGAGCAGGGTATTGGCGTAATTATGGACTGGGTTCCAGGCCATTTTCCTCGGGATGACTTTTCACTTGCCCGCTTTGATGGCACCTGCTTATACGAGCACGAAGATCCAAGACAAGGGCTTCATCCGCATTGGAGTACGCTCATTTTTAACTTTGGCCGCATTGAGGTGCAAAATTTTTTGATAGCATCAGCGCTTCTTTGGTGTGATCTGTATCATATAGATGGCCTCAGGGTTGATGCTGTAGCTTCTATGCTTTATTTAGACTATGGACGAGATGAGGGCGACTGGATTCCAAACTGCTACGGTGGCAAAGAAAACCTTGATGCTATCGAGTTTATAAAGCATGCAAATTCTGCAATTCATACCCACTATCCTGGAGTTTTGACTATTGCAGAAGAGTCCACTTCTTTTGGTGGTGTGTCGCATCCTTTAGAGTGGGGAGGCCTTGGCTTTGACTTAAAATGGAATATGGGGTGGATGAATGACACCTTGCGCTACATAGAAAAAGACCCTATCTACCGAGGCTATCATCACAACGACCTTACTTTTGGCCTTTTGTATGCCTTCACCGAGCGCTTTGTGTTGGTCTTTTCCCACGATGAGGTTGTTCATGGTAAAAGAAGCCTGCTAAGTAAGATGCCAGGGGATATGTGGCAAAAATTTGCCAACTTACGTCTGCTTTTAAGCTACATGATGTGCCAACCTGGCAAAAAGCTTACCTTTATGGGGTGCGAGATTGGGCAGTGGAACGAGTGGCACTGCAAGTCAGAGGTGGAGTGGCTCTTACTTGAATACCCCACACATCGCGGCGTGCAAACCTGTGTAAAAGAACTCAACCACCTCTACATAAATGAAAAGGCTTTGTGGGCAGATGACTTTAGTCATCATGGCTTTGAGTGGGTAGAGTTTAGAGACGACAAAAACAGCGTTATAAGCTACTTGCGAAAAGGTGATGGACAGACGTTATTATGTGTCCATAACTTTACCCCAGCCTACCATCATGAGTATGTTGTGCACCTTCGCGGGGCTCGCCGTGTTGAAGAGGTGTTTAACAGTGATGATACACGTTATGGAGGCTCCGGCAAAGTTCGTGCACCAGTAAATATCTTACATGACAACGACGATGCGCCCTATGCGCTTACGTTAAGTGTTGCGCCGTTATCAACGACGATCTACAGGATACATTATGGATAGTGAAAGGGGGTAGCCCCTTTTATTTCATTACCTATTATGATTTATCTCGTATGTCTATGATGGCGTTGTAGGCTTGGATTTCAGAGCCTGAACCTTCTAGCTTTTGCCACTCTTTCGTATGGGTTTTTATCAGTTCTTTTAGCTCTGTAAAAGAGGTCGTATCTGACATTTTAACTCTATTATTTGATAAAAAGCGGTTGTTGCCAAGTTTTGATACTAACTGGTCTTGAAGGTCTCTTATTTCTTTTACAAATACTTGTTTGGCTGTCTGGGGGTCTTTACTGCGTAATACGGTTTGGATATGTAACACAGCATCAGTTACAGATTTTTCATCGGGTTTCATCTGTTCTCCTGAGGACGTTGTTGCTCCCGTAGTTCTCGCGCTTTCTGGAGTGAGCAAGGTTACCTTTTTCTGTATATAGTCGGCTTGAAGGGAGTTTACGCCTCTTTTGGCTTCTGGGCTGGTTGGTGAATCAGGTACTTGAATCTTGGGAGGGGTGTTTTCCTTTTTTTCTGTGCCAGGCTTAGTGCTAGGAACAGGTTCAAAGGTAAATCGGGGTGGGCCTTCGGGGCTTATAGCCATTGTTCACCTCTTGGGTTAAAAATAAAACCTTGCCTACTAGTTTTATACTACCAAATATTTCAAATACTAGCAATTATTTGGTTTTTTAGATTCACCCTTTTTTTGTTTTTAGCAACTAAAATGGCTTTATTCAATTAGTAAATGGTCAACCAAAGCATGAAAATATTGTGAAGACCAAATTTCGAGTCGCTGTGGATCTGAAATAAAAGGGTGCATGTCGGCTTTTGCACTTACCCAGTCGATGGTGTCAATTCGTTCATGAAGAAGAGTGAGCAGCTTCGAGCGGTCTAGTGGCTCGTCGTGGCCAAGATTGCCAGCTTGGCGCATACAGGAAGCAAGATAAATAAGACTCAAAGGGATTTTGTTGGTGATGTACCAGATTATGTCGTACCAATCGCGGCCTTTGACTCTGCCTTTCCAGGCGCGATAAAGCGCTGCGTGTGTTTTACCTGCAAAAAGATCGGATTTGTGTAATGTGAGTACGTAAAATGAAACTGGGTTGAGTACAAGCTTATTCTGCACACGGTAGTGAGGAGGTGGATCGGTATCTATCTCAAGTTTTATCTGTACTTTTTCGTTGTGATTTACTTTTTTGCTTTTTTCCTCATCACCAATGGCGATGTAAAGCTGGATGGTATTCATTTTTAAAAATGCCGATTGGACACTGGTTTCTATATTTTTTTGCTTTACTGCAACTTCCATTTCAAAACCAAACGAGGCTAGCTCTTTTCTCATTCCCTCCAAAAATGGCATAAAGTTAAATTCTGAATTGGGTTTTAGCAGTGTAAAGTCTAAATCTTCGCTGAAACGGTCGAGTCCATACAGTATTCTTAATGCGGTGCCTCCATAAAATGCGGCTTTTTCAAAAAAACCGTGCCGTTCGAGGCCTAGTAGGGCCGTTTGCTGTAGGATTTCGCGGATTTTTGTCTGTTCGTGTATCTTTGAATTTTGATAGGGCTCCAACATTTTTGCAATATTTGGCTTTGTCATATGCGTCCTATAATGTTGATAAGATTATGCACTGCGGCGGAACGGTAGTTGTCAGCAATTTCTGTAAGATGTGATTTATCGAGGTTTTTAAGAACCTCTTCATCAATTCTGCGAGCTTCTACAAGATCAATAAGAAGCTCTTTGCTGTTAAGTTTTTTACTTTTGCTGTGCACCAAATCCGCCAATGCTTTTTCGGGGGTTGCAATCAAAAAGTTTCCGGCGCTGTTTTCTTTTTGGGTAACTCCTGTGACATAGCGAGCGTGGCTTAAAAAGCTATACTCAAATGTACCAAGAGGTGTTGTGTAGCTTTTAGACTGGACTGCACAGGCAGATGTCACCACATATACACCCTCTGGAATCATTCCATAGTAAGAAAGAGCCCACTCATAGCTTAGATAGGAGGGGCCATACAGAACATTAGCAATCTGCTCATATGGGGTTCGATCATCTTTAATTTTGTCAGCAATAACAAAAAAGCCATTTTTTAAACGGATTAGCTCTCCCTTTTTACACATGCGTGAAATGAGGTCATGGGGGTTTGTGTAGCTACTAAGCAGCGGCAGTAGGTTTTGAGTCTTAATATAGGCTGTTTTTGAAAAACGCAAGATATCCATAGATTGTTCTCCTGTCCTAATTCTAGCATTTTCTCCAATTTTATTGGAGAAAATGCATTATATACAGTAGTTTTTTGGCAGAAAATCCAATTTTATTGGAGATTCTGCTGGGATTTATTGGTTAAATGCTGACTTTCTTAGATTAGCTTATGCAGTGATTAAGATATTGGAAGTGTCTACGGGGTAGAGCTGCCTGCAGCTCATTGAGGTGGTGTTTAAGTAGGGCTGAGTTCGCTTTAAGGATTTCGGCGATGCCTCGCTTGTAGTTGGGGGAGGACTCATCAAGGTCGATGCTAGCTATTGTTGCGGCCATTTCAGCTACTGTTTTGCTTTCATGAATATGTTCTAGGCGAACGATATTTGATAGGGGAGTTTTGAGGCTTTTGAATATGGCGTTATATTGCTGTCTTTCTTTTTCGTTGAGGCAATCCATTGTGTAGACTTGCTTTGTCGTGTCGCGATCGAGGTTTGCTGTGAGGATGCGGTATTGGGGAATGTGGCCAGTTGCCGAGCAGCGCTTATAGTTGCCTTTTTGATGGTTTTCTAGTGTGGCAATAAATTCGTTGTGGCCAAATTTTCCATGGGTGTGTTTGCAGGTGCAAAGCCTTCCAAATGGATGTGATCTCCATACATAATTCGTCTCAGGGTTTTTTAGCGTTTGCTTTGCTATGGCAATGACACGGATCATTCCATAATCGGCAACCCCGGAAAGCTTGTTTCGGGCTATGCTAAAGAGGTCTACGGCATGGTTTTGTAAAAAGCGATTGCTTATGAAGCTTGCGATAAATTGGGAGTCAAATTTTTGATAGGTCATACCGGTTGAGCTTTTGGTGTCAACGATGCTTCGGTTTGATTTAAAAAAATGCTGTGTTGATTCATAAGCGGCATCATTATCAGGTATGGCATCGCAGGAGAGTATCGTTTCTCTGTGATGATCATCCATGCTCCAGCCGCTGTTGATAGATTTTGCCAAGTAGCTTTTTAGATAAGTTGTTGTATTTTCAAAAAATTTAGCAATGCCTGGTGCGCGAAATTTTCTTTGAGACTCTAAGGGTTTGTGCGCTATAAAATCACGTGAGAGGTGCTGCGCTTGAAAACTTGATGCAAGTTCAAGGTGCAGTGATATAGGGTAGCTGTGGGCGTGCAAAAAGACGTAGTACCCTTCTTTAAATAGGCTATTGTAGAGGGTCTTGGTTCTATCCCATATCACCTGGCCTCTGGGGCCGCTCCAAAAATTGATACCACCTTGGTTAATCCATGATTTTACTAGGGCGACTCCACTGCCAAGAGCAGAGTTAAATTGCGGGGCCAAAATATGGCTCATACTCGAGGCTGTTCTTTTTGGCTTTTGGTAGTGTTTTTTAGCAAAAAGCCTCTGAATAACTTTTGCCTTTGCTTCCATTTCAAGTGAGAATGTGCGATAGGTGGTGATGCGATTTTCTAGTTCTTCTTTTGACACTAAAGGCTGAAGCACGAGGGACGCTAAGCCAAAGGTGATCGTTTTAAAAAATGAATGCGTGCTATTTCTGCTCTTCCATTTGTCGTAAATGTCTCTTTCCATTTTCAGGCTATAGTTAGTAGCATCAAAACCAGTAAGGGGTTCTATTTGTGGAGTGTATATAATTTTATCAATAGTATTTAAATCCATAATTCTCACAAATAGTTAGTAGTTTACTAAAAAGAAGATTATTATACTGGTTTTGTCGTTTTTTTGTCATTAGATTCTTCACGAGAAAGTCGGTAAATCGTATGCTTTTGCTACCAACTAGGGATACTATGAACGAGATGACTTTTCAAGACTATGAGGCCCTTTGCGACGAAGTATGGCATCACAACAGGCTCTACTTTCAGGAAAGCAAGCCCGAAATTTCCGATGACGAATATGATCGCCTTCTAAAGCGTCTTGAAGCGCTCGAAGAGCGGTACCCTGACTGGATTTCAGATACCTCTCCAACAAGGCGCCTTGGCGAAAAACCTTTAGAGGGTTTTAACGAAGTGGTGCATAGCCAGGTTATGCTGTCGCTTGAAAAGGCATTTACCGAAGAAGAGCTGCAGGATTTTCATAAACGTATGCTGAAGCTTTTAGAGACAAGTGCTGTTACCTACTGCGGGGAGTTGAAGTTAGATGGCCTTGCTATCTCAGTAACCTATGAAAAGGGGCGCTTTGTACAGGCTGTCACTAGAGGCGACGGGCGCACAGGAAGCGATGTTACACAAAACCTAAAAACAGTAAAAATGCTGCCACTTCGCCTTCTTTCAAAAGATGTTCCAGATATTTTAGAGGTGAGAGGCGAGGTGTTTTTGCCAAAGGCAGCCTTTACTAAGATGAATGAAGAGCGAGCCGAGCAAGATTTGCCCCTTTGGGCAAATCCAAGAAACGCAGCAGCTGGCTCTTTAAAGCTTTTAGACCCTAAAGAGGTTGCTAAAAGAAGTGAGTTATCCGTTGTATTTTATGGCATTGCAACCTTTTCTAAAGAGCTGCCAAAAAGCCAGCATGAGGTGCATAACTATTTAGCAGCTCTTGGCCTTCCTACGCCTGCTACATTTTTAAAGCCTTATGGTTCATTTGCTTCGTTTGCCTCATTACATAGCGTACATGACATGATGGCCTTTGCAAAGAGGGTTGTAGATGAGCGTTTGCGGCTACCCTTTGCCATAGATGGCGTTGTCATTAAGCTTGATAATCTTTCAGCCTTTGAGATGCTTGGAACAACTGGAAAACATCCTCGAGGGGCAGTAGCCTATAAATTTGCGGCAGAACAGGCCTGGACTTATGTAAAAGAAATTGTAGTACAGGTTGGAAGAACGGGTGTTTTAACACCGGTTGCCGAGCTTGAGCCTGTAGAGCTTGCTGGCAGCTGCATTTCAAGAGCTACCCTGCACAACTTTGAAGAGGTCGAGCGAAAAGATATACGTCCGCTAGATTATGTCTGCATTGAAAAAGGTGGGGATGTAATCCCCAAAGTTGTGGCAGTTGATCGCCATAAAAGATTAGCTA
Organism: Chlamydiales bacterium; assembly: GCA_041737255.1. Lineage (GTDB taxonomy): Bacteria > Chlamydiota > Chlamydiia > Chlamydiales > FEN-1388 > SZAS-7. The sequence goes on along the minus strand of JBGSSB010000173.1, from coordinate 3,645 downwards.
GCAGCACGCCTTACGGCCCTCCTGAGGTCTGCCCAAGCTGCAATACTCCTGTCGTAAAAGATCCTCAAGAGGTGGCATGGCGATGCCCTAATAGCGCTGGCTGTTTTGAGCAGATACTTAGAGGGCTTGTTCACTTTGCTTCAAAGGCGGGGCTTGAAATTGAACACCTTGGTGATAAGGTTATGGAGCAGCTTGTTAAAAAGGGGTTTGTTAAAAAATTTTCTGACATTTTCAGGCTGGATCAGGAAGCTCTTACTCAACTTGAAGGGTTTAAGGCTAAGTCTGTGAAAAACCTTCTTGAAAGCATTGAAAAGGCAAAAAAATGTACTCTTTCGCGCCTCATTATGGCTTTGGGTATACGCCATGTAGGAAGCCAGATGGCCGAAGAGCTAGCACTTACCTGTAAAAGTCTGAAAAAGCTTATGGCTATGACTAAAGAGGAGCTTTTGGAAGTTCCTGGAATCGGTGACAAGGTAGCAAATTCACTTGTAGAATATTTCGCTGACGAGCAAAACAGTACAGAGCTTTTGGAACTAGAAGCTTTTGGAGTAAATACCGAAGAGCAGTACGTTCACTACGATACATCTCATCCATTTTATAATAAGATGATCGTGCTTACAGGAACGCTTAGTTCAATGGGAAGAAACGAGGCGGCAACAAAAGTGCGCGCAAAAGGTGCACGCACAGCAGATACCGTGAGTAAGAAGATAGACTTTCTGGTAGTAGGGGAAGATCCGGGCTCTAAGCTTGAAAAGGCCAAAAAGTTAGGGGTTACTGTTCTTCAAGAGGCCCAATTTTTAGAGTTGGTACAATAGATTATTTGCATGGGTTTTATGCATAAGGTCTAATAAAAGAGGATAGGTTTATGTCAGCACTTAGCGCAACGCGCACTCCCTCTGCAATAGGCTATAGCCTAGATTTAGCAGCCTCTATTATTGCGTGGCCATCAACGCTTGTTGTCACTAAAAATTCGTTAAAGCCTATTTGGACCACCAAATATATTTTTGCTAACCACTATGTGCATCATACGCCAGTCTCAAGTAGGTGCTATAAAGTTATTACCGATGCACACTGGGCCGGTGTAGGCAGAACGATAGCGCGTGTAGTGTGGGCTGTATCTATTGTACTGCCTATGCTTGATGCTGTTGCATGGGTTTTGAGGCAGCTGGCTCGTTGTGACTCTGTTATTGCATCTACCTATGAACTGGCAGATAGAAGAATAGAGGTTTACGAGCGAGAGCGAGAGTTTTTGGCTCTTGGAGATTCTGTCAGAGAGTTTGCAACCTTTTTACTGGTTATTGGGTGCAAAGAAGAGCGCGATGAAGGGATGAACCCTGATGAGCTTCAAAAAAAGCGGGCCGATGTATTTCGCCATTTTTGCACACACTTTTCACAAAATCAACCGAAGGGTGCTTTTCTAGAAAGCACAAAGCTTATTTTACAGCTTTTAGAAAGCTGTTACAAAGTGGACTACTCTAAAGAAGATGACCTTACCACCAACATAGCACGTGCCTTTAAAAATATCGAAGAGCGCCTTCTTGAAGACGGCTCGTGTGCATGGGCTATGGGTGATCAGGAAAGTGCCCTTGATGCATCTTGGCAGTACCTAGTGGCTCACCATGAGCGGTTTTATCATCTCTGCCAAAGCAGTTGAATTTTTACTCTAAATAAAATAGAGTAATTTTTTTCCCTATGGGGATGTTGTCAAATAATTATTACACTATTTTATGTTTAAGATTTTCTGTTTTTGCTTTCTGCTTTTAGGCTCTTCGTTTCTACATCCCCTACAGCGCCTTTCTCATACACAAGAGTATTTTACCCCTTGTGAACAGTGGGCTGTAGACATTATCTACGATGGCTTAGAAGTAATTGATGAGCTTTGTCGCGCAAATAACATCGAGTATGCGCTAACAGGTGGCACTCTTTTAGGGTCTCACTGGTATGGAGGGCTCATCCCGTGGGACGATGATGGCGATATATCGATGCTAGAGGATGACGTTGCGCGCTTTCTTGCGTTGGCACCTCAGCTTAAAAAGCGAGGCTTTGATATTGTAGAATCTGAGTGGGGGTACTATATTTCTCCTCATAATGGTATTCCGACGCGTAAGGGGCAAAATTATCCTGCGATCGATTTGTTCCCACTAAAACTTCGTGATGGAAGGTATACCTGTGCATCAGATCGGGCATATAATCACTGGCCCAATGAGTATTTTACGCAAAAAGAATGGAGTCGTATTGCAAATGTTCCCTTTGGGTATCTTTGGCTACGAGGTCACAGGGGAAAAGATGCTGAGCGAATGCTTAATTCATCGTATGGCCCGACATGGAAAAATGAAGCTCGTGTTTGGTGGGATCATAAAGAAGAGCGCTATCGTGAAGAAATTATTGTTCGCGTTGAAAATCCAAGGCACATCAAGCATTCTGCTCATAAATAACAGATAAGGCCTTGTATGAGATACCTGTTTTTACTTGTTTTTGTAATGTAAACTTTGAACTCTGTCGACATTAAACCAGACAGGGGTTTCTTGAGATATAATCAAGATATCCTAAAGCATACCGAGCAGTGGGTGGTAGATTATCTTTACGATACGGTAGAAGTAATAGACGAGCTATGTCGCAAACATGGTATTGGCTATACAATCTTGTCAGGAACCCTTTTAGGGTCGCATCGAGAAGGTGGGCTTATTAGGTGGGATGATGATATTGGCATGGTTGAAGCTGAGTATGAAAAATTTCTTACCTTAGAAGGCGAACTCAATGAACGAGGGTACGAAATGTCTCCCTCGATTTGGGATGATGTAGATTGGGGCTATTACATTTATCCCAAAGATGGAGTTGCTGGTGCGCACAATAAAAAATATCCCGCGGTTGACCTATTTGCTTATAAACTGATAGACGATACTTATCACTATGCAGTTAAAGAAGCGCGCACAACATGGCATCGAGAGTATTTCACAAAAGATGAATGGAGACAAATCCAGGATGTTCCTTTTGGCCACCTTACTGTGCGTGGGCTTGCAGGTGATTCTGCAACAAGCTACTGTAATAGGGTGTATGGAGCTGACTGGGATTCAGTGGCAATTGTCTGGTGGGATCATAAAGATGACAAAACCATTGAGTCAGAATATGTAACGCTCGAAGAGCATGTGCACGCCAAACATTCTTGTAAATAATGTAAAACAGTTAGGGTCAAGCTCAATACCGTTCACTTAAGCTCTCAACGATTCAAACGATAGAACGATAATAACGATGAAAATTCAAAAATATCGCTCATTTTTGGGAACTGATGCCTGTTTTGTTTTTTATATTTCTATCGTTTTGATCGTTTCATCGTTTGAATTGTTAAGTTTTCAGTTTAAGTGAACGGTATTGGGGTCAAGCTCAATACCGCACACTATTCCTGGAGCCCGGCTGAGAGCGATTCAATCACGCGCAATGGCAAAATTGAAATAAACATATGTGAGTTGAATCGTCCTCAGCCGGACTCTCATCTATTTTTCAACTTTCGCCGAGTAGGAGGGGCCAGAGGCCCCGACCTCTCACAGAACCGTGCGTACGGTTCTCGTACACGGCTCTTCATGCTAACTTCACCCATTTCTTAGTTTCGAACCAGTGATCTAGGCATTTGTTTGAGACGATTTTCAC
>JBGSSB010000150.1:0-8117 GCA_041737255.1 Chlamydiales bacterium | reverse complement strand
GGGTGTGGGGGCTGGCCCCCGCTTTCTTCACGAGACGGGGTGTTTTTTTTGATTAACCCCCCCCCCCCCCCCCCCGCGTGCGCGCGAATATATATAAGGAAAAACCATTGATTTTGTTTGCAAAATTGTAGCGGGATGTTCGGGCTTTGCGATTATGCGATTTCTAATCCGTTCGGCGGCTGAGCAAAGAAAGATGGTTTATTTCAAGATCTTTAAAGAAAAGGTGAAAGCCTAAATCGCATAATCGCAAAGCCCGGCCCCTTTAAAACTAAACTTGTGTCCAAGAAGGTAGGTTGCCATTAGATGGCGGTCTTTTGATTTTGCTTTGCCGATCTCCATTTTTTTGAGCTGCAGCATCTCTTCTTCCGTAGGGTTTAATAAAAAAGGGCCGCACCATAAAGGTGCGGCCCTTTAAACTATACTGGATAACTCCAGATAGGTTTTGAGGAATGCTCCGACTAGCTAATCTGCGTAATTACAAGATGCGCAGAAACAGAGCTGGCTCCTCCAGCTAACGGGGTGATAGCGAGTGCAGGAGTATTGCCTGTAGGGTTTCTAATGCTGAGTATATCACCAGCATTAGCATCTACAAGGCACATACCTACAATCTGGCTAGTACCTGTTGCTCTTCCAACTACGGTGTAGTCTAATTCAACTCCATTAACAGCTATTACGAGCTGTCCTGGTTCAGTTACGCTTACCTGAAATAAGACCTGATAGGTACCAGTGGCACCTAATTCAAATTCAGATGCATTCACACGATTGATTGTACTGCCAACGGTAGGCCCATCATTCGGGAAATCTACTGGGGTACCAGCTCCAACCGTGTCAGCATTGTCACCTGGCATTAATGCATAAAAATCAGCAGCGGCTAAAACACCACCAGATGCACCAGCAGCGCCAGTTGCACCAGTTGCACCAGTTGCACCAGCAGGACCAGTAGGCCCTCCTGATGGACCGGTAGCACCAGTTTCACCAGCAGGTCCAGTTGCGCCTGTTGAGCCAGTGCGACCGGTGTGGCCGTTGCGTCCGTCATGGCCTCTTGGACCTTGAGGGCCTGTGTGGCCTCTGCGGCCCTCGGGTCCAGTTGGTCCAATCCTGCAGCAAGACTCAGAACTTGAGCTCGAAGAGCTTGAGCTTGGGCAGCTAGGCTGTGAACTTGAGTCTGAACAATCGGAACTCGAGCTGGAACTCGAGCTCGAACTTGAGCTTGAGCACGAGCTATCATCTTGTTTTTGGTTCTGGCCATTAGGCCGTTTTTTTACTTTAGCTTCTACCGATCTGGCTCTTCTATCCTTCTCGGCTTTGTGTGCCGGCTTTTGCTGTTGAATTGCCGGAGTTTCTTGTCGAGGGTTTTTTGTTGCAGGCGACACAGCTTTTGCAAGGTTGTCGTTTTGTGCTTTTTGTGGAGTTTTTTGCGGCTGGGCTGTGAAGGCGGTTCCCGTAAGAGCCATCGACGCAACTACCAGCGCTAAAAATTTGCGAATTTGCATATTTTACCTCAGTAATTTAATTAAAAAATCAAACTGGACTGCCTGCAATCTAGAAAGTAGAGTTGGGCGTCCCTGAGGAGGAAGAAATAAACTCTATATCCCAATTAAAATCAATATGTATTGTAAGAGTTGGGCCTGTGAATTTTTTTGTAGTAGCAAAAGTGCGTGTAACATCTTATTATCAACAATAAGAATATAGCGCTGAGAAGGCTTTCTCGTGGCTTGTTATGAGCTTGCGAATTTTTCGAAAAAACCTGCAAATGGGAAAGGAAATAAAAAAATTAGAGCAAGTATAGAGTACGTAAATATACCACTATTCTGAAAATTGAATTTCTTCTACCCAAAATTTGTGGCGACTCTGGGATAGTTTTTTGCCATCAGAAAGAAGCACTACTTTATAGCTTAGTATGCCGCCGCGCTTTGTGTAGTCATCGGCTACTATGGGAAAGATGTACTTGCCGGAGGCTTTGTCTAACAGCACCGTTTTAGAGAGGGTTCCCCCTTTTTTTAGGCGGACATCTATTTGGAGCTCTAACGGGCCACTGGTAAATTCTTGAGGCTTCACATTCCATGAAATATAGAGCCTTTGGCCGAAGACTGGCTTTTGTTTGTCAGGATCGGGTGTTCCTACGTGTGAGCTTGCCAGATCTCTTCTGGTAAATGTGCCCGACTGTACGGAAAGTGTGGGGCGACCACAGGAGGCTATAAGGAGTGTAAGTAGAAGTAAGCCTATACGCATGAAAGCACCTTTTGTCTAAGAATGTCCGCACCTTGACGGATGATATGTTCTGTTGTTTCCCAATCAAGGCATGGGTCTGTAATTGATTGTCCGAGCGCACTTGATAAAGAGCCTGTTTGCTGTCCTGCCTCAATAAAACTTTCAACCATGATACCGCGTATCGCACTAGTTGAGGTAGCTATTTGGTTGACAAGGCTGTTAAATATAAATTTCTGATTTAAGTGATTTTTTCTTGAATTATCGTGAGAGCAGTCTACAACGATACCTTGCGGGAGATTTGTTTGTTTAAGAAGTCTGCTTGCCTTTTCGATAGAGGCCACATCAAAGTTTGGCTTTGCAGTAGAGCCTCTAAGTACTAGATGTGTATGTTCGTTTCCGGGACTATTTATTTGGCAGGCTTTTGCATCTTGGTCGATACCTATAAAGTGATGCGACTGACGAGCAGTAAGGCTTGCCTGGATTGCTATATCAATATTGCCGTCACAGCGGTTTTTAAAGCCAATTGGCATGGGAAGATTTGATGCAAGCTGGCGATGAATAGGGGATTGGCTCGTTCTTGCTCCAATGGATCCCCAAGAAATTACGTCGCTTATGTATGAGCTGTAAAGAGGCTCTAAAAATTCTGTAGCCGCAGGAAGCTCAAGCTCAGATAAGTAGAGCAAAAGCTCACGAGATAGTTTTATCCCTTCATGAAGGCTGTAAGAGCCATCTAAAAAAGGGTCATATAAAAACCCTTTCCAGCCAAGTGCTGTTCGTGGTTTTTCAAAATAGGCGCGCATACATATAAAAAAGACATCCTGTAGATCCGTCGACAGCCTTTTAAGCCGTCTTGCATATTCTTTGGCAGCTTCAATGCTATGGATGGAACAGGGTCCAACAATTAATAAGAGGCGTGAGTCCTGCCCATTTATAATCTTGCCAATGGTCGTGCGAGAGTCCTCTATATGCCTTTGGTTTTGTAAAGGCAGTCTATTTTTAAGTTCGTTTGGCGAGATCAAATTTGGCATTTTTTTTGTTTTTACATTAGATGTAATGACATATAAACGATCTCAAGATAACATTCCAGCTCTATGGAGACCTTTTTTTCTGAATATCCTGATTTATCTGTAAAATTTAAAGTGCCCCGAGGGGACTTTAACGAAGAGCGTTTTTGCCTTGTTTTAGGTGGTAATGAGGCGTTTATAGAGGCCTCATCTCATTTTATAGCCAACTATGCAAAAAGCCAGCTTTTAGCAGGGATAAAATCTAATCGTCTTGGTGATTTTATTGGAGAAAATGTCCCGCAAGTTGGCATGCGCACTCTTTGGGTTGAAGAGGGGGTTTTAGATTTTATTGAGAGCAAATCGTTAGGCGATCGGATAGATGAAATAGTAGGTTTTGGTTATAACACGCTTATTTTTGCATCAAACGATGAGAGCTGTCAGTCTGTTGATCTGCAAACAATTTCGCTTTGCTTTTCTGAAATTAGAAAAAAAGGGATAAAAGTTGCTATTAGGGCCTCTTCTTTAGATGTCATTGAGCTCTTTTGTCATTTTTGTGATTATATCTTCTGCAAAGAGGGAGATCTTTTTGCCTTAGGCTATGCCCCTGCACAAAAAAATCCTACGCCTTTTGAACGAGCTGAGTATGAATTGGCGCTACTGCAAAAAGTGAGCCCTTTGCCGATTTTATACTATGCGAAGCCTGGGTGTTCATTTTTGCTTAAGCTGCTAGAGGTAGCTACTGCAAAATCAACAATTTTATTTGATAGCTATACGCATGGGGTATTGTCTCCAATATTTACTGAGCTATCACGTCGCAGGGTGGTGGATGCTACGCGCCTTTTACCGATTCTTACTTTTTGCCAAATAGAACTTGCTGATGGAGGGTATTTTAGTGATGCCCCTTTGCTACAAATAGAGAATGTATTAGGAAGGCAAAAAAATGGGCGATTTGCTGGGGCGGGGTGTCGAATACAAAGAATTTCTACTCAAGGAGCTCTTGCGCAAATGCCTTTATGGGTGTTTGGGCAAAGAATGTGGCGAGCATTAAATGTTCATGTTTTATTTGAAACATGGGTTGATTGCTATCGTCCCGAATGGCAGGAGTTGTTGACCTCTGAACTTATACAGCTTATTCATGCGCTATTTTGTCATAAATCAACAGCAAATATGGAAAAAGCAGCAGCAAGATTTGTGGAGCTAGCGGAACTTCTTGGTCGCTACCGCACGAAGTTCCGATTTCAAAAGCCTGATGCTCATGTAGAAGAGCTTTCTTGGCAGCTACTGTATCTTCAACAAGCTCTAAAAGAGTTTTTTATTAAAGTTTCTACTAAAACAGCAGTCAAAATCCCTCTTGCTCTTCAGAACTACGAGCCTCTCGAATTTCTTCCTTTACAAAAAAGTAGTACGTCTGTAAAGTAGATCCTTTAATAAAATAACTTTTCAACAAATAGAGATCTATTTATCCTTGTGCGTTTTGTTGAATTGATACGTATAATTATGACTGTAACGAGATAAAATATGAGCGATTCTTTAGTTCTTTTAGAAGGCATTAAAACGGCTCTTTGGGGGCCGCCTCTTTTAGCCCTTTTAATGGGTGTAGGGCTTTACCTTACTTTTGCTTTAGGTGGTGTGCAGTTTCGTTATTTCTTCAAGGCGTTTCGTTTAATTGGTGCGCAGGATAAAGAGTCCTCCGCAGGAGATATTAGCCCTTTTCAGTCGTTAATGACTTCAATGGCGTCAGCTGTTGGTACTGGAAGTATCGTTGGTGTGGCAACAGCCCTTACAGCGGGCGGACTTGGTGCTGTTTTCTGGATGTGGGTGATGGCCTTAATCTCTATGGCTATTAAGTACTCAGAGAGCTTGCTTGCCGTTAAATATCGAGTGGTTGATAAGCGGGGGCAGATGTCTGGTGGCCCTATGTACTATATCGAAAAGGGGCTTGGTTGGAAGTGGATGGCGAGTCTCTTTGCTGGCTTTGCCTCTATTGCAGCTATTGGAACAGGCAATCTAGTGCAGGTTAATTCAATTGCAGACGCTGTAAACAATATTTATGAAATAAGCCCTTGGATTACAGGCAGTGTGCTGACGGTACTTACGGGCTTTGTTCTTTTTGGTGGGATTAAGAGTATAGGCAAACTAGCCGCGTGGATTGTGCCACTTAAAGCCTTAGCGTACATGGCAGCTGGGTTTATTGTTTTGGCCATGTACTATACAGAGATTCCTGCAGCCTTTGTGATGATTTTTAAGGCAGCCTTTACAGGCCAAGCGGCAGTTGGAGGCTTTTTAGGAGCTAGTGCTGTGATGGCATTGCAAATGGGTGTTGCGCGTTGTGCTTTTTGCAGCGAAGCAGGGCTTGGGATTGCTTCAATAGCCTCAGCTGCTGCAAAAACAAGCTCTTCGGGCAGACAAGCGCTTTTGTCCATGACGGGTACTTTAATCTCTACGGCAATTATCTGTACTATTACAGCCTTAGTGATTGCGGTAACTGGTGTTTTAGGCTCTCAAGATGCCTCAGGCCAAGTGCTCAATGGCGCATCCCTTGTTATAGCTGCCTTTTCTAAGGCCATAGCGGGTGGAAAGTATATCGTTATTGTAGGGTTGATTCTTTTTGCCTATACAACCGTTATTTCTTGGGCCTATTATGGTGAGAAATGTTTTGAGTATCTGTTTGGGGAAAAATCAGTCACCTTTTATCGCGTGCTGTTTGTAGCGCTGATCATTCCGGGATCACTTTTTGCGCTGGATGTCGTCTGGTGTTTTGCTGATATCATGAATGCCTTGATGGTTATTCCAAATATGATTGCACTGGCAATATTAGCGGGTGTCATTCGCAAGGAAACTAAAGAGTTTATTGAGTCAGAAGAGTCTGGAGAGGAAGTCGCTGGTGCTCCTATTGCATCGGTATAATTATAATTTATTGTGGAATATATGACGTACGAAACATTAATTTCGGTTCTTGATTATGTGTGGGCATTGGTATGGGGCGTGCCTCTACTTGCCTTAATTTGTGGTATTGGTTTTTATCTTACCTTTGCATTGCGCGGCCTTCAGTTTCGCTACCTTTGGTATGCATTAAAGCTTGCCTTTGGAAAAAATCATGACAAAGAGAGTGTTGGTGACATCAGCCATTTTCAGTCACTTATGACGGCTCTTGCAGCAACTGTTGGTATTGGGAACATTGCAGGGGTGGCAACGGGTATTGCTATTGGTGGATCGGGTGCTCTTTTTTGGATGTGGGTTGTAGCGCTGATTGGTATGGCAACAAAATATGCCGAAGCAATACTCGCAGTAAAATACCGCGTTCAGGACTCTCGCTCTGAAATGGCTGGCGGGCCTATGTATTTCATCGAAAGAGGTCTTGGTTGGAAGTGGCTTGCGAGTTCCTTTGCTTTTTTTGGCTGCTTTGCAGCATTTGGCGGTGGCAACATGATACAGGCGCACTCTGTTGCGGATGTGATGCTCAGCGTGTTTCAAATTGACCCAGTTTATAGCGCTATTGCTATGGCGGCTCTTGCTGCTCTTACTATTTTGGGCGGCATTAAAAGTATCGGTAAAGTAGCCTCCTTTTTGGTGCCTTTTATGGCGGTTTTGTACATTGCAGGTGCCTGCTATGTGCTTTTTGTCTGTTACGAAAAAATTCCATATGCCATTACTTCTATTTTTACAAATGCCTTTACAGGTCAGGCGGCTTTTGGTGGCTTTGCGGGGTCTACTCTTGCCATGGCTATTCAGGTTGGTGTAAGCCGTGGGTTGATGACATCAGAGGCGGGTCTTGGTACTGCATCTATTGCAGCGGCCGCTGCTAAAACAGACACTCCGGGCCGTCAGGCACTTGTATCGATGACTGGGTGTTTTCTTGCTACTATCATTATGTGCACGGTTACAGGGCTTGTTCTTGGCGTCACAGATGCTTTTGGTAGCTTGGGTGCTGATGGTAAGTTGTTAAATGGCGCAAGTATGACCGTGGCTGCATTTTCGTCAGTTGTATGGTGGGGCGGCTATGTTGTAAGTATTGGTCTTGTGCTTTTTGCTTTTACAACACTTATTGGCTGGGCCTACTATGGCGAAAAATGTGCAGAATATCTTATGGGAACAAAAAGCGTTCCGTATTTCCGCATACTCTTTATTGTAATTTGCTTTTTTGGGGCACTCTTGGAACTTGAAGTGGTATGGAAAGTATCAGATATCTTTAATGGGCTGATGGCATTTCCTAATCTTATAGGAGTTGCGGCACTATCGAGTGTTGTAGTAAAAGAAACAAATGGGTTCTTAGCTCAGCTTAAAGAAGAAGAAAAAGCCCGCGAGATTCTTGTTGAGGCAGCACGTTCGTAAAATGAAACGGCGTTGTTGTTTAAATAACCATCACTGAGCCAGTGAGAATGTATGAGAAAAATGAGAAGGGATCAGCTTCTAAGAGACGAAGCCCATGTTTCAGTAGCTTTACGTTACAATTAATCAACAACTCTCTGCCTCCACCAACCTGCTTTAAATCTGAAGCTTATACTAAAAGCAGGGCACTAAATATCATGACGTGCTTAGGAATGCCGCTAAGCGAGAAAATTGCCATATAACTTTCTCGCTATCTCAGGCCTTCTCACAGGCTCAGTCGTTAATTATACAACATCTCCTTTTAGGAGTGATAGTAGCTGTATGAACTAGGTCTAATTTTCATAGGGTTCTATATAAAGCTTAGCTGCTTTTTTTGGACCTAAGTTGTTGTCCTGTCGTAAATATTGACGTAATACATCTTCATGCTCTTCAGTGGGTTTGTAGTGACCACTTCTAAGGCAGGCACTTGTGAGTTTTCCCTCTTCAACTATAAACTCGCCGGCGCATTGCACAGGAGCTCCAGCAAAAAATGACGTGTGATGGAATTTTCCTTTTTCTTTGGTGCCGGCCAGG